>CAMHLN010000006.1 GCA_946186155.1 uncultured Clostridia bacterium | reverse complement strand
ATGGGAGAGTTTGAATTTTCAGTGTCTCCAAGCAAAAATTTGGATTTTAAAGATAAAAAAAATAGTAAAAAGAATAGAGATGGTGGAATAGGCAGCTCCCACAAGGTTCTACAAGATTTAAATTATTTTAATAGCCTAATTGCAAATGATGATAAAACTATTTTTGGATACTGTGGTTGTGATAAGAAGCCATCTGGTTGTTTCAAGAGTCTTGAAGAGGTACGATTTAGAATATCAAACTATTATAGTGACAAAGAAAATGATCTTTTAGAAGTAGGCGATGACGGTAAAGTTACAATAAACGGACAAAACTACTATTTAGTGTCCATTAGCCAACCGGACAAAGGTTGGGGATCTGAAGGACACATAATTTGTCTACAGCCAAAGTATACGAAATCGAAAAGTGGATACAAAATTAGCTCGGTTTTGCGTTTGGGATGTTTAAGTGATTCTCATAGACTTTATAAAACTGAGAGTCTTAAAGATATAATTCTCAAATGGTCGCACAGCCATCAGTGCGAATGGTATTTTAAACTTGTGCACGAAAGTTTTTTAGATGAATATAGAGATTATTATTGTTATGATCCGAGTGTGGAAAAAAATGTTGACAAAACTTAAAATTTGTGGTATTATACAATAGCGCTGCTCGTGGCGAAGTGGATATCGCATCAGATTCCGATTCTGAAGATCGGGGGTTCGAGTCCCTCCGGGCAGGCCATATTTGAAAAAGGAGAGATTGTTGTGGCAATTGGAACATTAATTGGAACAATGTTAGTAAGGTGTTTTTGGTTATCAGTAGCAGCAACGCATTTTTTGGGGCGAACTTGGGATTCTGTTGAGAAACTTTGGGACAGTGCAAAATCCAACACTGCAGTTTGTGTCGATTATTTCAAAAGTCAGAAACTTGATAGTGAAAGTAAATCTGATGGTGGCAAGATGGATGCAAAATCGTCACCGGCAAGTTCTACGGATAACGCTAACAAATTAAATCTGAGTAATTTTTGGAAGGATAAAGAGGCTAGAAAAACTGCAAAAGCTGCGTGTACTGCTGTTAATGATGCTGTCGATATTTCTAGCAAGGTTTTGTTGGATGTATATTTAGCTGGTCTTGGGTTGGTTCAAAACAATGATGGTACTATGTGGTATTGGCCTTGGTGTGTGTTCCACGATAAGTGTCATAAAAAATAAGTCGAAAGGTATAAAGGAAGAAGATTTTGCAAATGCAATTCGAGGTGATGGTGGGCTAAAGGTTTTGGCAGGGGCACTTGCGAAACTTCATGATAAAAAAATAATTACAGAAGACACATTTTCCCGAGAGAATTTAAATCAAATATGGCCACCAGTTTAAGTCTACGGTTAAAGGATGAATAATTTGCTTCGTTACAGGCACCCCTGGAGTTTTCCAGGGGCGTTTGTTTTTACCAATTTGAAAAAAGCTTTTTAATTCTTTCGAAAAATGATTTCTTTTTTTGGTAATTTTTGGGGTTCGAAAGAGATTCAAATTTATTAAAAATATTTTTTCACTTCTTACTTAGATTCCCTAAAATTTCTATGATTGCACTGAATAATTTCATACACGAATATCTTTAAAATTATATTCTTGAGATTACCAATTTGAAAAAAGCTTTTTAATTCTCTCGAAAAATGATTTCTTTTTTTGGTAATTTTTGGGGCTCGAAAGAGATTCAAATTTGTTCAAAAGACTTCTTTGCTCTTCGCTTAAATTTCTCGGAATTTCTATAATCACTCTAACTAGCTGGTCCCCGCGGCCATACCCGTGAATTGAAGGAATCCCCTTACCTTTTAACCTGAAGATATCTCCAGGTTGTGTGCCTTCGTGAATATGATACTCTGCTTTCCCATCGAGAGTAGGAACAGTTACATCTCCACCGAGAGCCGCCTGAACAAAAGTAATAGGAACATCGCAGTAGACATCGTTGTCTTTTCTGGAAAAAACTGGATGAGAGTTGACTCCTATTTCGATGTGCAGATCTCCTGAACTTCCTCCATTAGTGCCAGAATTGCCTTTCCCGCGTATATTAAGGGTCTGACCATTGTCTACACCTGCAGGGATATTTATCTCTAATTCCTCAGTTTTGCGCACCCTGCCGCTTCCATTGCAAACGCTGCAGGGATTTTCAATAATTTGACCAGTTCCTCCACACGCATTACATATTTGAGAAGTTTGAATAGTTCCGAAAGGAGTTCTCTGCCCCATGACTATGTGCCCTGTGCCTCCACAAGTTCTGCATCGAGTCTTAGAAGTGCCATTTTTAGCTCCAGTGCCAGAACAAGAAGAACAAGTTGCAACTCTTTGATATCGAACTTTTTTCTTGCATCCAAACGCTGCTTCTTCAAAGCTCAACGATACAGAGATGCCAATATCTGAACCTCTTCTGCTAGCATTTCTTGAACGAGAATCTGAGCCTCCAAATCCTCCAAAAAAACTGCCAAAAATGTCTCCTAGATCAAAATCAGAGTCAAATCCAGAAAATCCTCCATTGAATCCCCCGTTGAATCCTCCACCAAATCCCCCTGAACCTCCAAAGTTTTGGTCAGTGGTTCCAAACTGGTCATATTGGGCTCTTTTCTGCTTATCTGAAAGAGTTTCGTATGCTCTATTTATGTTTTTTAACTTTTCCTCA
Source organism: uncultured Clostridia bacterium (assembly GCA_946186155.1). Classification (GTDB taxonomy): domain Bacteria; phylum Bacillota; class Clostridia; order Oscillospirales; family Acutalibacteraceae; genus Improbicoccus. Next base: position 45,063 of record CAMHLN010000006.1, on the reverse strand, counting down.
GCAGATTTATCTCCCTTGTTTAAGTCAGGATGATATTTTTTAGCGAGTTTCCTGTACGCTTTTTTTATCTCATCATCTGTCGCATTTTTTGAAACCCCAAGAATAGAGTATAAATCTTCAGACATAAAATCCCTCCGAATCAATAAATTTTTTCGATACTGTGCTCATCTTCAAACGAATCTCCCTTTTGTCTTATCACAAATCTCAAAGGAGTGCCACTAAATTCAAAAGAGTTTCGTAATCCTTTTTCGATATATCTCTGATATGAAAAATGGAACAATTTCGATTTATTTACGAAAAAAACAAACGTAGGAGGCTTAACTCCTGTTTGTGTCATATAATATATTTTAAGTTGTTTTCCTTTTATGCTAGGAGTAGGAGTGCGAAAAATCGCATCTTCCAAGAATGAGTTCAAGATTCCTGTGGGCACCCTTTTATTGAAAGAATTGTAAACTCTATCAATTGCAGGGATAATTTTGTCAAAGTTCCTGCCGGTTTTTGCAGATATGTAAATAATTGGGGCATAAGATGCAAATTTAAAATTCTCTCTTATTTTCTCTTCAAAATCGATAACATTTTGAGTATTAGATTCAAGTTTATCCCATTTATTTACCAATATAATACACGATTTATTATAATTTTTAGAGATTCCTGCAATTTTCGCATCTTGTGACGTTATCCCTTCGGATGCATCAATTACTACTAGGCAGACATCACTTCGTTCGACGGAATCTAAAGCTCTGAAAGTGCTATATTTTTCTATACTTGATTTAAGATTATTTTTTCTTCTTATTCCCGCAGTATCAACGATTAAGTAGTTCTTTCCATTAAATTCCAGCATCGTGTCTATGGAGTCTCGCGTTGTTCCTGAAAAATCAGCTACTATTGATCTTTGTTCTCCACAAAGTCTATTTATAATGGAAGATTTTCCGACATTTGGTTTACCGATAATTGAAACACTTATGTAGTCTTTAGTATTAAAATTTTGCTTTTTTTCTGGAATTTTCTCACATATCAAATCGAGCAAATCTCCTGTTCCATGACCGTGGACAGAAGATATAGCAATCAAATCATCAAATCCAAGTGAATAAAATTCACCTATCGAATTCAAATCTCTAGTGTTATCGCATTTATTTACACAAATGATGATATTTTTCGAATTTTTTCGAAGCAAAAAAGCGATTTCTTTATCAAGATTCATCAAACCAGATTTATAATCAACAACGAACAAAACCAAATCAGAAGAACTAATAGCAAATTTAACTTGTTCTTCTATCATCGATTTAATGGAATCATTGGTATCAAACTCTAAGCCACCTGTGTCAACCAGGGTAAATTTTCGACCTCTCCACTCGAACTCTGAACACACTCTATCCCGAGTTACACCCAGTGAATCATGAACTACCGACACTCTTTTCCCAACAATTTTGTTAAAAAGAGCAGACTTTCCAACATTAGACCGGCCAACTATAGATACAACAGGATTACAACTAAAAGTTAAGTTTTTTGACATTTTAATCTTCTTTTTTTATTATAACTTGCCTGCCGCGGTAGTATCCACAATTTGCACAAACTCTGTGAGATCTATGATATGCTCCACAGTGGGCGCAAATTCTTATGGTAGGAAGCTTAAGTTTCCAATTAGCCCTACGCTTATTTCTTCTTGCTTTAGACGTTTTCCTTTTAGGTACAATAGCCATAATTTTCCTCCTTTTCGATAATCAATACAAGACAGTTTGATGATACAAAAAATTAAAAAAAAGTCAAATATAAAATTTATAACCGAGAGCTAGGAATCCTTTTTTTACCCGATTTATCAAAATTAATTTCCAAAAGAGACTCATTTCCAATGTCAAAAATAGATGTCACTACTCCATGACCAAATATAGCGTGGTCTACTATGTCTCCTAAAACGTAAACCTTATCACTTTTTTTGCGAGAAACCAAAGGATTAATTCCACCCATTCCGAAACTTCTCGCGGAAACAACAGATTTCACTTTTATATCTTGACTTGATTCCGGAATGCGCTGACCTACTGGTATTTTTTTCCATTCTCTTGATTTAGTAACCGTGATGAGCTTTTCCGGAATTTCTGAAATAAATCTCGAGGGTTTATTATGAGATGTGCTCCCAAAAGTCATTCTGCTAGTCGCATTCAAAATGAAAAGTTCTTCTTTTGCCCGCGTGATAGCAACATACGCCAATCGTCTTTCTTCTTCTATTTCATTTTCGTCATAAAGACATTGCTGACCTGGAAATACTCCTTCTTCGAATCCAGGCAAGAAAATTACTGGAAATTCTAATCCCTTGGATGCATGGACAGTCATAAGAGTTACGAATCCTTTTTCCTCATCTTCATTTGAAACGGAAGAATCAGAGATTAGAGAAATTTCCTCCAAAAACGAAGACAAAGATGCGTTTTCTCTTTTTTCCTCTTCAAATTTTGCAATAAAATTTCCTAACTCTTTTATGTTTTCCATTCTTTCGTTGAAGTTGTCTTCGCTTGATCTTATAAATTCAACATATCCAGATATATCTATAAGAGATTTGTATAAATCCGAGAGCTTCATACCGTTATTATTTTCTTCAATTAACGGGTCGATTATGCTGGAAAAACTCAAAACTTTTGCAGATGCTCTTTGGAGATCAGGATAATTAGAAGCACTCTGTATAATCTCGTAAAAAGTTTTTCCTGTTTTTTCTGCAGTTTTAGATATAGACTGCATGGTTCTTTCACCAATCGATCTGTTTGGTCTGTTGATTACTCTTTTTAGTCTTACTTCATCTCTGGGATTATTTATAACACTAAGGTAAGCTATTAAATCTTTAACTTCTTTCCTATCAAAAAATCTAACATTACCGACCATTCTGTATGGAATATTGTTCTTAACCAAGAATTTTTCTATTACTCCAGATTGCGAACCTGCTCTGTATAAAATAGCAAAATCTGAATATTTTCTACCTTCTTCGACTCTTTTGAGAATTTCAGAAGATATAACTCCTGCTTCATCGTGTTCACTGTATGCCACATGAAGATGAATTTTGTCTCCCGCAGCAGATTCAGTCCAAAGTTTCTTCGATTTCCTAGCAGAATTATTTTGTATAACAGAATTTGCAGCATCCAAAATGTTTTTAGTAGACCGATAGTTCTGCTCCAACCGCACAACTTTAACATCTTTGAAATATTTATCGAAATCTAGAATATTTTCTACGTTTGCTCCTCTGAATTTGTATATACTTTGGTCATCATCTCCGACAACACACAAATTACCTTTGCTTCCCGATAAAAGTTTAATTAACTCATGCTGGGATTTACTAGTATCTTGATATTCATCCACCATAATATATTTAAATTTTTTCTTATACAAATTCAGGATTTTCTTATTCTCTCTAAAAATTTTCACAGTATTAAATATCAAATCATCGAAGTCCATGGCATCAGATTTTTTCATTTTTTCCTCATATAGAGCATAAATATCTGCTATTTTGGACATTCTGAAGTTGTTTTCATGCTTCACTTTGAAATCGAATGCTGACATAAATTCATCTTTTGCACTTGAAATTGCTGATATACACGACTTTACTGGAAAAACTTTTTCCTCAATGTTTAAAATTTTCTCACATTCTTTTATTAACCTTTTTTGATCATCTGAATCATAAATAGTAAAATCATTTGTATACCCAACTAATTCAGCATAATTTCTTAAAATTTTAGAACACATTGAATGAAACGTAGAAGCCCAAATTTTATTCGACACATCTCCTAATCTTTTGTTCAACCTGTCTTTTATCTCTTTGGATGCCTTATTTGTAAACGTTATAGCGAGAATATTCTCTGGAGAAATAGGATGGAGCTTAACGATATCGGAAAATTCGCTAAGTTTTTTCCCATTTTTTAATCCTTCAGAAAGCAATTTACAACTTTTTGCATCGCAATCAACATCCTCGGAATTATATAGATTTCCATAAACAATCATGTTGTATATTCTGTTTATTATTACCGTAGTTTTACCACTACCTGCTCCTGCCAAAACAAGAAGATTTCCATCTACGTGAAAGACAGCATCCCTCTGTGGAAAATTCAAATTTGAAAACTCCATATCCAGAAATTTTTTCTTTATTTCGTCAAATTTTACAGATTTACTCAATCTTTAAAGCACCACCAAACTTGATATTATCGATTCAATCAAAATGATTCTACCATATTGCACAAAAAATTGCAATAGCAAAATCATGTATATTTATTATACCAAATTTTTTAAGGAAAAATCTTTATAAATGTTTGAAAAATAAAATACCGGTTCGTACAATATCCGTGAATTATGGAAATTTCATTAAAAATCTTAATTATAATTTGATAATTTCCCCGAAAGTTTCTCCTGAAATTCCTGCTGCATTTGCTTCGTCGGTGTCAATATGAGCAGCAAACTTGAAATTATCTGATATTCTGATAACTGTTTTGCAAAAAATTATCGACCTATATTTTGTTTCAACTTTTAAGTTGCATTCTTCTCCGTTTTTGAAAATTTTTGCTGCATTATCGTTCGAATTCACATGAATGTGCCTTTTAGCAACTATTAATCCTTTTTCGATGATAATTTCTCCCCTAGAGCTTTCTAAAATGCATCCTGGAGAGTTAGCAATATCGCCAGATTCTTTAATTGGCACATCAGTTCTGAGTTTTCTTGCATCTGTCAAAGATATTTCAATTTGTGTTTCTCTTCTTGCGGGACCTAAAACTGAGACATTTTCTATTTTTTTATCATTAATTTTTATACTAACCTTTTTTTCAGACAGAAATTGCCCAGGTTGAGAGAGAAATCTTTTAATTTTAAGTTCATATCCAGGTCCGAATAGTGATTCTATATCTTTTTGGCACAAATGAACATGTCGAGCTGATACTTCTACTTTTACTTTCAATTTTTTCTCCTAAACTTTGATAAAACAATAAAATATCGCGAGCAATATTATACTAACTACTCCCAGAATAACAAATTTTACTATGTATTTACTTAGATTTATGTAAAAATATATTCTAATCATAGTTATACGTATTAAAATATGACATAAAATTATACATATGGTATCATGCAAAATGGAGGTTATTATGAATTACTTTAAAGTCGATAGAAAAAATCTCGAAGAAGAAAAAAGAAAACTTGAAAAAATATACTCTGAATTTAAAATCAAAAAATTTTCTTTGAATATGTCTAGAGGAAAACCATCGAACGAGCAACTTGATTTGTCTAAAGAAATTTTAAAAAATGTAGATGATGATTTTGTTTCTTCAGGATTCGATGTAAGAAATTATGGGTGTTTAGAAGGACTCCCTGAAGCTCGCGAACTTATGTCACATCTTATGGGATGCTCTGCAGAAGACACCATTGTAGGAGGAGGCTCAAGCCTTTCTCTTATGCACGATGTGATAGCGAATTTTTTCATAAAAGGAGTAAATGGATGTCCTCCTTGGAGTTCACAAAAAGTGAAGTTTTTATGTCCTTCTCCTGGATATGATAGGCATTTCCAGTTGTGCGAATTTTTTGGAATAGAAATGATTCCCATTGGAATGAATGAAGAAGGACCTGATATTGAAAAAATTAAGAGTTTAATTTCATACGATGATTCAATAAAGGGGATATGGTGTGTTCCTAAGTATTCTAATCCCGAGGGAATTGTTTATTCTGACAGAGTTGTAAGAGAGTTAGCAAACTTAAAACCTCGTGCAAAAGATTTCAAAATATTGTGGGATAATGCGTATAGTGTGCACGATTTATACGAGGATATTCAAATTGCGAATATTTTTGATGAGTGTGTAAAAAGTGGAAATGAAAATTTGCCAATAGCATTTTGTTCTACTTCGAAGATAACTTTTGCATCTGCTGGAATTGCAGCAATAGGATGTTTGGGAGAAAATTTCAAAAGCATGAGAAATTATTTTTCAAGGAAAATAGTATCGTTTGATAAAGTAAATCAACTTAGACACGTTAAGTTTTTAAAGAATATTGAGAATATAAAGTTGCATATGAAAAATCATGCGAAAATTTTGCGTCCAAAGTTTGAAATGATACTTAATAAATTTAAGAACGAGTTTTCTGAAAATAAAATTCTAAAATGGACTAATCCGAAGGGAGGATATTTCATAAGTGTTTACACCTACGGAAGTGCGAAAAAAGTGGAAAAATTGTGCAAAGAAGCAGGATTAGTTATTACTCCTGCAGGGTCTTCTTATCCATATGGAAATGACCCTGACGATTCAAACATCAGGATAGCTCCATCTTATCCTTCATTGGAAGAAATAGGCAAAGCTGTTGATCTTTTTTGTTTATGCGTAAAACTTTCTGCTATTGATAAAATTTTAGGTAGTTAAATTGGTGATAAATATTAAAAAAAGTGCGAAAAAATTCTTTTTTGCATTGTTGTTTGTAGTGTTTCTGATAGCATCTTTTTTCGTGTTTAGGCACTTTGTTTCAAAGTACAAGAAAAAGCCTGAAGTTCACTCCGTCAGAATAACGTTTCCAGAAGGATTAAATATTCACGAAGTTGCGAATCTGTTGCAACAAAATGGAGTAGTTAAAAAAAATGATTTTTTTGAAGCATGTGACTCTTTAGAATTAAAAAAAGAGTTTTCGTTTTTGAATAACGAGTCTGAAGATAAATATTTCTCTCTTGAGGGATATCTTTTCCCTGATACTTATGATTTCTTGAAAGATGAGCCTCCTTTGGCAGTTTTGAGAAAGTTTTTGGTAAATTTCGATTTGAAAACTAAAAATTTGAAAATTCCTGATGGATATTCTCTTGAACAAATTTTAATTATAGCTTCTATGCTTGAATCAGAAAGTCCACTTGAAGATGGTGCTGAAATTTCTTCCGTAATTCATAATAGATTGGGCACTTTGAAATCTGGCGGAAAAAGCAAGTTTGGAGAATATGGTCTTGATTTTTTGCAAATGGATTCAACTATGTACTATCCCTACAGGTCAAAAGAAGAAATTCCTGCAAATTTCAAGAGTATTTACAATACATATGAAATAAAAGGATATCCTCCGGGTCCTGTTTGTTCTCCAGGACTAAAATTTATAATTGATGCTATTAACCCTAAAAATACAGATTACTTTTACTTTTGTAACGATAATAATGGTAGAACTTACTTTGCGAAAACATATTCAGAACATTGTGCAAATTTAAAATTAGCTGGATTAAGATAAGTGGAGATTTGAAATAATAGGGATAAATTTTTTTGGAATAAAAATAAACTTTAGTTTTTATTTTTTTGCTTTATGTTCGTTTTTAGTTATCGTAAGTGGAATAGAATTTTTGTCAGCTTTATTTTTATCTTTAGTTCATGAACTAGGACATATATTTTTGTTATTGTTATTTAATAAAAAAATAATTGAGATAAATATTAATGTTTTTAGTGTAGATATAGTTAAAAATGAATCTTTCAACTTGCCATATACAAAAGAAATTGTTATAATTATGGCTGGTCCTTTGTTTAATATGATTTTTGCATTGATATTCGGAATAATTTACAATTTCTCAAAATTGGAAATTTTAAAAATTTTGTCAGTTCAGAGTTTTCTGATAGGATTAGTGAATTTTATTCCTATATCTTCGTTGGATGGTGGCCAAATATTTTCGATATTTTTGAGAAGATTTTTTGATGATTTTCGAACAAAGCAAATTTCTTTTGTAGTGTCGGTAATGTTTATAATTCCGATGATGACTTTAGGATTTTATATGTTTATAAAATCAGGAATTAATATTTCAATGATAGTTTTAGCAATTTATTTGTCTTCGTTTTTAGTTATGAGAGAACAAGAAAGATAAGAAAAATAGCCAGGAGGTTTTATGTCGTTAGTAAATACAAAAAAGATGTTCAAAAATGCGTACAGAGGTAAATATGCTATAGGTGCCTTTAATGTATGCAATATGGAAGTAGTTCAAGGAATTGCGAAAGCATGCAAAGAATTAAATTCTCCTGTTATATTCCAAATTTCTCAGGGAGCTCTTAAATATGCAGGAATTAGTTACCTTCAAGAATTAGTAAAGTTGGCCGTTCGAGAGAATGGAATAGAAGCTGCTTTGCATCTTGATCACGGAAGTTCTTTTGAGATTTGTAAATCTTGTATTGACAATGGATTTACATCAGTTATGATAGACGGTTCTTCTCTTTCGTTTGAAGAAAATATCAAAATAACATCTGAAGTAGTGAAATATGCTCGCAAAAAAGATGTAAGTGTAGAGGGGGAACTTGGGAGATTGCAAGGAATAGAAGATCATGTAGAGTGTGCTCATCAGCACTCTCTTTTTACTGACCCTGAGCAAGTTAAAGAGTTTGTCGAAAAGACTGGAGTTGATTCTCTTGCAATAGCTATAGGAACCAGCCATGGAGTAAACAAGTTTAGTAAAGACACTGTTCCAAATTTGAGATTCGATATATTGCAGAAAATAGAAAAAATATTACCTGATTTTCCAATTGTTTTGCATGGAGCTTCATCTGTGAAAAAAAGTGTCGTAGATGAAATTAGAAAATATGGAGTCGAAGTAGGAAATACAAGTGGAATTCCGGAGAATATGTTGTGTAAAGCTGCTAAAATGTCAGTTTGCAAAATAAATATAGATTCAGACTTACGTTTAGCTACTACTTTAGCAATAAAAAAGTTTATGAATGATTTTCCGTCCAAATTTGACCCTAGAGGATATCTTGGTGTAGCAAGAGATTCCATTTATGATTTGGTAAAGGAAAAAATTTTTAACGTTCTTGGAAGCCAAAATAAATCTGAACCTATTGACTAACATTTTTTTTAGTTGTAGAATGCAGACCAGTAGTTTGGAGGTATATCAATGAGAGTGAAAGTTACACTTGCATGCGGTGAATGTAAACGTCGGAATTATGATACTATGAAAAACAAGAAGAATAATCCCGACAGACTTGAAATGAAGAAACATTGCCGTTTTTGCAGAAAGCATACTTTACACAAAGAAACTAAGTAATTCTTTCGTGAAGGAGTGATTATATGGAGAAACGTAAAGGCAAAAAACGAAATTATCTTGATATTATTGGGGATTTTTTCCAAGAGGTGAAAAAGGTTGTTTGGCCCACTCCGAGACAAACTTTTAAAAATACAGGAATAACTCTTGTGATGATATTTTTGGTAGGAACTTTTGTTTGGGTCATAGATGTAGGTTTTGACCGTTTGTTTAGATTAGTGATGTCTATTTCTAGGTGAAATTTAAGGAGTTAATCAATGTCTAGGCTGGAAGAAGCTAAATGGTATGTTGTTCAAACTTATTCAGGATACGAAGATAAAGTAGCATCCAGCATATTGACTGTTGCTAAAAATTACGGGTTAGAGGATGATATTTTAGAGATAAAAGTTCCTAAAAAAGAGATCGAAGAAATAAAAGATGGGAAAAAACGTTTAGTGTCAAAAAAAGTTTATCCGAGTTATGTTTTTGCCAAAGTGGTCCTGAGTGACGATCTTCATCAAGTTGTTTCTAGGAGAAACATAAAAGGGTGTCTTGGATTTGTTGGGAATCCTCCTTCTCCTCTCAAAAAGCAGGAAATCGAGAAATTTGGAATTGAAAAGCCGAAAGAGGTTGTTGTCCCCTACAAAATTGGAGATACAGTTCAGATTACAGAGGAGAATCTTGGTGGAGTTTCCGGGGTTGTCAAGAATATTGACTTAAAGAAACAAATCGTTGAGGTACTTGTATCTATGTTTGGGCGTGAAACTTTGATAGAACTTCAACTCGAGGATGTTGTACCTATAAAATAATTTTTGGAGATGTTGTTATGGCTAAAAAAATGGTTACACAAGTTAAATTACAGATTCTCGCCGGGAAGGCTAATCCAGCTCCTCCTGTAGGAACTGCTTTAGGCCCTCATGGAATCAATATAGTTGATTTCACTAAAAAATTTAATGACCAAACAAAAGATAAAGGAGATATGGTAATTCCTGTTGTGGTTACTATATATGAAGATCGATCTTTTGATTTTGTTATCAAAACCCCTCCTGCTGCGGCTTTAATTCGCAAGGAGTGTGGAATTGACAAGGGTTCAGGAGAGCCAAATAAGACTAAAGTTGCTAAAATTACTAAGAAGCAACTGAGGAAAATAGCAGAAACTAAACATCCTGATTTGACAGGAGCTTCTCTTGAAGCTGAAATGAGCATGATTGCGGGGACTGCGAGAAGTATGGGAGTAGAAGTAATAGAGGAGGCAGTTTAGTAGCAATCTGTGGAAGAATTTAATTCGTTAAAACCACTAATATGGAGGAAAGATATGAGTAATGGAAAGAAATATTTAGAAAGTTGTAAACTTTACGATAGGGATACTTTTTATAATCCTGAAGAGGCTTTGAAAATTTGTGTTCAAACTGCTAAGGCAAAATTTGATGAAACGATTGAGGTTCACATCAGATTAGGAGTGGATTCTCGTCATGCTGATCAACAAGTTAGAGGAGCTTTGGTTTTGCCGCACGGGACCGGAAAGAATTTGAAAGTTTTGGCAATTTGCAAAGGAGAAAATGAATCTTTGGCGAAAAATGCGGGGGCTGATTATGTTGGAGCTGAAGATTTCATTGAAAAAATCCAATCTGAAAATTGGTTTGATTTTGATGTTTTGGTTACCACTCCTAGCATGATGGGCACGGTTGGTAAACTTGGTAAAATTTTAGGTCCACGTGGATTGATGCCAAATCCAAAAGCTGGCACTGTTTCTCCTGATATCGCAAAGGCTGTAAGAGACATAAAAGCCGGTAAGGTTGAGTATCGGCTTGATAAGAGTAATATTATTCATTGTATTTTGGGTAAGGCTTCGTTCGGAGCAGAGAAATTAGCTGAGAATTTCAATGTTCTCATGGAGGCAATTGTGAAATCTAGGCCAGAAGCTGCAAAAGGACAGTTTGTTAAATCGTGTTCTGTTGCTAGCACTATGGGACCGGGTGTTAAGATTTCTGTGAGTAGGTATAATTAGTTTATTAATTCTAATTTTTGTGATTTTACGGTTTTTCGATGGATTCAAAATTTGTTTATGATCATTGGTGCCAGAATGTAAAGAATTCAGAACTGTTGTCAGAGCTTTTGAATATGGCTTCTGATGATGGGGGGATTTCTGATCGTTTTGGCTCTTCTTTAAGTTTCGGCACTGCTGGAGCGCGCGGGCTTATTGGAATGGGAACAAATAGATTGAACATCTTCACTGTAAGGCAAATTTCTTATTCTTTCGCATCATTTTTAGTTGAAAAATTTGAGAACCCGTCTGTAGTTATTTCTTACGATACAAGAAAATCGTCTGATGTTTTTGCAAAGACATCGGCTGAAGTTTTTGCATTTCATGGAGTCAAAGTTCACTTTTTTAAAAATCCGCAGCCAATAGGTCTTTTATCGTTTGCGATAAGAAATTTATCTGCATCTGGAGGAGTGATGATAACAGCAAGCCATAACCCTCCTGAATACAATGGATACAAAATTTACGATTCTAACGGGGCACAACCTACTAACGTTGATGAAATTTCAACAAGATTTAGGTCAGTGGACCCGTTTAGTGTTGAATTTTTAGGTTTTGAGAAATCTTTGAAGGACGGAAAAATAGAATTTGTATCAAACAAGCTTGTTGAAAAATATGTAGATATTTTTAAACAAAAAATAAATTTCAAAGATTTAAATAATTTAGATATAACATATTCTCCATTAAATGGGTGTTCTTTGGATTTGTTCGGATGTTTATTCAATGGTGTTAAAAATATTCACGTGGTTGAGGAGCAAAAACTTCGTGATTCTAGTTTCAAATCTTGCAATCCTCCTGATCCTCAAAAGTTACATTCTTTTGATTTATCTTTGAAATTGGCAAAAGGACACAATTCAGATTTGATTATTCTAAATGACCCTGATGGTGATAGATTAGGAATTGCACTGAGATATAAAAATGACTATAGAATTTTATCAGGGATAGAAGTTGCTGCTTTATTTTTAGATTATTTAGGTAAAAAACGTAGAGATAGAACATCTTATTTAGTCGTTAAGAGTGTGGTTACAGGTGGTTTGGTAAACTCGATAGCAAAATTTTATGGAATGAAGTGTATCGAGACTCTTCCAGGGTTCAAATATATAGCGGAGTGTATGGATAATCTTGAAAAGAACGGCAATATTAATTCATTTCTTATGGGATTCGAAGAGAGCAATGGTTTTTTGCTAGATAGCAATGTTAGAGATAAAGATGGAATTTCGTCTGCCGCGTTTTTTTGTGAGATGGTTTCATTTTACAAGTATCAAAATGTAAATTGTGTGGATATATTGGAAAGTCTTTATGAAAAATTCGGATATCACATGCAAAAAAACATTTCCTTTAAAGAATCTAATCCTGAAAAAATAAAACAATCTATTCAAAAGTTCAAAAAATATTTTTTCGATAATCAGAGAGATGTTGTGTCAATAAGCGATTATAGAGTTTCTGAAAAAATTAATTTTGTAAATAACGAAAAAGCAAAAATTTGTTTGCCCAAATCTGATATGTTAGGTATAGAATTTGAGAAAAATAATATTCTTTTTGTAAGATCTTCTGGAACTGAGCCATTGATAAAGTTTTATATTTTATACAATTCTGTTTCCAAAGAAGAAGCCTGTAAAATTTGTGAAAAAATTGAGTCATTAATTTACAAGATTTACACATCTTTTTGAAAAATTTGTGCACATCTCAAAATTTTTGAAATATAATTACGAAAAATGATGTTGACTTAATTCTATTTTTAGAGTAGAGTCACCTTTTGTATTTTTAATCTGTGAGGTATTGTATGTGCGGAATAGTAGGATATATAGGAAAGGGAAATTCTGTTGAGTTTCTTTTGAACGCAATAGAAAAGTTGGAGTATCGAGGATACGATTCTTCTGGAATAGCTATTTGTGGAGATGACAAAATTAAGCTGATGAAAAAAAAAGGAAGAATATCCGTTTTGCGAAAGAGTGTTGCAGTTTCAAAAGATTTTGATGTCAAAAAAGGCGTCGTAAATACTGGAATTGCTCATACAAGGTGGGCTACTCACGGTAAGCCCTCTGATGTGAATGCTCACCCACATGTTAGTCAATCTGGAAAAATAGCTGTTGTTCATAACGGGATAATAGAAAATTATCTTGAGTTGAAAAAATCTCTCAGAAGAAGAAAAGTAAAGTTTTTGTCTCAGACTGATACAGAAGTGATTTCAGCATTGATAGATTCACTATATGATGGAAAAGATTTTTTGAAAGCGGTTAGAGATACAGTGAATCTTTTGGAGGGTTCTTTTGCACTAGCAATTTTGTGTTCTGATTTTCCAGATACTATAATAGCGGTGAAAAAAGATAGTCCTCTTATTATTGGATTTGGAGATGAAGAAAATTATATTGCGTCAGATGTTGCTGCATTTGTTGATAAAACCAAAGATATTTGCAGACTAGAAGAATGCGAAATTGCATATTTCAAAGGAGATAAAGTTAAATTTTATGATTTTAACGGAAAAGAATTGGACAAAAAAGTTACCCATATAGATTGGAAAATAGGATCAAGCACAAAAGAAGGATTCGAACACTTCATGATGAAGGAAATTATGGAACAACCTGAGGCCATAAAGGAAACAATAGCTCCGAGAATAGTAGATAATAAGATTTCCATAAAAAATCTCGATGAATTGGTAGAATCTGTAAACAAAATATATATAGTTGCATGTGGGTCGTCCTACCACGTTGGAGCAGCTGCAAAGTATTCTTTCGAAAAAATGACCGGAATAACTACTATTGTTGATTTGGCGTCAGAGTTTAGATATAGAATTCCTGCAATAGATGAAAAAACTTTAGTTATAATAATAAGCCAGTCTGGAGAAACAGCAGATAGTTTGGCTGCTTTGAGGGAATCGAAAAGAAGAGGAGCAAAAACTTTAGCAATAGTCAACGTAGTTGGGAGCTCTATTGCATCAGAAGCAGATCACGTGATATATACCTGGGCAGGATTAGAAATAGCGGTTGCAACTACGAAGGCTTATAGTGCTCAGTTAGCAGTTATGTATATGTTGATTTTATATATATCATCACGAGTTGGAAAAATTTCAGATGATATCTATAGAGAGTATGTAAAACATTTGTTGTCTCTTCCTGATTTTGTTCAAAAAATGCTCGAAATGAAGGAAAAAATTTATGATATGGCGAAAAAATATAAGGATAAAGATAATGTTTTCTTCATCGGCCGGGGAGTTGATTATGCGTCTTGTAGGGAAGGATCTTTAAAATTCAAGGAATTGTCATATTTGCATTCTGAAGCCTATGCTGCAGGGGAGCTGAAACATGGCACTATATCTTTAATAGAGCAAGGAACTTTAGTTATAGCAATTTTAACTGATAAAAAATTGTTTGAAAAAACTCTTAGCAACATAAGAGAAGTTCAAGCTCGTGGAGCTACTGTGATAGCCATAGCGAATGAGGAAAAATTAAATTCAGTGGATTTGGAAGTAGATGAAGTTGTTCCTATTCCGAATGTTCCGAAAATGATGCTTCCTTCACTAACGGTTATTCCGTTGCAATTGTTTGCTTATTATTTTGCTCTTTTGAATGACAGGGATATAGATAAGCCTAGAAATTTAGCTAAATCAGTGACAGTTGAGTAAAAAAAATTTTAAATTTTGATGGCTTACCATTTTTGGAATAATGTTCATTTCTTCTGGTGTTATTTTATTCTTTGGGCAACAGGCAAATTTATTGTAATAATAGGCAGAATTTCGTGCTTTTTGCAGATTTATTTTATATTAATTCTATCATTGCTGCCATATTCCCATGAATTTTACCTTGTTGTCTATAGGAAAATAAAAGCTCGTGATTGCATTTTGTACAAAGGTTAGATGTAAATATGTTCTCTTCTTTAACTCCTGATTTCAAAAGGTTTATTTTATTGCATTCAAAAATGTCAACATAAATTTTATTATCTCTTTTTTTTATCAATTTTGAGCTGATTTTCTCAAATTCTTGTTGAACGTCTTCTTGTATTTCAAAACAACATGGTCCTATTGATGGCCCTATGCAACATATGAGATTTTCGGCCAATGATCCAAAGTTTGATTTCATTTTTAAGATTGCTTCTTTTGATATGTCAGCAACTGCTCCTCTCCATCCTGCATGTAACATTCCGATAGATTTAGTCACAGGGTCCACAATGAAAATAGGAGAACAATCTGCATGAAGAGTGACTAGAGTAAAATTTTTGATATTTGTTATACTTCCGTCAAAGAATTCTTCATTGTTTTCTTGGCTGTTAGTGACGACTTTGACATTTGTTCCATGATTTTGTTTTATAAAGCAAAGTGACTCTCTTTCAAATCCGGCAGATTTGCAAAATCTTTGGATATTTTCTTCTACTTTTTCTTTGTCATCTACTTTTTTACTTAGATTTAATGTAGCAAAATTTCCTGAGCTAACTCCTCCTAATCTTGTAGAAAATGCATGTCGTATAAATTTAAATTCTTCTAGTTTTTTGAATGTTAGGTATCCTACTTGGTTTTTTATGTTTAAATTCATCGTTTTACTTGAAAATTTCATTTGCTTTCCTCCTTATTCTTTTATACATATTTGACATATTTTTTGCAACTGTTTACATTATTTAAGGCAAAAACCACAATAAAAAGACAGAAAATTGAAGATTTACGATAATGAAAGCATTTCATCATTAAAAGGAGCAGACAAAGTTTGCAAAAGGACTGCAGTAATCTTTGAATCTGATAAGATAGAGAATGTATAATACATTTGTTATTGAGATAGTAGTCGAGTTTAAGACAAGCACAATAAGGAGGCGGAAAATTGAAGACTTATGATAATGAAAGCATTTCATCATTAAAAGGAGCGGACAGAGTTCGCAAAAGACCTGCAGTAATTTTTGGGTCTGACGGGATAGATGGATGTATACACTGCGTTTTTGAAATATTATCTAACTCCATAGATGAGGCAAGAGAAGGATTTGGAAAAAGGATTATACTCACGAAATATATAGATAATTCTCTCGAAATAGAAGATTTTGGTAGAGGAATACCGGTGGATTTTAACAGCAAGGAGAAAAAATACAATTGGGAACTTCTTTTCACTGAACTTTATGCGGGAGGAAAATATAATAATGATGATAATTCTACATATGAGTATTCTCTTGGAATGAATGGTCTTGGTCTTTGTGCTACTCAATATGCTTCAGAATATATGGAGGCTATTATACATAGAGATGGATTTGAATATAAGTTAAAATTTTTAAAAGGAGAAAATGTTGGAGGATTAAAAAAATCAAAATTGAGTAAATCGAAAACAGGAACAAAAATCAAGTGGAAGCCTGATGAACAAGTTTTCACTGAGATATCTATAGATGATGAAATAATAAAATCTATGATAAAAAGACAGGCTATAATTAACAGTGGAATTTTGTTTATATTTAGAATCGAAAATGAATCAGGATTTTCTGAAGAAAAATTTTTATACAAAAACGGATTAGTAGACTATGTTGAAGAAATTTCTGAAGGAAATACAATAGCTCCTATTCAACAGTTTAGAGAAGAAAAAATAACGCAAGATAGAGAAGACAAACCTGAATATAAGCTCAAAATTAATGCTGCAATGGCATTTTCTCAATCTGTTAATTTACTTGAATATTATCACAATTCCAGTTGGCTTGAGCACGGAGGAGCTCCTGAGAAGGCAGTAAAATCTGCTTTTGTAACTCAATTTGATTCGTTAATAAAAAAACTTAATAAATATAACAAAAATGAGAGCAAAATATCGTTTGTTGATATACAAGATTGTTTAATTCTTGTGGTATCTTCTTTTTCAAACATAACTTCTTATGAAAATCAAACTAAAAAAGCTATAACAAACAAAGGAATCTATAACTCGATGCTTGAATTTTTTAAGCATAATCTTGAAGTTTATTTTATAGAAAATCCGATAGATTCAGAGAAAATAGCATCTCAGATTTTGATAAACAAAAGAAGCAGAGAAGATGCAGAAAAATCAAGATTGAATCTAAAGAAAAAGTTGAATGCAAACATGGATATAGCATCGAGAGTGGCTAAATTTGTTGAT
Source organism: uncultured Clostridia bacterium (assembly GCA_946186155.1). Lineage (GTDB taxonomy): Bacteria > Bacillota > Clostridia > Oscillospirales > Acutalibacteraceae > Improbicoccus. Next base: position 27,983 of record CAMHLN010000006.1, on the reverse strand, counting down.
TGCAGAACGAAAAAAATAGATGAAAGAGAGTTATTCATAGTTGAGGGAGATTCAGCTCTGGGAGCTTGTAAACAAGCTAGGGATCCTAATTTTCAGGCGATTATTCCAATTAGGGGTAAAATATTAAACTGCTTAAAATCCGATATAAATAAGATTTTGAAAAGTGACATAATAGTGGATTTGATAAAAGTTTTAGGATGTGGAGCAGTTTTAAGTGATTCAAAAAAGAAATTGTCTTCGTTCAATATGGATAATCTAAAGTGGAGTAAAGTTATTTTTTGCACAGATGCAGATGTAGACGGATTTCAGATTAGAACTCTTTTGCTGACGATGATTTATAGAATGACTCCTAAACTCATAGAAGAGGGCAAAATTTTCATTGCAGAGTCTCCTCTTTACGAGATAACTACGAGAAAAAATACATATTTCGCTTATAATGAGCAAGAAAAAGAAGAATTTCTCAAAAAAATTGGAGACGAAAGATATAGCATACAAAGGTCTAAGGGATTAGGAGAAAACGAACCCGAAATGATGAGTTTTACTACTATGAATCCTGAAACAAGAAGATTGATTAAAATAATGCCTGAAGATGCTAGAAAAACTGCGAAAATTTTCGATATTCTCTTAGGGGAGAATCTCGAAGGAAGAAAAAATTTCATAACTGAAAATGGATATCTTTATGTTGACAATTTAGATTTAAGTTAAAGGGGTGAATTCAGTTGAAAAAAGTTAAAAAGAGCGATAAATCAAAGGGATTTATAAAACATGCAGGAAAAGAAAGACAAGAGAATATAACTCAAGTAATTGAAAGCAACTATATGCCTTATGCTATGAGTGTGATTATGTCCAGAGCTATCCCTGAAATAGATGGATTCAAACCCTCTAGTTGAAAAAAATTTTATAACTGAGAATGGATTATCTTTATGTTGACAATTTAGATTTAAGTTAAAGAGGTGAATTTAGTTGAAAAAAATTAAAAATAGCAATAAATCGAAGGGATTTATAAAACATGCAGGAGAAGAAAGACAAGAGAATATAACTCAAGTAATCGAAAGCAACTATATGCCTTATGCTATGAGTGTAATTATGTCCAGAGCTATCCCTGAAATAGATGGATTTAAACCCTCTCAGAGAAAACTTTTGTATACTATGTATAAAATGGGGCTATTAGAATCCGCAAGAACCAAATCCGCAAATATAGTAGGGCAAACCATGAAGCTTAATCCTCACGGGGATTCCGCAATATATGATACTATGGCGAGAATGAGCAGAGGATACGGAGCTCTTCCTCATCCTTATGTGGATTCCAAAGGAAACTTTGGGAAATTTTACTCGAGAGATATGACTAAGGCTGCTTCGAGATACACAGAAGCTAAACTTGAGGGGATATGTAAAGAAATTTTCAAAGATATAGATAAAAATACTGTGGATTTTGTTCCGAATTACGACAGCACGATGTTAGAACCTACTTTGTTGCCTACTGCATATCCATCGGTTTTGGTCAATTCTATTTCAGGGATAGCAGTTGGTATGGCAAGTTCTATATGTCCGTTTAATCTTAAGGAACTTTGTGAAACAACTATAAAATTGATGAATAATCCTAATTATGACATATCTTCTTCTCTTATTGCTCCAGATTTTCCAGGAGGAGCGGAGATTATTTATGATAAAGATAAAATAGATAAAATTTATAAAACAGGCAGAGGAGGAATTTCCCTAAGAGGAAGGTATACATACGATACCAAATCAAATTGCATTGATATAACTCATATTCCTCCTACAACTACTGGAGAAGTGATAATAGAGAAGATAGTAGATTTAATAAAGCAAAATAAAATTACTGAAATTTCTGATATAAGAGATGAAACAGGTTTAGATGGATTTAAAATAACTATAGACATAAAACGAGGGGCAGATGTAGATAGATTGGTATCTAAACTTTTTAAATTTACTCCGATGCAAGATAATTTTAACTGCAATTTCAACATTTTGATAAAAAATAAACCAAAGGTAATGTCTATCCGTGAAATAATATTCGAATGGATAAATTTTAGAGTTGAATGTATAAAAAGAAGGATTAAATTTGATCTTGATAAAAAGAAAAAAAGATTACATTTGTTGTCTGCTCTTGAAAAAATTTTGCTCGATATAGATAAAGCGATAAAAATAATAAGAGAAACTCCGGAGGAGTCTCTTGTCGTTGAAAACTTGATGACAGGATTCACAATTGACGAAGAACAAGCAGAATTTATAGCAGAAATAAAGTTAAGGAATTTGAACAAAGAGTATATTATCAAAAAAGTCGATGAAATTAAAAATTTAAAGGATGATATAAAAAAATTAGAATTTACTTTAAAAGATGAAAATGAGATAAAAAAAGTAATATCTTCTGAACTTAAGGAGATATCTAAAAAATACGGTAAAAAAAGATTATGTCCTATTGTTAATAAAGATGATATAAAAGAACGAGAGTTTGAAGAAGAAATTCCTGATTATCCTGTTACTATTTTTTTCACAAAAGAGGGATATTTAAAGAAAATAACTGCGCAATCTCTCAGAATGTCTGGAGAACAAAAGTTGAAAAACGGAGACGAAATAACTCAGGAAATAGAGACTACCAATAATTGTGACCTTATCTTTTTCACGAGTCTCGGAAATGTATATAAGACCTCTGCAAATACATTCAAAGATTCAAAAGCTAGTGTCATGGGAGATTTTGCTTGCGCTCATTTTGGAGGAGAAGAAAATGAAAAATTTCTATATGTTGCTGCTACGAAGAATTATAGTGGATTCATGATGTTTTTCTTTGAAGATGGAAAAGTATCCAAAATTAATATGAAATGCTATCAGACTAAACTAAATAGGAAAAAGTTAGTTAATTCTTATTCAGGTAAATCTCCTGTTGTAGCAATGTTTTACATCGTAAAAGAACAAAACTTTTCTATAAAATCTACTTCAGGGAAAGTATTAACGTTTAATTCTTCCGTTTTAGTTCCAAAAGAGACCAAAAACTCCCAAGGAGTAATAGTTATGAAACAAGGGAAATATAAGGTATGTGAAGTTTCAATTTGTGACTCTAAGGTAGATAAAAAGTATTTTGTGAGCAAAATTCCTTCGTCAGGAAAATACACCTCAGCTAAAACTCAACAGTTGAAATTTTAAAACAAAAATTTCTAAGAGACGATGTGCCGATTATTTGGCGCTTACACTTCTTTAGTTTCAACTTCTGGCGATTGCATTTCTCTAGTTTCAACTTCTGGCGATTGCATTTTGTTAGCTTCCAATTCTGGTTCTTGCATTTCTCTAGTTTCAACTTCTGGCGCTTGTGTCTATTTAGCTTCTAATTTTGGTGTTTGCGTTTCGTTAGTTTCTACTTTTCTAGGTTCATTTACTTTTTCCGAATCTGAACTCTTTTCACTGTTCTGTCTTTTTTCACAAAATCTTAGATAAGCATCTGCTAAGTTTTGATATCCTAAATATGCCCATATGCAATAGTAATTTCTATCGGTTCCATCAGATATCGCTGGCAAGGAGAACAAATATCCAGCACCATTAATTCCTTGTAAAATAATTCCTAAGTCTGAACATTGGCTTGTTTTATCTCCTGGCTTTACTTTGGAATTAGTATATATCCTGTAAGTCCTTTCAACAGCGCTATAAAGATGCATTAAGGAAAAGATTCCTAAAATGTACATATGTTCTTTTGCTTTTGATTTTTTTTGGATGCAATCTTTACAAGTACTATGTATTTCATGTTCACAAACTTCGTTTAAAATATTCTCCTCGTCCTTTTCCAAAGCTAAATTTACAAGCAAAGTTAAATATTGCCCAATATTTCTCAATACCTCTCCAGTTAAAGCTTTCGTGTTTCCGTAAGAAAACATTAAAATTGAACAAATCCCACATATAATTTTATTAACATTCATACCTTATCTCCTTTGTTTTATAAATCATTATAGCATAATTAATGTCAATGTGCAACTATTCAAATTGTGTTTTATCTCGTTCGTCAGGAAGATATATTTCAATTAAAATTCGCAGTTAAAATTTTAATACATATTGACTTTTTATTCAGTATTGTGTACAATCAAAAACATTAGTTAAGACATATTTTGAGGTGGTATAATATGAACAAAATTAAGAAAAGATTATTATCGTGTGTGCTGTGCGCTACGGGGGGGTTAAACTTAAATGCAAAAGCGTTAAGTTCTACGCCCGAGCAAAAGAAATCTGAAACTTCTGTTGCCAGAGATTCTGATCGTAAGTACTCGCAAGAGGGCGGTATTTTTAGCTTCAGAACTCTGGTGGAAGTTATGCTTCTTGGTTGTTTGTCGCATGATAAATACCAAAATTATAAGAAAAACAAAACGGATACGAAACAAAAAAAAGATAAAGAAATCGAACTAACCAATAAAAACCAAGAATTAGTTCAGAAAGAAAATGAACTCAACCAGTTAAGAAGTGATTTGAAGAAACTCGATGAAAATTTAAAATTACAGATTAGTGAGTTTAATAAAAAACAACAAAATTTTACAAACCAGGAAAATCAGTTAAAATTAGATCAGAAGAAATTCACTGAAGAATCCAAAAAAACTGTTTTGGGTGCTGCGGCGTTGTATACCTTTTTGTCAAATATACTTGAGAAAAATATCAGTGATACAGAAAGTTTCTCACAATGGAAAAATTTTGATGAGAAAAAGCGTGAGTTAGAGTTCGCAGACTTCGGTGGTTGGACTTATGGAGTGACTGGTTATTTAAAATTTGGTGTAAAAAAAGTAGATGATTGGCAAAAAGCAGTAGAATTTTGCGATCTGATTGATGACTTAAATGTTGGAAATTTAGAAGGTGCTAAAAGTTTTTCTAAAAAGCGTGGGGATTTTTATCCGAGAGTTTTAACAGGTAATTTTTATGGTAATTGTGATGGAGCGAGGGAAATATTTACGAAATACATTAGGATGGCATCGCAGCCATACTGTATTATTTGTAAGTTCTACTACGCTTGTCCGTCGGAGTATAAACATAATATAAATCCAGATAAAGTTTTTTGTGTGTTTGCAATTGGCAACGTGGTTAGCAAAAAGAAGTAAAATAGTTTAGTTGAAATTATTGGTAATATGCGATGCTCGAAATTGTTTTTATGAGAAATGTAGTATCCTGATAGTAATTTGATTCATACGTTTCTCGACAGTAAATTTCCAAGATCGTTTTTAAATTGGCTTTCTTCACTTTTTTTCACTAAAAAAGTGACTACCACATTTTTTTGAAAATCAACATTTTTTATCAAAAAATTTTTAGAGTTTAAAATTTTGTTATATTCTTTATAGCTAAGTTCTAACTCAATTTCTGAATAAATTTGATTTTTAATTATTTTTGTGTTTTCAATCATGAGATGAGCACAAGAAAAATAAGCCCTCGCAAGATTTCCAGTTCCTAACAAGATTCCACCAAAATATCTCGTAACAATTATGAGCACGTTTTTTAAATCAAATTTATTTATAACGTTTAAAATCTGAATTCCCGCGGTTCCTGAAGGTTCTCCATCATCTGAGCTACGAGAAATTCCACACAACAGCGAAAATGCATAAACATTGTGCTTTGCATCTCTGTATTTTTTTTTCGTTTCTTTGATAATCTTTTTAGCATCATCCTCTACGCTTACGTTGAATCCGCGAGAAACAAATTTGGATTTTTTTACCTCAATAGAGTAAATTCCACCTTCTATAGTATTAAATTCATCTTTCATATTCTGATTATACTAGTTTTTAACTTAGATATCTATTGTAGCGACATCGTAGGAGGTCTTTGATTGATATCTAATATAGCTACTTATGTATTTTTAGTAATGTAAAAAAATTAGAAAATCACAAATAATTGGTGGATTCTAATTTTTTATAATCACAAAAATTTTAAAAATTAATAGTATATATCAACGGCTAGATGCCGAAGATGAAAATTTTAGGAGGATTTACACTCATGTGCAATAATTTATTTGGCGGTAATTCATGCTCCACCCTTGCATGTCTTTTGTTAATAATGTGTATGTGTGGATGTGGAAACAACAGCTGCAATTGCAGTAATTGCAATAATTGCGGAACTTGCTAGGATTGTTCTAAATAAAAGATGCGCGTTGCTAAGATTAATGGAAAAATAAAGTTCTCTCTCTGTTACCGGAGAGAGTTTTTGAATTTTGTAAATGCAAATATTTTCAAATTTTTATGAATTTAATAATAGTTTATAATTGTAGATGCCGTTTTGTGCGCCATAGAATAATGAATTGTGAAATTAAAATTTTACAAGCTCGACATTTAATTCATTATCTGATAAAATGGATGTATGTAGCGTGCTGTTGCGAAGTTACAACATTAAGGATAAAGAATTTACATAATTTTTTGGAAGTATAAAATTAGACGATTTAGTAGCTTTATGATTTATTTTCAATTTTGGAAACAATCTTTCTTGGAAAAGCTTGAAATTTTAGATTCAATATGACAATAATACGTCATCCTACGAGCAAATAATGTGCAATTTTAATAAAATATATTATAGCACCCAGGGTTAGGTTTTTACTCAAAGGAAAAGTTCAGGATGGGATCTACTCCAGTTGAAGAGATAAATTTGGGATAATCCTCTATTTCTTCCCAGTTTTTCGTAGTCAATCTCGAATTTGCAGAGAACTTTCTTTATCCAGGTGTCTATCGGGAAGCATTCAAATCTATGAAATCCATAAAGCATTGTGCAGGATGCAACTTTTGGGCCTACTCCCTTGATTTTCTGCAAGTATTTCATCGCTTGTTCGGTATTCATGAATTTGATTTCTTTCAGATTTATTCTAGATTCTTGCAAAGCTCGAGACGCATCTAGTATGTACTTGGCACGAAATCCAGATTTTATAACTGATAGGTCATCTAGGTTTAGTGAGGAAATTTTTGAAAATGTTGGAAAAGTATAAAATGTTCCGATTTTTTCTCCAAAATTGGTACATAGTTTATCAATTATAGATTTTATCCTAGGTATGTTGTTATTTTGCGATATTATGAACGAGCATAGAATTTCCCAGGGATCTTGGTTTAAAATGTGTATTCCACAATTTTTTTTGGCAGCTTGAGATAACACGGACTGATGACTAAAAAAACTTTTTGCTGCTTGTTGATAATCGAAATTTAGGTCAAAATATGATTCCCAAAAATGCTTGTTTTTTAAATTAGAGTCAATTTCCAGAAATCCGTTATTTTGTTTTATCGATGCAAAACAATTTCCGACAACTCCAACCCAGCAATCAGATTTTTTAAACCACCTAAAACACTGACCGCAGCTTAAGGTTTTGTCCAAATCGAAAATATCTGAAGTTTTTATACGAATTTTCACGTTTAAATTCCATTTTTTTGAAAATAATACCAATACCAACACCAATAATAGTACATAAGGGGAGATAGTATGAGCAGTGAGTTAAAAAGAAGCAAGCTTAGGAGTAGAGTTCCTAACAAAAACTCGAACAATGAAATCAAAAAAGGAGACATTTTTTTTGCTGATTTAAATCAATCTCTAGGTTCAGAACAAAGCGGAAGCAGACCAGTTTTGGTTATTCAGAACAACAAGGGTAACAAATATAGCCCCACTATCATCACGGCTCCCATGACCAGCCATAGAAAAAATAATTTACCGACTCATGTTATTATTAAATCAAATGAATGTCAAGGATTGAAGAAAGATTCTGTTGTTTTGCTTGAGCAAATAAGAACTCTTGATAAGCGCCGCCTTAAATTTAAGCTCGGATCTATAGGGCCTAATTTAATTAGCCAAGTAGACAAGGCCCTAGGAGTTAGTCTTGGATTGTAATCAACAAATGAGTTATTACTAGATACTCATACTGTTTCGGGGTGCTCGTAATTTTTTGTTTAGATTTACTTTATTGTTTTTATTTGTGCTTAGTTTTTGTTAAATTACCAATTTTTTACATTTTTTTAGTTGTTATCTATATGACAAAATGTTATTTTTGATTACAATATCATGTTCTAGCAGCTTGTTTTGAATTTATAGGAGTGTAATTATGTCTAGAATTTTGAAATTTTTTTGTTACTCAATGTTATTTGTGGCTTTAAATTTGTGCGGATCATCTGCTCTTGATTATGTGTTCTTTTATGTCTTTAAAAAACCTTGTAAATATAAATGTAGTTGTTGTAAGAAACTAGTTTTTGATGATAATGCTAGTTATTCCTTTTGCTATAGAAGGATAGGGAGCTATGATCTGATGTGTGAAGAATGCAAAATGAAAGACTACAATAAACAAATTAGAGAATTGGTTTTACAATTTTTTCCTAACTTTGATTTTAAGAACCTTAACTCGATAGATATCCATGGGGTTTGGAAATTTTTTGGCTTGTTTCCATTTGGTCGTTCTGTATGGGAAGAGTGCGATTTTCGCAATATTCGCAAGCAAATTAAAAAATTGGTTTTGCAATTTTTTCCTAATTTTAGTTTTGAGAACCCTAACTTGAGAGATATCAGAAGCTTGTCAAGCTTCCTTGACGTTTTTCCGATCGAACGTCGTTTGGGTGGGGAACAGTGCGATGTTTGCTATAAACAAATAGATCTTTTGTCGCTCAATAGTTATGAGGTATGTATATGCGGGGCTCCTGTTCATACGGAATGTACGGAAAACAGTAAGCATTTCTTGAGGTGCACAAAAAAGGAGGATAATTATGTAAATGGTATGGCTCGGCGAATGAAATTTATTTCTTGGTATAGAAGCGGATATGTTTTAGTCAGTTCTGATGACGATAAAATATAGTATAGTAAATAATTTTATAGTGTAACGCAACCGGGTGTAGATAATTTTTTGATGATGTGTTCAAATCGTCATCATCTTAAGGAAAAGATGGCGAATAAAGTATTTGTTAAAAGAAATCCGAAGGGTGAAAATCAAATCTGCTTAGTAATATTTTTATTGTTATCTATTGACAAAATGTTATTGTTGGTTACAATGCTAATTGCTGCGCAGTTTATCTTTAGTTTAAGGGGTTTGACTATGTCTAAAGTTTTAAAATCTTTTTGTTGTTTAACATTACTTGTAACTTTGAATTTGTGCGGTACTTCTGCTACTGATTATTTAATGTTTAATAACTTCAAACCATTTGAGTGTTCGAAATGCAAAAAAAGAGGTCAAGGTTCAATAGATGCAATAAATGATATTAGACAAAGCAATGAATTGGTTAATTATCATCTTGATGTTTTAGATAGTTTGGGTTTTTCTATGCCAAATATCTACTGGGCTGTTGTAAGGTTTGATGATAAAAAAGCTTTAATGTGTTCTGATTGTGGATGCAAAGATAAGAACGAGCAAATAAAAGCATTGGTTAAAGAATTTTGCCCTGGATTTAATTTTTCAGCTCCTTGTCAACGAGATGTTGAAAATTTAATCCAGAATGATAGTTTTATTCAACGAATCCCTAGGCAGTATGTTTATAATATGAAAAATTTTGAGGATGGAAAATGTATTTGCGCTATTTGTCTTGGAGATCGCGAAGAAGAAAAAATAGATGTTTTTAAAAGAGAAAGTTATTATGTTTGCATTAATTGCGGAGGCTTGTTCCATAAGGAGTGTGAAGAAAAGTGGGCTCGGAAGAATTTCAATTGCCCTAGTTGTAGGAATAAATTTGGAATAATTCTCTACAGCGACGATATTGCTACCGAAGGTAAAAAGTTCGTTTTTAAGATGTGGGTTAAAAACAATTGTTCGCTTCCTTTGCAGTCTGATTATTTTGAAGCACTTCGTAATATGAATGAGGCTGAGGTAGAAAGTTGTTCAAAATTGCTTGACAGATCGGAAAATGATGGCATACCAGATGAATTTGTGGATTTGTTGTTACCTAAAAGAATTGCGCCGGAAAGTAAATGTTCAAGATTTTGCAATTGTCTACGTTCTTTTTTTGGTTGTTAATTTGAGTAGTAATTTTTAAGGAGTGTAATTATGTTTAAAATTTTAAAATCTTTTTGTTGTTTAACATTATTTGTAACTTTGAATTTGTGTGGTGCTTCTGCTGATTATATGTTCTTTTATGATTCTAAACCGTATAAATGTGATTGTTGTAAGAAACAAGCTCCTAATGTGGCGGATAATTGGAAAAATACTAAAAATTCGGATTTAGTTTCGATGATTCCTCCTAGTGAGGTGCCTGATTATTATCCTTGTTATAGAAAGATAGGGAGCTATAATCTGATGTGTGAGAAATGCAAAATGGAAGACCACAGTAAACAAATTAAGGAATTGGTTTTGAAATTTTGCCCTAAGTTTAATTTTAATAAACCTTATAAGGAAGATGTTAATTACTTGTTGAATAATAGTAAGTTCCTTTCTCAGTTTCCGATTGATCGTTCCCTGGGAGAGGAAGGAAATAGGATTTGTAGGTGTGATTTTTGCGGAAGGGATATAGATCTCTTGTTTTCCAATTGCTATGATATATGCAAATGTGGAGCCCCGATTCATGAAGGATGTATGGCTAGAAGTGAACACTTTTCAAAGTGTAAATCCCTGGTATCAAAAAAGAACGATAAACTTGTTGAGCAAAAATTTAAGTTTCAATTTTGGGTTGACAGTGGATGCAAAGTGGTTAGTTTTTTGGATACCAACATTATTAATGATAGAAATGTGGAAAGCATAATGAATTCTGTTTACAATATGATAGCTTCTGGTGAAATGGAGAATCCATTTGGAGATATTTTCAAATCTTCAATAGTTGAGAATCAGTCTGAAAGTCTTAAGGCTTTGGCTGGGGACAAGAAGGGTTCGAGAAGCGAAGGACAAAAATGTTGGAAATGTTTTGATTGTTCGATTTTTTAATGAAGTTGATAATTGCCAAATTAATTAAATTTTGTGGGTCTTTTGACCCATAATTTTAAGTTTTTAATTATAATTTGTTGACAAAGTTTTGCTAGTAGCTTATAATGACGTTCGTTGCGCAGCTTATTTTTATTTAAAGGAGTTTGATTGTGTTTAATTTTTCAAAACGTTTGTTTGCTTATATTTTTTCTTTTTTATTTCTTGGAATATTCGAAAGTTCACAAAAATCATTTTCGTTCGATTATTTGATTTTTACAACATTTAATCGTCCTCATTGCGAAAGATGTAACAAAGATATTCAACCGTTGCCTGGTTACGAGGGTACTAAGCCGCTATATGGTTATTATTCCAGAACTGATAATGATAAATTGGTAATGTGCAAAGATTGCCGACAAAAAGATAATGATGATGTGTATATGTCACTAATAAGTGAATTTTATCCGAATTTCAGATGTGCAGATTTGCAAAATTTATTGAACAATCAATCGTTTATTAATAAATTACCTTCTATCCGTATGTTGGGTAACTATCATGATAGGATTGTTCAGTGTGTGATTTGTCTGAATGACTTGGACAGATTTCTAGAAGGTGCTTATTATACATGCCAAAATGGCCATTTTTTGCATGAAGGATGTGGCAAAGGTTGGGTTAATAGTAATGGAGAGGAAATAGTCCTAACTAAAGGGGGAGTAGTAATTAAGACAGTAAAGACTGCTAAGTGTCCAAGTTGCAGGGAATATGACATTCAACGCATAGACCTCGCTAAGAGAGAACTCATCATTGAGCAACAAAAGAAATATATCGCAGATTTTGTTGCGAAGAATTTTTCAAAGTAACTATTTATCTGATATTTTCAAAACAGATAGAAACGCCTCTTGAGGAATTTCGACACTGCCGAATTTCCTCATTCTTTTTTTACCTTCTTTTTGTTTTTCTAAGAGTTTTTTCTTTCTGGTAACGTCTCCTCCGTAAAGTTTAGCAGTTACGTCTTTGCGGTAGGGTTTTATGGTTTCGCGAGCTATTATTTTTCCTCCTATGCACGCTTGAATGGCGACTGAAAACGATTGCCTAGGAATCTTTTCCTTTAATTTTTCTGCCATATTTCTTCCTCTGCTATATGCTTTGTCCTTGTGAATTATAACGGAAAAAGCATCCACTATTTCTCCTGCTACTGCTATATTCAGTTTTACTAAATCTGATTCTTGAAATCCTGATAACTCGTAGTCAAATGAGGCATATCCCTTTGTTTTCGATTTCAAATTGTCGAAAAAATCATAAACTATCTCGTTGAGAGGAAGTTTGTAATTTATGTCAGCTCTTTCAGAACTTATATATTTAATTCCAACAAATTCTCCTCTTCTTTCTTGGCAAAATTCCATTATGCTTCCTATAAAGTTGGAGGGAGTATATATGTGTGCATTTGTCATAGGCTCAAATGTTCTTCTGATTTCTCCTTCATGATAGTTAGCAGGATTGTCAATTTCTAAAATCTCTCCGTTTGTTTTCTCAACTTTATAAATAACTCCGGGAGAAGTTACGATTAGGTCAAGAGCGTATTCTCTTTCTAATCTCTCACATATTATTTCCATATGCAAAAGGCCAAGAAATCCACACCTGAATCCAAATCCTAAGGCATTAGAAGACTCGGGTTCAAAAGTTAGAGAAGCATCATTTAATTGCAGTTTTTCGATGGCATCTTTCAGCGCGTTATATTTATCTCCATCAACAGGATAAATTCCACAAAAAACCATCGGATTTATACTCCTGTATCCTGGTAATGCTTCAGAAGCAGGATTTTGGGATTTTGTTATTGTATCTCCGACTTTTGTGTCTGATATCGTCTTAATATTGGCAGATATATATCCTACTTCTCCAGATTCTAATCTCTCTGACTGGTTGAATCCCGTGGCAGATAAATATCCACATTCTACTACAGTGAATTCCGAACCAGTAGCCATAAATTTGATTTTATCTCCCGACTTTAAAACTCCATTAACTATTCTTACATAAACAATGACTCCCTTGTAGGAATCATAAACGGAGTCAAAAATTAGAGCTTGCAAAGGAGATTCACAATTTCCCTTTGGAGCAGGGATATTATTAACAACTGATTCCAAAACACCTTGGACGTTTAATCCTGTTTTAGCAGAGATTCTTGGAGCGTCCATTGCGGGAATTCCGATTATATCTTCTATTTCTCTGGAAACTTTCTCCGGCTCAGCACTTGGAAGATCAATTTTATTTATAACAGGGATAATTTCTAACCCACCGTCTATGGCTAAATAAGTATTAGCCAATGTTTGAGCCTCTACTCCTTGGGTGGCATCAACAACAAGAATAGCTCCTTCGCATGCTGCCAAAGATCTCGAAACTTCGTAATTAAAATCCACATGTCCAGGAGTGTCTATCAAGTTTAAGGTATATTCTTCACCATTTTTTGCGGTGTAAAAAAGGGTAACAGCACGAGATTTTATTGTTATTCCTCGTTCTTTTTCAAGTTCCATGCTGTCAAGAATTTGATCAGACATTTCGCGAGCATCAACTGAATTAGTTATTTCTAAAATTCTGTCAGCTAGGGTTGATTTTCCGTGATCTATATGAGCTATTATGCAAAAATTTCTTATATTTTTCTTCACCTAATTCACCTCGACAAACTACTTCTGAAAAAATGACCTTATTCTTTCATTTGCAGGATTTTCAAATACCTCTTCTATCTTACCATCTTCTAATATTTTCCCACTTTCCATGAAAACTAACCTCGTAGCCAAATTTTTGGCAAAATTCATGTCGTGAGTTACTGCAATCACCGTTATATCATTTGCAAGAGATTTCAAAACATCTGCTATTTCTTCTGCTGTTTTTGGGTCCAAAGCTGATGTAGGTTCATCTACCAAAAGAACCTCAGGATTCATAGCTAAAGCTCTGACGATAGCTACTCTTTGCTTTTCTCCTCCTGATAGTCTGCTGGGAAAAAGACCAGCTTTATTTTCTAATTTTACACTTTCTAGCAATTTCTTTGCTTGCAAATTTGCTTCTTTTTTTGAACGAATTTTTAATTTCACAGGAGCAAAAGTAATATTTTTCTTGACAGTCATGTGGGAAAATAGGTTAAAATGCTGAAAAATCATTCCTATCTTTTGTCTTAGAATGCTCTTTTTGAACTCTAAAATCGATTTGCCATTGAATACAATATCCCCTTCGGAGAAATCCTCCAAAAGATTTATACACCTCAAGAATGTGCTTTTCCCTGCTCCAGATGGGCCTATTACAACAACTTTTTCTCCTTTTTCTATACTCAAATCTATGCCATTCAAAATGGTTTTTTCTTTTGAATCTACCTCAATTTTTTTGACAAGATTCTTAACTTTTATCACTTACGCGTAGCCTCCTTTCAAAAAACGACATTAACATTCCGATTAAGTGTACAATTACAAAGTAGATAAGAGCAGTAGTTACCAATGGGACGAACGGAGAAAGAGTCTGACTTCTTATAATTTCTCCTGCTCTAGTTAACTCTGTGACTCCTATGAATCCCGCAACTGAAGTCTCTTTTATCAACTGCATAAACTCATTGCAAAGAGTGGCCAAAGAGTTTTTCAAAGCTTGAGGGGCAATTATGTATCTCATTATCTGATTGTCTTCCAGTCCTAACGCTTTTCCGGCCTCTATTTGACCTAGATCCACGGAAAGAATTCCAGACCTTATGATTTCTGAAACATATGCCCCTGAATTTACTCCAAAAGCTATTATAGCACATAAAATTTTTCCTGCCCCCAAAGGAGAAAGCAAAAGGTAATACACTATAAACAACTGGCAAACTACTGGAGTTCCTCGTATTACACTTATATAAGTTTTGGCTATGAACTTTAGGAACTTTGATAAAATTCCATTGCTTTTGGACAACATAACTAAAGCGGTCAAGTATCCCAAGCACACTCCAATCAAGAGAGAAGAAATCGTAATTTTGAATGTAATTAGCAATCCTCTCAAAATTTGTTGCCATCTGTTCTCATCTATCAAATTTACCCTAAACTGATCGACGAATCCTAATTTTTCATCTTGCTCTTGGAAAGAATGCTGAGCCAATCTTTCCTCAACGAAATTCTTTGGAAGTTCAGCTAGTGCTTCATTAATGAGATTTTTAAGTTTTTCGTTTCCTTTTGGGAGGGCAATTCTATACTCTTCGCTGAAAAGAAAATTGTCTAAAACCTCAACCTTACTTTTATTTTTCTGAGCAAGGCGTTTTGCAGGAAGTTCATCTATAACAACAGCATCAATATCACCTCGCAGAAGAGACAAAATAGCATCTACGCCCGAATTATATGTGTGAGTGTCGTAATTATGCTTTTCGCAATAGGTATGTCCAGTTGTGCCAAGCTGGACTCCGATTTTTTTGCCAGACAAATCAGACGGAGATTTTATATTCGAATCACGTTTTACGATAACGGCCTGGTCGGCAACAAAGTATGGATCAGAAAAATCAACAGATTTTCTCCTTTCGTCAGATGCACTCATTCCTGCTATAGCCATGTCACATTTCCGGTTAACCAGCTCCAAAGTCAAAGTATCAAACGATACATCATTTACTTTTAGTTCAACTCTTGAATTTGTAGACTTCTCGATTTTTTCGACGACTTTTTTGGCAACATCAATATCTACTCCGACTATTTCATCTCCAGATTTATATTCCCAAGGTTCATAAGGAATATCAGTAGATACCCTGAGGCATCCTGGCTCCACTAAATTTAAATCGTTTATATCGTCATAAGATAAGACAAATTTTGAAAAACTAAAAAATAAAATTAAAAATATAAATATCTTGTTTTTTATATTCACAACTAAGCACCTAAAATTTTCAAATATTTAAATTAAAACATACCCTAGTCATGGTATCATTAAATGAAAAAAAGTCAACATTGTGAAATACGGTAATTTTACTAGCTTAAATTTAATAAAAAAGTGTATATAATTACAATTTTCAAGCAACCTTTACAATATCTCAATAGATGAATCTATTTTTTCTATTGCATGCTGAAATTACGTAAAATTTTGTTTATGTTTGTTTATATAACAATATTTCAATTTATATTCTGTTGTATTTTAGTAATAAACAGTCTATAATCATCGCACCACGTCGTACGTGGATTTAAATTTCAAAAATTTTTGGAGGCAACTTATGAGGAAAATTTTTAGATCGTTTGTTTGTTCGTTTTTAATTTTAATGTTTAATTTTTGTTTATCTTGTGCTTACCCAAAAGATCCTGAACCAGGAGTGAGGACTATAACTAATCTGTTGCGGACTGCTTTTTGTCCCTGTGGGAAAACTGTGTATGTCTGGGGAGGAGGATGGAATTCTGCAGACACTGGATCAGGCATAGGGTCTACCACCATATTCAAAGATATCGTTCCTAGATGGAAAAATTTTTTTGATAAGCAGGGTAAAGGCTATACTTTTACCCAAGAAAAGGATGAAAATGGAGTTTTGAAAAATATAGACGATGGATTGGATTGTTCTGGGTATGTAGGAGCTGTCGTGTATAATGTTATAAACACTGAGAGTGGAAAAGATGGGTATGTTGATTCGTCAGGAAAAATGGTGCCTAATTTTGTTGCAAAAGGTTGGGGAGAATTGATTTCAAAAGAAAAGGTAAAGGAACACCGTGCTGGAGATATAATGGGTAAAAGAGGTCATGTTTATATCTGTATTGGTGATTGTGACGATGGAAGCTTAGTTTTAATTCACTCCAGCCCGAAAGGTGTACAAATTTGTGGTACTACTGATACGAATGGAAGTGAATCGAGCAAAGCAATTAAGTTGGCTGAAAAATATATGAGAAAATATTACTCAGATTTTGATAAGAAATTTTACGATGAAAATTATTCAAAACCAAGGTATGCTAGAGACATCAGTTATTTGACTGATTATGATCAGTTGTCCTGGTACGTGGATGGGAGAGAAGGTAGTTTATTGACTGATCCCGATGGATTGAGAGAAATGGGCGCAGAAGATGTTTTGAAATTTTTGTTCAACGAAAATAGCGAAGAAATGAACAAATAATCGTTATTGATTATCTGTTCCTACAACTGATATTTCAGAACTAACGTTAATTTCAAATTTTATTTTTCCCAAAATATTTTTCCATTCTATGGATTTGAAATATTTTGGATTTTTGTTTCTTAGAATTTTTCCAAATTTGAATATATCGCACTTATTAGATAACGATTTACTTATAGACTTCTCGCAGAGATTTTTTAAATTTTTGTCTAATTCATTTTTGATTTCACTCTCAATAGATTTTACATCACCAAAATTTTCGTATGATTCCAAAAGAATAGCTTTCAATTTTGATTCTACGTAAAAAATGGGAATATTATCCACAATATCTGCTTTTATCTTGGTTTTTGCATTTTCTAAATTGCAAGACACCAGATTGTCTTTCATTTTAAAGCTATATATTCCTATTTTTGGAGCACTTTTTATTATCATTGACGCCATAGTTTCATATTTGTCCAGAGTTTCAACCATTGAATCGTTGTTGAAAATAGCCAAATTTTCGCAAATTATTTCGTTTTCATTCTTTTCTAAAATAAACATTGATGGATCAGAATATGGAGTGCATATGGATTTTTCAAAATCTAGTATATTTGTATCTGATTTTTCGTCAACCAAATCTCTTACTTCTGATGATTTTATTATTTTTCCATCTATTTTGGATTTTATAATATCTTCGGCTTTTTCTTTTGCTACTCTCAATTTGACAGATGGCCTGTTTTCATAGTATCTTGAAAAAAAATCTATTGCTTTTTTGATTCCTTTTTTTGCTAAAGTGGAACCGAATATTATAATCCTATTTTGCGAATACATTGGGTACAATCCTGTTGATTTTTTCAAATTTTCAAGAGATTCGCTCACGCTTCGTCCGTAACATTCTAAAATTCTTATTCTTGGATTGTTTTTGTCCTCAGGATTTTTAAAATCATAAGCTTGGACAGTTATTTTGTAATTTTCATTTTCATCTAAATCTATTCCTATTCCTTGTATCATAAGTTTTTCGTGAATTTCATTCTGTTTTTTTATTCCGAATATCAAAAAAAATATTGGAAATAAAAAAATCAATAGTAAATTTATATTTCTTAAATTAATTCTAGATTCTGACAATTTTTTTGCTCCTTTTTTTTAGAAGTAATAATATGAAAGGAATTACAAATGCTGTTAGAATTGTGAAGAAAAATATAAATTTGACATTAAATATTCCTTTGAATGAGTTGGAAATTTTCGAAAACGTGTTTGTTAAAAACAATATTATTCCAAGTAGAAATATTATTATTTTGTTGCTTTTATTTCCGAACGATTTTCTCAAACATTCAGATGACAAATTTAAAAACATAGATAATTTTATAAATATACCTGATGTCCACAAACCAAGATAAAGAGAGTCTAAATTTTCAAATTTGCTTATTTTAGATACACTAGTTGCTGTGTATATTGGGAACAATTTGACTGAAGATAGATCTCCGAGAACTCCTACGACGAGAAATATTGAGACTGACATTAGAGAAAAAACTAATATATTCCAAAATATTATTCCTTTCTTGATGTTCCCATTTGTCATTGGGATTAATAATCCCATTGCAGGAATGCAAGACATTCTGGAAATCATAAATATTATTCCATCAGTTAAGGATTCATATCCATCGTAAAAAAATGGCTTAAAGTTTGTAAAATCGGTCACTCTAAATAAAGAAAATCCTATCAAAGCGAGCAGAAAAACTATGAAAAATAATATTATAGATGAGCAACGAGATATAGATTCTATCCCTTTGGAAGATGCATAACATGCAAAAATTATCATGGTTGTCGATAAAACTGGAAACGATATAGGAGGATTTATAACGTTTTCTACGAAAATTTTGAAAGAAAACAAGGTGTAAGTACATACTAAAATGAAATAAAAAGAATAAATAATAGAAATTATTTTACCGAATTTTCCAAGTGTATATTCGTTGATGTCTAATATATCTGACCCATCGCTATTTTTGCACAAAATTGTAACTGGAATCACCATAAAAAACGTAAGTAAAAAAACTACAGCAGACGATATTATGCAATCCCATATGTCGTTGCCATTTATAGATGATGGCCCAAAAGTCATGCTTATCACCAATCTGTTAACCATTAGAAGAACTATAAATTGCGGTAATGAAATAATTTTTTTATTCAAAATTTTCTCCTGTTTTTTCAGAAATTGTCTAAAATTTGGTATCAATTTCTAATTAAAATTGTTTTCTGAATAATTAGAATCTGGAATTTTTTGACTTTATTTTTTTTGGAAGAATTTTCTGATTTGTTCGTAAAGTGGAATATCAATTTTTAACAAATAAGATTTTTGAACATGAATTCTCAAAAAAACAAATTTTTTATTCAAAATTTTCTCCTTAATAATTAGAACCTGGCATTTTTTGGACTCTGTTTCTGTTTTTTGAAAGAGTTTTCCAACTTGTGCGCAGAATCGAATCTCTCATTCCGAATAATCCAAAAGGAGATATCGGAGCAGTAAATGGGACTCCGAAATTTGATTTTGAGCATAGATTTAAAAGAACTACTGAAAAAAGAGTCATTATTCCCCATATTCCAAGAGTTCCCCCTGCTATAATGAATAAAATTCTCAACAAAGATATAGGCTCATACAAATTTGGGATAACAAAAGTGGATATAGCAGTAAGAGCTACCACCATTATTGTCGGAGCTCCGATGAGACCGGCGTTTACAGCAGCATCTCCCACTACTAATCCTCCCACTATACTTACAGCGTGACCTAAATTTTGAGGAAGTCGTAGTCCTGATTCTCTCATGATTTCGTATATAAAGTGAATTAGAAGAGTTTCAGCCATAATAGAAAAAGGAGTTGATCCATTTGCAAGAGAAATTTTGTTTAAAAGTTCACTCGGAATCAATTCGGGGTTAAAAGTTGAAAATCCAACGTAAAATCCCGGGAGAAGAACTGATATGAAAAATGCTAAAAATTTGAAAAATCTGTTGAGAGTAGCAAAATATGGTTTCATTGCGTAATCATCGATGTTGTGAAAATATTCCACAAATAGATAAGGAACTATCAAAACAGTTGGAGAACCGTCTACTAAAACTGCTATTCGTCCTTCGACTATTTTACCGCAAACGGAATCAGGCCGTTCTGACAATCCTACGCTGCTAAAAAGAGATAAGTCTCCTTCTTCTTCCAAATAAGGAGAAATGCATCCTGATGTTGAGACAGATTTTATATCGCAATTTTGTAGTCTTTTTCTTACTTCATTCAAAATTTCAGGTTCTACTCTGTCATTCATATAGCAAATCGACACAAAAGTTCTTGTAGTACTTCCAAGTTGCATCATTTCAAATTTCAGCTTTGGATTCGCAATTCTACGTCTGATTAAAGTCATATTAGATTTCAAAACTTCGTTGAATCCTTCGCGAGATCCTCTTTGAGATTTTTCAGAAGTAGGTTCAGAAATGGCCCTCATTGCGAATCCTTGAACCCCAAAAACGATAATAGAATCTTGACCATCTATAACTAAAAGAGCGCATCCTATAAGAGCCATATTTAATGCGTCCTCGTAAGTAAAAACCTCTGATTGATCAGGAAAAGCTGAAATTTTATCTTTGATTTCATCATATAAATCTTTTGAATTTGAAGACTTATATTCAAAATTGACTATTGATTTCATAATGTCATTTGTAATATCCTTATCTATCATGCCATCGACACTTATTATGGCAGCATCTGAACAAGATATTTTCATTTGTCTTATGATAAGATCAGCTCCTTCATCGAATTCTTTCTGAAAAAATTCGATTGTTTTTTTGAGAGATTTATCAATTTTTGTTTTTTTCTTTTCTTGTTTAGGTTCTTTTTTTGACTCTAAAAAAAATTTCTTGATATCTTCTAAAATCATAATTCTCCAAAAATTTTGAAATACATAGCTATAAGATGTATTATTCCAGGTATGGAGTAATTAATTCAGAGGATTCGTTATTTGTTTGTTATTCTAAAAATTCAAAAATTCTTGGATTGAGTGTGAGGTGTTAAAAATGGGTAAATTATTTATAACACTTGGTGAGATTGTCAGGACTTTAGAGGCTTATCCAATTACGGTTTACGATGACAAGTCATATGAAGATATCAAAATAGATTGTGATCGTGTTTATCGTCTTGGATTGGAATTGCTGGGAAGTGCATCAGATTTAGGACCTGGAAAACTTGTAGTTACCGGAGTAAGTGAAAAAGATTTTTTAGAAAAATTATTTGGTGAAGAGAAAAAATTGGTGTTAGATGATGTTTTTTCTAATAGATTTGAAGCTCTTTTTGTGACTAGTTCAATCGTTCCTGAAGAACTAATAGTTAAATATGCGAAAAAGTATAAAGTCTTTGTGTTTGGCACCAAAGACAAATCTTCTGCTTTTATGTCAGAGTTGTCCAATCTTCTAGAAGAAAGACTGGAACCTACTATAACAAGGCCAGCAGGGTTTGTAAGTATATATGGTGAGGGGGTTTTAATAACAGGAGAAAGTGGGGTAGGAAAAAGCGAAGTTTCTCTTGAATTAATTCACAGGGGGCATAAGTTTGTAAGTGATGATTTAACTGAAATTAGAAAAATATCTACGAAAACATTAGTAGGATCATCTCCTGGAAATATAAGTCAATTTATAGAAGTCCGTGGAATAGGAATAGTAAACATTCAGCAACTTTTTGGAGTTAATTCCATTAAATTGTCTGAAACTATAAATATGTTGGTTAATTTTGAAGTATGGGATAAAGACAGAACTTATGATAGACTAGGCTTGGAAGAGAAGTATGTAGAAATTTTAGGAGTAAAAGTGCCGTATGTATCTATTCCCGTTAAGCCTGGTAAGAATTTAGCTGTAATAGTTGAAGTTGCAGCTATGAATAATAGACTCAAAAGAGTGGGATTGGGGGCTTACAATGCGTTAATTGGTGATTTATCAGATATAAGTGACCTTACACCACATCTTGCAAAAGAAGCAGTTTTTGTTTGGAATCGCCAAGATGAAGATTAGATATAACTCGAAAGGATGAATTATATATGAAATTTATAGCAGACACACATTGCCATACTGTAGCATCTTCTCATGCTTACAGCACTATTTTAGAAAATGTTCAGGAAGCTAAGAAAAAGGGATTTAAATATATAGCTATGACTGACCATACGGGAGATGTCCCTGAATCTCCTAAAGTTTGGTACTTTCATAACTTGCTAGTTATACCAAAAGAAATAGATGGAGTTGGAATTCTTAGAGGAATTGAAAGCAATGTTCTTGGTCCAAGTGGGAGAATAGATATTCCGGAGTTTAGTAAGGGAAATGAACTTGATTGGGTTATATCTTCTATACATGACGTGGCTTGGACTGGAGCCCATGGCATTGATGAGTGCACGAATGCGTGGATAAATGTTGCGAAAAATCCTGTGGTTAATGTTATTGGACATAGCGGATTAGTCAATTTTAAGTACAATTATGAAGAAGTAATTCCAATTTTTAGAGACAATAACAAGTTAGTAGAAATCAATGCGAGTTCGTTCAATGTTCGAAGAGGTTGCTATGAAAACTGCAAAAAAATTGCGGAAATTTGCAAGAAGTCGAATACTCCTGTCATAGTAAACTCTGATTCTCACATAGCATGTCATGTAGGAAGATTTGATTCTGCTTTGTCGTTGCTTAAGGAGGTAAACTTTCCCGAAAATTTAATAATAAACTCTAACTTGGAATCTTTTGAGAATTATTTGAGGAATCATACACATTTTTTCAACTAGGAGATTGGAATGAAATATTCTTCTATACTAAATTATCTTAACTCAAAGAAATGTAAATTTTGCAAAAATGAGTTGATGTCTAAGCACACAACCTTTAGAATTGGTGGCCCCGCAGATTTGTTTATAGAGGTCCCAGATGTGTGTACGTTGCAAAATTTGCTAGTCATGATGAAAAAAAGTGATATTCCGTTTTTTTTGTTAGGAAACGGGTCAAATTTGTTAATAAATGACGATGGATACAGAGGAGTAATTTTAAAATTAGATGGAAAATTTGCTTCTGTTGAAGTTAATGGAGAGTTTATGAAATGTGGTGCGGGAGTGAATCTTTCGCGAATTTGCAAAACTGCTTTAGAAAATTCTTTGACAGGATTGGAGTTTGCATACGGAATTCCTGGTTCATGTGGTGGAGCGGTTGTTATGAATGCAGGAGCATATGGTGGAGAGATGAAAGATGTAATAAAAACGGTAGAGTTCGTAGATCAAAATGGAGAAATCAACAAAATTTCTGGAAAAGATTGCGGATTTTCATATAGAAATAGCCTGTTTTCTAAAAATGAATATATAATAACTTTTGTTGAATTTAAATTATCGTTAGGGAGTTATGAAGATATAAAATCTCGAATGGAAGATTTGATTGCTCGGAGAAAATTTAAACAACCATTGAACTTTCCAAGTGCGGGAAGCTTTTTCAAGAGTCCTGCAGGATATCATGCCTCTGCTTTGATTGAACAGTGTGGATTGAAAGGTTTCAGAATAGGGGATGCTGCAGTTTCATCTAAACATTCGGGATTTATCGTTAATCTTGGAAATGCTACCTCAGAGGATATAAAAAAGTTGCAATCGGAGATAATCTCTCAGATTGCAACAAAAACCGGGATAAATTTAGAGCCAGAAGTTATAAATCTAACAGATAATCCAAACTCATAAATTTTATTTTTTTGCTTGCTTTTTCATTTCCTTCTTTAGTTTTTCCATTTCCTTCTCTAGTTTTTCCGCATCTTCTTTTTCTATCTCTTCTTTGGTTTTTTTATCTTCTATTCGAAAATCAGCAAATATCCTACGAATTTCCCCCTTGGCATTCTTACGTTCTTTAACGAGAATTCTAATTGGATGGCCGCTTTCCATTAGCTTGCCTTTAGGACAAAAGACTGCACTCATATTTTTATTTATCAACTTGATTTTATCTCCATCAGATTTATCACTATTAATTATATTGACAAATTCAATTACTTTACTTAACGCATCCGCTGCATCACTAGGGGTGAAATCATCCGATTTGAGAAATTCTCTAACACTAGTGGCATTACTTCCAGATAACACAACACCATTTTCATCTTCCATAACAAGTCTAATATCGTAAAAAGCACTCAACAATCCAATGGACTGTTTTTTATCAGATTTTAAATTATTAAAACTATCATCACTAATTTCTCTGAAAGTATCTTTTTTTAAGAAATACTTACCAGAATTTTTATCCTTATCATAACGCATATTACCACGTGAAAAACTTATATTATAAAAATTACAATCTGATTCGTTAAATATTGTATAACCATAATTAAGTGAGGCTGGACCATTCCGACGAATGAAATCTCCCCTCACACCACGACGTACCCTATAACCAGACAATTGTCTCAAAAACGGATAAGTGCAATATTTAATTGCAGGCAAATTTGATCCAATTTCATCTACAGCCAATAATGATGTCGCTAACTTTGCAATATTCCAATAAACGCTGGTAGTATCTTGATTTCTTTTCTTAGATTTTGCAACAGTTTCGGTACTGGCACTACCCGTATTCGGAGCATTTTGCATAGCCCCAGCACTGGATACAGAAGCCATAATCCCCAACAAAGTTCCAATAATTTTCTTACGATTTTTGTTCATGACCAATTCCTCCTAAACATTTACAAAATAAACCGACACTAGTGTATCAAATAATTTAAATTTTGTCAAGAATTTTTAACAGACTGGAAGAGAAACTTTATCCAAAGATTCTGTAACAACTTTTATATTTGCTTCTAAATTTGAGAGTTTTTCCACTATGTTTTCATATACTCTGTTAATAATTTTTTACTATCTGATTTTATTTTATTTCTTTGCACCTAATCCTTTGTCTTCAACTAATTTAAATTCTGCATAGCAATTCAGACCCCCCGACTGGTCTAATCCACCCAAAGTTTTATTTAATGATTCAACCTCTTCGTTTATATATAATTGGTTATCTTCATCATTAAGACTTTTTTCGACATCGCCACCAATTTTATTAGCAAAAAATTTTTCCTCTACAACTTTGTTTACATTAATGACGGGAAACTTTTTCTTCCCTAAAAAGATTCTAAATACGATGTTATCTCCTTCTTTAGCAGGAACAAACACAACATTTTTTCCAAATTGATTTTCTATCATCTGCTTTTTTTGGTCGTTATCAATTTTTTGATTGTTAATTATATCTAGCAGCTTATTTACTTGACCAACTGCACGTGCAACATCGTCAATATTCCAAATTGCTTTAATTTCAAATAAACGATAATATCCGTCATTATCACGAAACTTAGCTTCGGCAACTAAATTTATAGATGGTTCAGATAAATATTCCGAAAGTTCAAACTTGCCTTTCAAACCATCAAAGAATTCTGATGATTCTATTGCCAAAGTTTCAACAGATTCACTCTCTTCATCTCCGAACAAATTATCACCCTTATCAACTCTGATACGGAAATCATGTCCATCATCACCATTCAATTTGAATACATTATTAGTATACTTCGGATTATCATGTCTCATGACGTAACCACTAAAGCCATGGACACGACGATAATTGGTAACGAGTTGTCTAAGAAAAGGACGAGAAAATTTTCTCAGTGGCGTAGTAGACAAAAACTCGTTAATCAACCCTAATTTAACACAAGCATCCAAGACCCTCAAATAAGGATTAGCTTTAACCTCACCTCTTTTTTTGAATTTCTTTTGTTCTTCATTTTTTTTGTTAGTGATTCCGGTATTGTCACTGCCTGCATCTGGAGCATTTTGCATAGCCCCAACACTGGAAACAGAAGCCATAATCCCCAGTAATGTTCCAATAATCTTTTTCCGATTTTTGCTCATAATTCACTCCTCCCAAAAATTTGTCAAAACAAACTAACGCTAGTATACCAATTAGTTTAAATTTTGTCAAGCATTTTTAGCATGCAGAAAGAGAAATTTTATCCAAAGATTCTGTAACAATTTTTATATCTGCTCCTAAATTTGAGAGCTTTCCCACTATGTCTTCATATCCTCTTTCCACATAGTCAATATTCTCCACATAAGTTGTTCCTTCAGAAATTAATCCTGCCAATATAACGGCAGCTCCTGCTCGCAAATCTATGGCTTTGACATTAGTTCCAACGAGTTTTTTGACTCCCTCAATGACAGCTAATCTTCCATCAACAGAAATTTCAGCTCCCATTCTTCTTAGCTCAGAGACATACCTGAATCTATTGTCCCATACTCCTTCAGTAACCATGCTAGTTCCCTCGCATTTAGTTAATAATGCAACTATTTGCGGCTGCATATCAGTGGGGAACCCAGGATAGGGCATAGTCTTTACATTACACTTTTTTAATTTCCCTGGACAGGAAATTTTGATTGAATCTTCAAAATAGTCGATTTGTGCTCCGATTTCACAAAGTTTTGCAGAAATAGATTCAAGATGCTTTGGAATTACGTTATTTATTGTCAAATTTCCATGAGTCGCCACAGATATAGCCATATAAGTCCCTGCTTCAATTTGATCAGGAATAATTTGATAAGAAGTTCCCTTGAGATTTTTCACTCCATGGACTTGTATTACGTCAGTTCCAGCCCCGTGTATATCAGCTCCACAACTGTTCAAAAAGTTTGCTAAATCTACTACATGGGGCTCTTTTGCAGCATTTTCAATGACAGTTGTTCCCTCTGCTCTAACTGCCGCAATCACTGTATTTATAGTTGCTCCCACAGATACCACATCAAGATAGACTCTATTTCCCTTAAGTTTATCGCATTTAACGTTTATGATTCCTCCTGAAATTTCGCACTTTGCATTGAGAGATTCGAATCCTTTTATGTGTTGATCCATAGGTCGCAATCCAAAATCGCATCCTCCAGGCATGGCAACGCTTGCTTTTCCAAAACGACCTAAAAAAGCTCCCAGCAAATAATAAGAAGCTCTCATGTGTCTTATTTCATCAAAATCAGCACAAAGAGAACTTATATTTTTAGCATCAACTTCAATTGCATTAGGGCCTACCATGTTGATTTTAACTCCGAGATGAGACATTATACTGCACATCAAGGAGACATCGCTTATATCTGGAACATTTTCCAAAATACACTTTTGCCCAACTAAAATTGTTGAAGCAAGAATAGCTAGAGCTGCATTTTTTGCACCAGCTATTTTTACATTTCCTTCAAGATTATTACTTTTTTTTATAACTATTTTTCTAACATTCATTAATGCTCATCTCCTTGTATCAATATGAAATAAAGATACAGGCTCACTTCTACTAAAATTACAAAAGTAAGTCAAGGCTTAGCATTTCAAAGATTGACCATTTTTTATTTTTTATCATACAATATATTAGCTTTATTTTCATAAATATGCATATTAAAAATCATTTTTTTATAATTCAATTTTGATTATTTTTATTAAAATAAAAAGAAGATAAATCGGTATCAAATATATTTTTTTCTCAAAAAATTAATTTTTGTGTTTGATAGAAAATTCTTGACAGAATGAAAATATGAATGCATAATGCTCTAACATAGAAGAGCATAGTATATTCACGGAGGTAAAAATAATGGCAGTTGATGATATTGTTTTGTATAGCACAGGATGCCCGAAATGTAAGGTTTTGGAGCAAAAACTCGAAGATTGGAATATAGATTATTTATTAGAAACTGATACAAATAAAATGACAGAATTAGGATTCACAAAGGCTCCAATGCTAAAGGTTGGAGATACTATTTTAGATTTCTATCACGCTAATCTATGGATTAACGACGAAGGAGCTAAATTAAATGAAAATAGAGTTTGATTTTAATCCAGATTTCAACAATAAGATTAGTGAATTGCTTGAAAAGTATGGAGAGAATTTTGAAATAATGAATGGGTTTTCAAATTCCCATTTAAATTTTACAGATTACATCAAAAATTTTGTGAAGAATGAAACTGTAGCAGACACTACGATAGATTCTAATGCGAACAGTTCTGCGCACGATGTCAGAACTTTGATATCTGATATGGTAAAGCCACATATGAAACTTTTATCTTTTAATAAAATTTTTGATAGAATAG
>CAMHLN010000005.1 GCA_946186155.1 uncultured Clostridia bacterium | reverse complement strand
GCAACGAAACTGAAAGAGTAACTCCAACTTTTTCATCAGCAAATTTTTTTATTTTATCAGCTAATCCACAGGTTGATACTGATATTCTCCTTGAGCCAATGTTCATTCCCTTTTGAGACGTTGCTATGTCGATAAATTTCAAAACATTTTCATAGTTATCAAATGGTTCTCCCACTCCCATCAGAGTTATATTCGAAAAAACTAAATCTTCTAACTTTGAAATGACATGAATTTGAGACAAAATTTCAGATGGCAAAAGATTTCTTGAAAACGAAAGATTAGAATTCGCACAAAATTTACATCTCATTCTGCATCCAACTTGAGTAGAAACACAAATGGAATTCCCAAATTTATATTTCATAACTACTGATTCTACTACGGAACCATCTTCGAATATTATAGCAAACTTAGAAGTGCCATCGCAAGAAACTTCTTTTTTTACTATGCTCGATTTCGGAATTTTATACCTCGAATCCAAAAAATCTCTCAAATCTTTTGGCAAATCGCTCATTTCAGAAAAAGAAACTGCTCCCGATGATATCCATCTAAATGTTTGTTCTGCTCTATATTTTTTTAAACCCAGAGATAAAAAATCTTTTGTAATTTCCTCTAAAGTCATAGATTTTATATCAATTTTCATGACGAATTTCCGTTAAATTTTCGTAGATGCATATTTCATCTTAGATTTTTTCAAAAATTTGATAGATTGATTCGCTGCAATGGCTCCGTCAGAAACAGCAGTCACAATTTGTCTCAGAGATTTTTCTCTGCAGTCTCCTGCAACAAAAACTCCATCTAAATTTGTCAGACAATCTTCATTTGATACAAAGTATCCTAATTCATTCGATTCTATCTCTCTAAATGCATCATTTCCCGGTTCTTGTCCTATAGCTATAAAAATCGCATCTACTACCATTTCTGAAGTTTTTCCCTTTGATTTTATCAAAACTTTTTCAACTTTATCCTCGCCAATGATTTCTTCGATAACTGTTTCGAACATAATATATATCTTATCGTTATGTTCCACCGCATCAGACAAGATTTTGTCTCCTCTGAGAAAATTTTTTCTAACCAAGATAGTTACTTCTTTGCAAATTCCTGACAAATACAAAGCATCCTCAAGAGCAGTATTTCCTCCCCCAACAACAACGACCTTTTTGTTTTTGAAAAAAAATCCATCGCATGTAGCGCAATAAGACACTCCTTTGCCTTTTAATCTATCTTCTCCTTTGCATTTCAAAAATCTGGTTTTCAATCCTGTTGCCACAACAACACTCTGAGATTCAAACTCAGACCCATCTGACAAAACCAAAGTTTTGATAGCATCTCCTAAGTTGGAATCTACTACTTCTCCGTATTTAAATTCTACATCCAAAGATTTCACACACTCGAACATTTTACTCGACAGGTCAACCCCTGAAATACTTACAAATCCAGGATAATTTGATATCTCATTTGTGTAATTTATCTTTCCGCCGCAGAACTCTTTCTCTAAAATAATAGACTTCAATCCTGCCCTTGCTGCGTAAATAGCAGATGCGATTCCAGCAGGACCTCCTCCGACTATTACTAAATCGTACAGCATATCGGCCTCTTAGACAACAGCAGTAGCGTTTTTGATAAACGAATCTATTCGAGTGTAAGTACACGCGCCTGATATTCTGTCAAATTCTTCTCCATTTTTAAAAATTATAAACGTAGGAACAGACGAAACGAAGTAATCATTGGAAAGATTTTCACAGTTATCCACATCCACCTCCAGAAATTTCACCTGACCATCGAAATCTTCAGAAACTCGTTCCAAAACAGGAGCCATCATTTTGCAAGGGCCACACCATGTTGCAAAAAATTTAACGAAAACAGGAATTTTGCAATCTGAAATTATCTTTTTGAATTCTGATTTTTTTGAAATAGCACTCAAAGACATATTATAACCTCCATTTATTTAGACATTTTTTCCCAAATGGGAGACATTAATCTCAACTTTTTTACTACCGAAGGAAGAACAGAAATTATATAGTCGACATCCTCCATAGTATTATCAGGTCCTAAGGTCAATCTTAGAGATCCATGTGCAACTTCATGAGGTAACCCGATAGCAAGAAGTACATGACTAGGGTCGAGAGAACCAGAAGTGCATGCTGACCCCGAAGACCCACAAATTCCAAGAGCATCTAAATGCAGAAGCAAGGATTCTCCCTCGATTCCTTTGAAACAAAAACTAGCACTTCCAGGAGTTCTTATAGTTGGGTGGCCTGTTAGAATAGTTTCCTCTATGCTGAGGATATTGTCAACTAATTTCTTCTGAAGATTCAAAAGATGACTCCTATTTGAATCCATTTTTGAGCAGGAAATTTCCAACGCTTTTGCCATTCCAACTATATATGGAATATTCTCAGTTCCTGCTCTGCGATTGGATTCTTGGGCTCCCCCATGAATTAACGGAGAAGAAGCAATTCCGTTCTTTATATACAAAAATCCTATTCCTTTGGGGCCCCCAAACTTGTGAGCAGAAGCGGAAAGCATATCTATTCCCATTTTTTCAACATCTATTTCTATGTGCCCAACTGCTTGAACTGCATCAGTGTGAAATTTTACGTTCTTTTTTCTGCAAATTTTGGATAATTCTGATATAGGTTCTATGGTTCCTATCTCGTTGTTTGCAGTCATTATCGAAACTAACTTAGTACCTTGATTTATTTCTTTCTCAAGAGATTCAGGATTCACCAATCCAAATTTGTCAACATCAAGATAAGTTACTCTTATTCCTTGCGTTTCTAGATATTTAGCAGATTTCAAAACAGCATGATGCTCTATTTTTGAAGTGATAATATGGTCTCCAGGATTCAATCTCACACAAGATTTCAACGCCCAGTTATCAGATTCTGTTCCTCCGGAGGTGAAGAAAATTTCATTTGGTTTAGCATTTATGCAATCAGCTATAGATTTTCTCGACTTTTCTAGTACATTTTTTGAAAATCTTCCAATAGAATATAAACTAGAAGGATTTCCAAAATGTTCTTCGAAAAAAGGCTTCATAGATCCAAAAACTTCAGGCATCACTCTAGTTGTTGCAGCGTTATCAGCGTATATTATCTTCAACTATGCTCCTATCAATCATATTAAAAATATTACCTGTATTTTACCAAGAGCAAATTTTATTTCAAGGGGATAAAATGTTTGAATATGACATTCCAATAGAATCTTTTAGAGAAAAAATCTCGGAGCAAATAAGAAAAAATCAATTTATACGCTACAAAATAATAGGATATAGCCATTGCAAAAGAAAAATAGAGTCATTCACATTCGGAGAAAAAGGGAAAAAAATACTTCTTGCAGGATGCTTTCACGGATTAGAATGGATTACTTATTTCGTTCTTGTCAAATTTATAGAAGAAATAATAGAAAAAAAATTTGAAATAAAAAACAGAATTACGATAATTCCATGTGTTAATCCAGATGGTGTGGAAATATCCCTAAAAGGAGCAGAATATGCTGGAATTTATAAGAATCTCGTGAAGAAAATTGGGAATGAAAAATGGCAATCTAACGCCAGAGGAGTGGATATAAACCACAATTTTGATGCAGGATGGAAAAAATTGAGAGAACTCGAAAAAAAGAACAACATAACAGGTCCGTCTAATACTAGATATGGAGGAGAATTTCCTGAAAGTGAGCCTGAAACTCAAGCAATTGTGAACTTATGTAACTCTGAAAAATTTGATTTAGCTTTCGCATTTCACAGCCAGGGAGAAGAAATTTATTGGCATTATGGGGATAAAACTCCTGAAGAAAGTTTTGAAATAGCAAAAAAAATTGCAGATTTGACTGGATATAGAATAAGTTCTCCCGAAGGTTTGGCAGTTGGAGGAGGATTCAAAGATTGGTTCATAGAGAAATTTCAGAAACCTGGATTCACAATAGAAATAGGTAAAGGCGAAAATCCTCTCCCTATAGATGAACTTAATAATATATATTCGGTTCTAAAAAGCACCCTTACGGCTTCGGTCAGTGAGTGAAATTAGTCTTCCAAAAAAATTCAGCACAGTCGTAAAAAAGGTAGCCATTTTTACGCAAAGATCGTGAACTGAAATCTGCAACTTCCAACTTTTGATAACCAAAAACGTGTTCGCCATTAAAACCTTCTATATACTTCACAACGTAATGTTGTTTTTCATCAAAAATAAATCTTACTTTTCTTTCTATATCCAGTTTACTCTTTCCACGAAGTTGATTAACGAAACCTCGAAACCCGGATATATCTATTTTTTGAGCAATATTATTACCAGCAGGAACTTTACCATTTTTCAAAAACTCAGACAAAAAATTATATGAAAGACTACCATCTGAATTTTCCTGTATATTCATAATATCAACCAGTTTTTTTGACATTTCAGTGCCAACACCAAAATTCAATAAAACCTTTTCCAAATTCTCATAGTAATATTTCTCTCTTTTTGCATTCGAATTTTCATCATAAAGCTTCTGACTTTTTATATACTCAGCAGTTTTGTATTTGTTCTTCAGATAATCAACAAATTCAGCAACTTTCTCAGCAACTTTCTTACCACCTTTCCCAACAGTAAACTTTCCAAAAAATTCACGGTCAGCCAAATAAAAATCTCCGGCAATTTCATTGGCAACTATATATGAAGCAGGAACCCAAAATTTCAAATCATCCAATGTAGGGATGGGCAAACTAATATTAACTTTAGATCTTTCTTTGGAATCATCTCTGCCAGATTTTTTCTTACCATTGAAATATTCATATCCAGCTGAAATCGAAGGGCTAACAAAAGGAGACACAGCCATTGCAGATTTGCATCCCAAAAGAGACGCTGCCAAAGCAACCATAGATAATTTTTTCTTAAAACTCATAAACAACCTCCATAAATAAATAATATCTATAATTATACACCAATTTTTTAAAAAGTCAACACAATATTTTCTATAAACACTATATTTTTTAAGACAAAGATTTAAGAGTCGGGAATCAAAAAAGCTTTCAAAAGTCCTTGTTTTAAGCCATTTCTAAGTTCTTGTTAAGTTGATTTATACGAATATATACGAATATTTCTTCCCCAGCTAAATGCCAGTCGGAGAAATCGTGACCATAATAACATCAAACTGTGATGTTTTCAAATCTCCTGTGGGTTGATTTTTTTAATGAACCATCCCCTTTTATCTCGTACACATCTGGCTCGCCGTCTTCATCGGGCCAAAGACCTTGTTCCGATTCAATATACTCTGCAACCTTATAGTACTTGATTATTTCCTCATCGGTGAATTTACTATCGAATTCAGCCATCCTCATATGTTGAAGAAGCTCATCCTTGAATCTACGCCATACTGCATAATCAGGATGTTTCTTAGCAATAGCGTCATCCTTGGGGTCATCACGTCTTCTGTTTTCCAGAATTTCCAGTTCTTCTTTGCTATACGACATATACATTTCCTCCTTATTTGTTACGGATTCATCCGCATCTCTCTGTAAACGATGCTGCCGAGGGCGTGCATAATGGCGTTGTACTTGGCTTGGTCTTCAAACAGCGTGGTATAGGTATCTTGTGATTCCATGTAGCTGTCCTGCGCTGTCGTTCCAAACGCTTTCGGGAAGATGCTCTCTGCGAAAATCTGCGGGTCGCTGGTCTTTGCCATGGTCTGCAGTTTGGTATCGCTCATGAGCTTTGCCCTCAGTGCCGTCAACAGCACCTTATCGGCATCGGTGAACTGACCTTTGTATTGCTCGTTTATCTTCTCGATGATTTCATCAAGCGGCTGCTTCTCTTCTGGCTTCACCGCTCCTTTGGCGCTGGCAGGCGTATAGACGCCAGTTTCTTCTTTCAGCATGATTGCCCCTTCAAATGTCTTTTGCAGCTTATAGTATTCAAGCTGCAGCTTTCCTTCAAGGTCAATCATTGTCGTCGTCTCAGGCGGGATAAGTCCCAGCAGGTAACTCAGGAACACATATTCCTTGTGCAAGTCCGTATCGAACATCCGCACCACCTGAGAGATATAGCCGTACCACTTAATCATATTGCGGCACAGGCGGCGGAACTGGTAACGCTCGTCAGGAGTCAGCTTGTTATAGCGGTCAGCAACAGGCTTCAAGATGCTGGTCATACGTCCCATAGAAGTGAATCCTGCCTGCCGTAGCTAAAATACTCTCCAGCGAATGCTTCTATATCGGCATCAGAATAGATGGAATAGCCCCTCAGCTCCTTCTGCACCTGATAGAGCAGGTCGGTATTAACTTCACGCTCCAGCATGGTTTCCTGATAGAACGGCTGGAACGCCTCTTGTATATCCTCCTGCTTGTTGATGAAGTCCAGAACAAAGGTGTCGGTCTTGCCTTGGCAGGTACGGTTCAGGCGGGAAAGCGTCTGAACGGCCTTTACGTCACGAAGCTTCTTATCAACAATCATCGTATGCAGCAGCGGTTCATCAAAGCCTGTTTGGTACTTCTCTGCAACGATAAGCACATTGAAATTCTCATGGAATTCAGCCTTGGTCTGGGATTCCCCGATATGGCTGCCGTCTCTGCGAACGTTCAGCTTCGGTTCGGTGTATTCCTCACCGCCATCATTGACTGAGCCAGAGAAGGCAACCAGAACGCCGATGTCGTTATAGCCTTTTTCCTCGATATACCGCTTACACTCATGGTAATACCGCACGGCTGCCAGACGGGAAGAAGTGATAACCATCATCTTGCCGCGCCCACCGATTTTGTGCCGTGTCGTTCCCAGATAGGTTTCAACGATAATCTGCGCTTTCTGGCTGATATTGTACGGATGCAGTTCTTCATACTTGCGGATTGTCTTGGCTGCACGGGAGCCAGGCACATCGGGATTGTCCTCAATGGTCTTGGCAATCTTAAAGCAGGTGTCGTAGGTCATGTAATTCTGGAGAACATCCAGAATGAATCCTTCTTCTATGGCCTGCCGCATGGAATAGATATGGAACGGGTGGAAGCTGCCGTCCTCATACTCGGTGCCGAACATTTCCAGCGTTGTTCCCTTCGGAGTAGCGGTAAAGGCAAAGAAGGAAAGGTTCTTATGCTTGCCATGGACAATCATTTCCTGAACGAGCTTGTCAGTCGGGTCGACACCTTCCTCAGCCTTGCCCTCGATTTCGGCATACTCGCGCAGAGCATCTTCGGTATCGGCCAGAGCTGCTTTCAGCTTCAATGCAGAAGAGCCAGTCTGGGAGGAATGCGCTTCGTCCACGATGACGGCATAATTTCTGCCTTTTGCGCTGTCCACTTCTTGATAGATGACGGGGAACTTTTGCAGCGTGGTCACAATGATGCGAACGCCAGCGTTAATAGCATCCCGCAGGTCGCGGCTGTTCTTGTCTTCACCGATGGTCTCTACCGCGCCCAGCGTATGGTCAAAGCCAGAAATGGTCTCCTGCAACTGTGCGTCCAGTACCGTTCTGTCGGTCACGACAACGACACTGGAAAAGATGGCATTATTGTCCTTGTCATGCAGGGAGGCCAGACGATAGGCTGTCCATGCTATGGAATTCGATTTGCCAGAACCAGCGGAGTGCTGGATAAGGTAGTTGTGGCCTGCGCCGTTCTCGGAAACGTGAGCAATCAGCTTCCGCACAACGTCAAGCTGGTGGTAGCGCGGGAATATCAGGCGCTTCTTCCTGATAACCTTTTCCGTGCCGTCAGGCTGTAACTTCTTTTCCTCTGTGACCTGCGGATGGATGAACTTCTGCAGAATATCCATCATGCTGTCCCTCTCAAATACTTCTTCCCAGAGATAAGCTGTAGGATAACCGTTCGGATTCGGAGGATTACCCTTGCCGCCGTCACGGCCTGCGCCGTTGCTGCCTTGGTTGAACGGCAGGAAGTAGGTGTCTTTGCCTGCAAGCTGCGTAGTCATCCAGACTTCCGTATGGTCAACGGCAAAGTAGCCCAGAATACGCTTGTTGAACTGGAAGCAGACTTCGCGCGGGTCCGGTCATACATTCATTGCGTTTTGGCGTTGTCCACCGTCTGCCCTGTGTACTGATTTTTCAGCTCAAACGCAAACACAGGAATGCCGTTCAGAACAAGCACCATGTCCACGCTCTTTTTCGTGTCGGCGCTGTAATACCACTGACGATAGCAGGCAACATGATTTCGGGCATACTGCGCTGCAGCCGTCTGGTTCAGAGAGGATTCAGGCTTGAAGTAGCAGACGCGGAAGGTGATGCCACGATGCTTGAAGCCATGCCGCAGCACAGAGACAAGGCCGCTCATGTCGCAGGCGTTGTTGAACGCCACGCAGAATTTCCGCACGGTATCAATCTTGTTGGCATTCTCAAACCGCACCCATTCCTTGGGTTGGGTCTTTTGAATGAAGGTAACCAGCGTATCTACATACAATCCCAGATTGGGGTCATATGTATCTGTGCCCTTAACGTAACCGCCAGCGGGAGACAGGAACGCTGCTTCGATATCGGATTCAAAGCGTTTTTCATTTGTTGTATCAATAGCCATATTAGCCTCCTATGCCAAAGAACTTGAACAGAAGGAATTCAACGATACCACCAAGAATAGCGCCGATAATAAGCATCATGACATCATGTCGTCTGTCTGCTCGCTTTTCTTTCTTCTCCTTCTTCTCATTTTCTTTCTTTATATCAAAATAGGATAAGCCATTATTCAAAACGGTTAGTACATAGGGAACATTATCTGCCCATCGAGTTGCAATCATCTCAGCATCAGATAATTCCTTGAATGTGCTTCTGAGGCTTGAGTCCTCAGCAAATGAAAGCCCTTCAAATCGTTCTGACCAGTAGTTAGTGTCACAGTTTCCATTATCAAGGCGATTGTCCATTATTTCCTTCAATAGCTTTTCCGCATTGGGCGTAAGCGATACGAATTCCATTAGCTAATCTCCTTCTTTCCTGTAACCAGCTCAGCAATCAGGGCTTTCCTATAGTCTTTATATAAGGATTCTTTCTTCGCATTTACTTCTGACAATTCGTTAATAGGTTCAAATATTCTATCAATATCGTCTATCTGCTCAACAATTCTAACTTGTTCTTCATAAGGAGGAATAACAAATGGGAGATTTGAAATTTTACTCCATCGCAAATCACAACTTCTCTCACGTATTCCCGTAGATGTCGCCATAAACACATCTTGATAAGCAAGGTAGCGCAAATACCACATGATGTACTTCTTATCATAGCCTTCTTTTACAGCACAAACGTTAAGGACAGGTGAGCCTTTTCCTCTTGAATCTGATATTCCGATAGCACCAGCAAAACCATCCACTCCATGTATTACTAAATCTCCAACATCAATTCCTTGATATCCAATCTCTTTATCTGCAAAAGTAAATCCTTCCTCTCGTCTGTTGCTTCTTAGGGTTACTTCGCCAT
The DNA here is from genome assembly GCA_946186155.1 of uncultured Clostridia bacterium. Classification (GTDB taxonomy): domain Bacteria; phylum Bacillota; class Clostridia; order Oscillospirales; family Acutalibacteraceae; genus Improbicoccus. The sequence continues at coordinate 41,553 of CAMHLN010000005.1, read as the reverse complement.
CTCTGAAACAAGTAATAACGCCATCGTCTTCTTTTACAGGTCGTTTCTGTAATTCAAGGATATACTTTCCTTTTACTATGTTCCAAGTTGAAGGAATATAAGGAAACCATTCTATTCCTGTTTCTTGAAGGTCATCCTGCGAACGGAAAAGCGATTTACCATAGTTTGATATTTGCTCAATAATCTTGGCTTGAAGCACATTTTCTTGTCGTTCCAGCTCTTGTATTTGGGCAAGCAATTCAGATGGATTTCCCATCATTGCAGGCTTATAGAACACTTGACCAAAGATTATTTCGTAGCCTGTTTTAGTTTTCGATTTATCTATCCATGCATCAGGCCATTCGGAACGGACTTCTCTTTCAAAATATGTTTCTATTTCTTCCGACAGAGGAATAATTTCTACACTTCTCAAGTCCTTATCAGGAACGGGCTTCCCCGCTTTGCGGACAATACTACCATCAGCATTTCGTTTTGGCCTCTCGATTACAACTCTATTGAAGCCAATGTCGATAGTGTTTAATATTTTAGATTCACAACGCAAAGCGCCATCCTCGTAGACCTTATTTGCATATTCACCATAGGCATGGACAATCATATCACGGCATTCATCCGTAATATCGTGCTTCTTTTGCCCGATAGCTTTTCTCCGTTGAACAAAGCACTGTGAAGCATCTATCAGTTGGATTTTTCCAGCTCGATATGCAGGCTTGTCCTTCGAGATGACCCAAATATATGTGGCTATTTCAGTATTCATAAACTGATAAGGTGAAAGCTGAACAATAGCATCCAGCCAATCGTTTTCCAGAATGTAACGCCTTATTTCACTGGTGCCACTTCCTGCATCACCAGATGCGAGTGGTGAACCATTTTGGATGATGGCCATCTTTCCACTTGGTGCCAACTTGGATAGACCATTCAGCACAAAAAGTTGCTGACCATCAGAAATTCGCGGAAGGCCAGGTGCAAAGCGCCCCAACTCTCCCTGTGCATTTTCTTTTTCTACAGCTTGCTGTTCCCGCTTCCAGTCGATGCCGAAAGGCGGGTTGGAGATGCAGTATTGGAAGGTATAGCCCTTGAACTGGTCATCGGACAGCGTATCACCAAACCGCATATTGTTCGGGTCGCCGCCGCGAATCATCATGTTGGCCTTTGCAATGGCAAAAGTTGACGGATTGAACTCCTGCCCGAAGCAAGTGACCTCGATATCGCTGTTCAGGTCGTGGATGCGCTCTTCCATACAGGAAAGCATCTGGCTCGTTCCCATGGTCATATCATAGACGGTTACATTGCCTGAATGGGACAGGTCAGCGTCAGAAAGCATCAGGTCAGTCATCAGGTAGATAATGTCACGGCTGGTAAAATGTGCTCCCGCTTCTTCTTCGTAGCTTTCAGAAAAACGGCGTACCAAGTCCTCAAAGATATAGCCGCAATCCACGGCGCTTATCTTGTCAGGGCCGAGATAGCCTTTCGGACTATTAAATTCCTTGATGGTCAGATACAGGGGATTGCTCTCCACCATGCGCTTGATGACATTTTCAAAGTCTAATTTGGAGAGAACGTCCTGCACGTTCGGGGAGAAGCCAGCCAGATAGTCACGGAAGTTGGCCTCTATGTTCTCAGGGTCAGCCAGCAGCTTATCAAAGGTGAACTTGCTGGTGTTGTAGAACTGATAGCCAGAGGCTTTTGTCAGGAATCCTTCGATTACGGCAAGGTGCTTTACCTTGTCATAGGTATCTTGAACGGCCTGCCATGTGGGAAGCAGGCAATCGTGAAATCTCTTCACAACGGTCATCGGCAGGATGACAAGACCATACTCATGGGGCTTGAACGGACCACGCAGCATATCAGCCACATTCCAAATCATGGTGGCCTTTTCTGCTATATTCGTTCCGACAACGCTGATTCTATCATTAGGCATTTCTGTATCTCCTTCAATCACTAATAAAGTGTCGTATTATTACAGCCTTTCAACGAAAATCACCATTTATCCGTAGCTAGCTCAAATTTCTTCTTCGCCTCAGGCAGCATATGAGAATAACGTGCAAGAATTGTTTCCTGCGTATCTCCAGACAGTGCTTCTACATCCGCAAGGCTCACATTCGGGTCAGCCATCAGATTTGAAATGAAGGTATGTCTGAAATCATGGCAGGTGTGTTTCCGTATTCCCGTTTCCTCACAGGCCTTTTGTATCATTGCCCGTGCGTTTGAGTCAGTCCAGTCAAAAATCCTTGTCGAATAGTCAGGCCTTCCGCACTCCTCCCACCAGTATTCGATGTAAAACATACACTCAACCAAATTCAGCGGTATAGTCCTGTCTTTTTTGTTTTTGGTTTCGTGCCTTATCTCAGCTCGATGAGCATATGTTTCCGTTGCTCCCGAAGCCAAGCGCACTTTATCAATATTCACTTCGACAATATCTACTTCGCCGTCGGCTTCATTATCAGGGTAATCAAAGACGGTGATAGTTTCTTTGCCGTCCTTATCAGTCTTTACACGGAGCAAATCAGCATATGTGACAGCAAGTGCTTCCCCGATGCGGCAACCTGTAAAGTAGAGGAAGCGGACAAGGGCATTATATCCCTTGTACCTGTCTACACCATTCCGAACGAACTTGTTCTGTTCAAAATAATCCGTAATAGCCTGAAATTCTTCTTTGGTGACTATTTTCTCGCCGCCTTTTTTGATTTCCTTCTTAACCCTAAATTTTTTACGTGTCGCACGGTCAAGAGGGTTTTCAGTAATCAATCCGCGCCGCCATGCAAGCTTCAGCAGCTTATGCAGACAGGCGTTCAAGCTGTGCAGCGTTTCTTCGGAATAATGATTGCCGTTGCTCAGCTCTTTCGCTCGGAGCATCACAAACAGCTTGTCATATACATCTTCGGTGATGTTTTTCAGTTTGGTGTCTTTAGGGAGAAATTCATAGATTATCTTGAGCTGGTTTTCTGTATTCTTGATGGTTTTCTCAGACATTCCCTCACTTTGGACGTAAACAATCCAAATCTGGTGAATTCCATCCAGCGTGATTTCCTTATCAACAGGCTTCACGCCGTTGTTCCGCAGCATAGCAAGGGCGTTCTTTGCATCCTCAAGGGTTCTATGGTTGTACGACCATTTCTGTTTATAGGTATTTTTACCAGTTTGAGGGTCATATACTTTGAAATTGTTCTTCACATCATATTTCTTGGTTGTTTCATTGAAATAGATGCCTTTATACCCGTCAACTGCTTTGCGTACCTGTGAAGTGGCCTTTCTTTTTTCCGTTTTCCTCTGTGCCATAGCTCTCCCTCCCTTGTGGGCGCACTAAACCACAGACAATTATAGCACATATAGGCTATGGTTTCAAGGCATATATACGAATTATACGAATTTTTAATCCTTGTTCAGCCTTAATTTACAGGCTTTCAACATTATTTGTGTTCCCTCATGAAAAGTACCAGAATTGCTAATAAAAAACACACAAAAAGAGCCACCTCACGGGTGGCTCAGCATACTATACTTAGTCGTATACGAAACAAATTACTTGTGACAGTGTTTTATTTCCTGTCTATTTGATTATACCTCCAGCAAAAAATCAAAATCAATATATCAGCCTTTACAGTAGGCTTTATAAAGATTACTTCGGCCTTCCCCGTGGCCCAACTCAGCAGAAACCTTGTTCCAGTGCTTCATTTCTTCCTTTCGGTCAGTCAAAGGGATACTTCCTCGTTCCTCTTGCATCCTATCCGTGGCGTATCGCTTGCGAATGCTGTGAACGGTCTCGTTCGGATACTTCTCCGCAAGGCTTCTTCCGTCCTCATCAACGGCAGATTTCATATAACGGCGAATAGCTTTATCAATACTTTTTGCCTCAATCTGTGTCAGATATCCAGTCTCAGGGCTTTTTGCCAGCAACCCACGGAAATATGGCAAGTCAGCGTCCCTTATTGGCACCTTACGCTCTCGCCCGTTCTTCGCTCCTTCGGGGCTAACATATATTGTCTTTTGGGTCAGGTCGATATCCTCAGCTCGTAAATGAGCTACCTCATCAATACGGAGCCCAGCACGAACTGTGATTTCAAGAGCATCTTTCGCAAAGGAGCGGCTATCCTTCATAGCTTCACGCAGGATATCAATATCTTTTTTACTCATAGCCTTGCTTCGGACACTTTTTTTCTTCTCAGGCTTCTTTATCCTCTCAGGCTCGAAGAAATGCACCTTGTCAGCTCCGTATGCCTTTTTAGACTGTTCTTCCATGTATTTTATGTGCGTAATGTGGTTTTCCAGCGTGGCGGTACTCCAATGCTCAGAACGGTCATCAATAATCCATGCTTGCACATGCTCAGGCTGTATTTCTGTAACAAGACGAACCTCAGGATGCTTTTGAGCAAGCCAATTTGAAAAGTTCTTTGCCGTATCACGATAGGCAGCTATAGTCTTTATGCTATACAGCATTGTTTTTTGAATTACGCCCATCGGGTCATTCAAATTAACATCGGCGTCCGTCACGCCATAAAAGCGGAGAGCATCCGAAAGATTACGCTATATAGAGGCTCCCCGTTCTCGTCAAACCAGTTTCGTGAACCTCCGATTTGCAGCGTGACTTTTTCCATCAGGTCAACAATCTTTGCATAGTCTCTGTTCCAGAATTTCCAGAGAAGATGGTCTAAGAGAAATCCGTCATACGTAACCAGCTCACAGTGTTGGTTCAGCAGGTCTTTCACCACCAGATAGCTTTCACAGTTGAAATCATCATCCAGCAGCAAAAACTATGATACGTTCTATAAGTTGTTTGTTTATTATCTTCCCGAAATCAAACGTGTTCGGTTGAATTATGATGTAATATTGTTTTTTGATTAAATAGCTCCTTCCATTTTTCGATTTTCTTTCTTGTCCCCGCGGCATCAGGACAGACAATAAATTGTCCGTCCCTCGCCTCAATGGGGACAAGGGACACGGCAAGGCAAAAAATAAAATGGCCTTGCGGCATTATATTTTTATTTTCGGCACTACGGGGCATTAGAACAACCGAGAAAACGGCTAAAGATAGAACAGTGGCTATCCCGTACCTTGGGGCTCCTACCTGTTCCAGCGTATTTTTACGACAATTTCATTTTTGGAAAAATACGCTAAAGACGGTGTTCACTGTTGGACGGGATGAATACGCAAACATCCCACAAAGCGCGATACGGCGCTGATTTCCAACAGTGAACGGTATTTCTACCTTTCACGATAGTTGTCTCAATCGGTCTTGCCGATTGTTTTGCATTGCAGATGAGCAATGCCGTTTTTACTTTGATACACTATACTTATGAATTCCGTTGAGGAATTACAAAATGACTTACAAGGTTTTTCTATTACCCAAACCTCCCCGAAAAGGGCGATTAACTTATGACACTCTATACTTAGAATTGCTGTTTAGGAATTTAATTCAGTAGCAATATCAAAAAACTTTACACTATAATTATACCTTTTCGGGATTTGCCTAATCAATTAAGAGTATGCGAATTTCCTCATCCGACAACTGTTGCTCGTTCTGCAGCAATTCCCACGATTTATCTGCGAGACCGTCTAGCAACTTTGCTTCATATTCTCTTGCTAAAAGCTCATTGTTCTTGCAGATTTGCCTTACCCGTGCAAAGCTTCCGCAGATGCGCTTCCAGTACTTATATTCCGTGGGGTCTTCCGAAAGGCCAGCAAAATATTTTGACAAAAGGATATCCATATCATTGAAGCGCAGTGGGATTATCACAGGAAAGCGGCGATAGGATTGCCCCTTATCCTCAGCAAATTGTTTTGTGCCGTCCTTCGCTGTATATTCTCCAGCGAGGCCGTCCAGAAACTCATTATACGATTGAAAATTGACGATATTCACTTGGTTTACAAGCTTGATGCTTCCATATTTGATGTTAACGACAGAGTCAGAAGGGTGTGTGTCAAATATATTAAACACGTTCCCACGCCCTTTGCACTCAGTCAACAAGTCAATCGCTCTTTTATCGTGCCAGATTACAACAGGCTCCCCATCATATTTCTCAAAGCCAGCGTTTTCTTGACCGACTTCGTAATAAATGCCGTCCTTCATTTCGGGAAATAAGGCACGAGCCAGGGCACGCGAAGCTACACCTTTGCCTTGCCCGCCAGCACCACAGATATAGAAATTAAGGCGGCTCTCAGGAACATTAAGATTTCGTATGTATTCATGGCGCAAATCTTTAAGACGTTTGAAATTATCCATGTAATACAATGGGTCACGTTCTTGTGCTTCTTTCAGAGAAAGGCCATTGTATATTATGTCATAGCGGATTTGCTCTTGCTTGGTTAAATCAGCTCCATACTTTAGGCGTAATTCATCTCTTTCTAATAGTCTTCTTCTCCAGTCAAAATTAGAAGTTATTTCTTCGTCAGAATACCGATGTTTCCCCAATGCTTGCTCTTTTTCACTTTCATGCGTAAGGTACTCAACGCAATCTAAAAAGGCACCTCGACCTCTTGGTATCTCTATTTGGTTCGGGGGCACGCCAAACCAGTTAGCCAATGAAACTATTTCAACGGCACGGTCACATCTTTCTACAATATGCCAGTGTTTCCCTTTGGGCTCTCCAGCTTTACCATCTCCCTTAATTTCATCCTTTTCGGAATATGTGTCTTTATCATGACAGACATACGTCCATTCTTTTATTGACTTATAAGAAAGACCGTTTTTAATATTACTCTCATTAAAATGCAAATCTTCTCCAGTTTTTGGATTTATCTCATATTGGGATATATTAAACACTCTTGTTTTTATTGATTTACCACTCATGGAAATCTCCTTTCGTTTTTTGGAAATTTCCTTTTCTCTCAAAATAAGTACAGTTTCATTGTATCTCCAGATATCGGAAACTGCACTTTTTTCACACGAAATTCAGATTTGAGTACAGTTAGTACAGGGTGCTAAAACACAAGCCCATGTTTTAGCACCCTGTCAAATCTTCGGTATTATCGGTGTTTTTGATATAAACGTACAGAAAGTACAGTATATTTCTATTTTTCCGCTTCGGCTGAGAAAACAGCCAGTATTATTTGTGGGTCATTCTCAAATAGAAACGCGTATCGTTTTACAATCGTTGCTTGTGACTCTCCCAGCACATAACAAAGCTGCGGAAGTGTGATTCCGTTCCGAACCATCTTCTCAATATAAGTGTCACGGAAGGTCTGGCAAACAATTCTATTGTCAATGCCAAGCTGTGGTGGCAGTTTTCGCAGCATCTCAATTATCGTGCCATGAGTAAAAGAAAAGATTAAATCATTCTGGCTGCCGCCGTCTGATAAATGCTGTTTTTTGTCACGGAAGAAAAGGGCAGCAAGTGGTTCTGGCATCGGAACAAGACGCAATTTGCTTTTCTTTGCCCCGTCAAGGCCGATTATAAAGCCTGTATCAGTTGCATCGCTAAACGCTGTCTGACAGCAGCCTGCGGCCTCACAGGAGCAAATTATATCTTGATAACGCACAGCGAGAATTTCCCCGACGGTCATTCCCGTGTAGTACAAGAAATTCATAGCCAGATACCGTTTGATATTTCGGTCAACCCCATTTCTGAAAAAAGAATTGCTGGCAAGGTAATTGTCCATTGCTGCAAAATCTGCAGCAGTAACAATAACCGTCCTGTCTCTCTCCTGCGGTTTGGTATCGTCCAGCTTCTTTAGGAGAGATGAAATTGTAAATCATACGGATATGCTCACCAGTGTTTTTTATCGCAACATCTGTATATTTTTCAACCCTTGCTTTCGCAAGCCATAGTTCGTATGCCTCGCACAGCGTGTTCGCCATCATCATAACTGGCAGTCTGGAGCTGCAGCAGCGTTTTCTTAGCAAGGTCAAGGCTTTCAATGCTGTATACCCATTTTGCCTTATACCGTGTTTTTCCCGTGGTTTCATCAATCTCCTTAAATATTATACATAACATCATAGAGATTGCTGCCAGTCTGCTTGTAAATCCCTGTATAACGTGTTTTCTCCCGTCTTTTCCTTGCCATTTCATTACCTCCATCATGGATGCAGAAATGGCAAAAAAGAAGCCTAAAGCAATTCGCATACATTTCGGGCTTGTATACGAATTGCACGTTATTCTGCTACGAATCGTATACGAATATAGCCTGATTTATACGAATTTTGACTTTTCGTGATTCCTAAAAGTCCAGTAAAATCAAGGGGTTCAGTCCTTCACACTTTTCATTGTTGGGAAAATTATGACATCGCGTATTGATGGAGAACCAGTTAACAGCATCGTTAATCTATCTATTCCTATTCCTAGTCCTCCAGTTGGGGGCATACCATGCTCGAGAGCAACAACAAAATCTTCATCAGGCAAATTAGCTTCTTCATCTCCACTTTCACGAGCTCTTAATTGCTCCATGAATCTTTTTCTTTGGTCGATAGGATCATTTAACTCTGAATAAGCATTAGCCAATTCGCGTCCTGTTACGTAAAATTCGAATCTTTCAACTAAATGTCGATTATCAGGTTTGCATTTTGCCAAAGGAGAACTATCTGCAGGGAAATCGTATATAAAAGTAGGCTGAAACAGATTTTCTTCTACCTTTTCTTCGAAAACCATCATGAGAATTTCTCCCCACGTATCTTTTCCAAAACGATCCAATCCTAAACTTCGAGCTGCTTTTTTTGATTCAAAATCATCTCCAACAAAGGAACCAAAGTCTACGTTTGTATACTTTTTAACTGCATCAATCATGCTTAATTTTTCGAAAGGAGCAGATAAATTGATTTTTTCTCCTTGATATTCAATTTCAGAGCTATTTCCTACTCCTTTGTTACACTCCACTATTATATTTTCCGTTAATTCCATGATTTGTTGGTAATCTGAATACGCTTGATAAAGCTCCATGGTAGTAAATTCAGGATTATGTTTTATAGATATTCCCTCGTTTCTAAACTGCCTTCCTATTTCATAAACTTTATCCATTCCTCCTGTTATAAGTCTTTTCAAATAGAGTTCAGGAGCAATTCTTAGGAATAAATCCATATCAAGTGCATTGTGGTGAGTAACAAAAGGTCTGGCCAAAGCTCCTCCTGCAATCAAATTCAGCATCGGAGTTTCCACTTCTATAAATCCCAAACTATCCAAGTAATTTCGCATTGTTTTGACTATCAACGATCTTTTTATGAATGTCTCTTTTACCTTCGGATTGGTTATTATGTCTAAATATCTTCTTCTGTAACGCAAATCAGTATCTTGTAATCCGTGAAATTTTTCAGGCAATTGCTGTAACGATTTTGCCAAAAGAGTTATTTTTTCAACATTAACAGATATTTCTTCTCTTTTGGTTTTGAAAACTTTCCCCTCAAGACCTACTATATCACCAATATCAAAATCTAAAAACTTTTTATATTCAGATTCTCCCAGAGAATCTAATTTAAGGTAAATCTGTATAGTACCTTTTGAGTCAAGAACATCCGCAAAAGAAACTTTCCCCATCGACCTTCTGCGGGTAAGTCTTCCTGCAATTTTAACTGATGAGCCTTCCAAACTTTCAAAATTTGCCTTTATATCTTCAGAGTAAGAATTCACGTCAAATTTCGTTATCTTAAAAGGGTCTTCTCCGTTTCCCTGAAGAATCTCTAATTTTTTTAATCTTGCTTGATATTGTTCTGATTTTTCATTGTTCATTCTATGCACCTACTTAAAAATTTTCAAAATCTCAAAATTCCTGATTCCACCTGGAGTACGGACTTTTACTTTATCTCCTTTTCTTTTTCCCAACAATTCTAACCCTATTGGAGAATCTGACGAAATCTTGCCCTGCACAGGATCTGCCTCACTCGAACCCACTATCTTGTACTCAAAATCTTTTTTATTGTCTAAATCTCTTACGGAAACTTTGCATCCAACAAATATAGAATTCGTGTTTACATCTTTGTCGTTTACAACCTTGGCAGTTTTTATTATATTTTCTATTTCTGAAATTCTTGTCTCAACCAAAGCTTGGTCGTTTTTCGCTTCGTCATATTCACTATTTTCTGAAAGATCTCCAAATGCTAAAGCTTTTTTTATTCTTTCAGAGACTTCTTTTCTCTTGGTTACCTTTAAATACTCAAGTTCTTCCTCAAGATTTTGCAATCCTTCTTTTGTAAGTATGGTCTGCTTTTCCATTTTTCCTCCAAATTTACTGATATATCGGGTATTTGCTAACTAAACTAGAAACCTCAGATTTTATAAAACTTTTGTTTTTCTGAAAATCTTTACACGCTAAGAATATAAGATTTGCAATTTTTTTGCAATCATCTTCGTTCATTCCTCGAGTAGTGATGGCAGCAGTTCCTATTCTAACTCCACTTGCTTCTTTCGCACTTAATTTGCCTCCAGGAATAGTATCCTTATTCAAAGTTATATTAACTTCATCCAAGATAGTTTCAAGATAACGGCCAGTTATCCCAAATTCAGATAAGTCTATTAGTAAAAGGTGGTTATCAGTCCCCCCTGAAATTAATTTCATTCCGAGAGATTTAAATTCTTCAGCCATCGATTTGCAATTTGAAACTACTTTTTTGATGTAATCTTTAAATTCATCCGTCATGGCATTTTTGAAGCAAACAGCTTTTGCAGCAATTGTGTGTTCCAAAGGACCCCCTTGAATTCCTGGAAAAACTGCCCTATTTATTTTTTCTTCAAATTTTTTCTTGCAAAGAATCAATCCTCCACGAGGCCCGCGCAAAGTTTTGTGAGTAGTACTAGTTACAAAATCAGCGTAAGGAACAGGGCTAGGATGAACTCCTGCAACAATTAGTCCTGCAATATGAGCTATATCAGCCATTAAAAGAGACCCAACACTATCAGCAATTTCTCGAAATTTCGAAAAATCTATAGTTCTTGGATAAGCGCTAGCTCCGCACACTATGAGTTTTGGTTTATGTTCCTTTGCTAATTTATAAACTTTATCATAATTTATGAAACCAGTGTCTATGTCAACTCCATAGCTAACGAAATTATACCATTGCCCTGAAAAATTGACTTTTGAACCGTGAGTCAGATGTCCTCCGTCAGGAAGATTCATACCCAAAGCGGTATCTCCTGGCGAAAGAACTAAAAAATAAACTGACATATTAGCTTGTGCACCTGAATGAGGCTGAACATTTGCAGATTCTGCTCCAAACAACTTTTTTGCTCTATCAATAGCCAATTGCTCAGAGATATCTACAAATTTGCATCCTCCGTAATATCTACTTCCTGGATATCCCTCAGCATATTTGTTTGTTAGCACACTTCCCATGGAAGCTAAAATATCTTCAGAAACGATATTTTCAGATGCTATAAGCTCTATACTATTTTTTTGTCTTTCAAGTTCTGAATTGATGGCCTCAAAAATTTCAAAATCTTTTTTTCTCAAAATTTCCAAGCAAGTATTTATATAACGACTATTTAGCACAGCAGGAACCTCCTATAAAATCCAGAAATTATATATAATGAATTACTTGCAAAATTCAAGATACAAATTTTTTAAATAAATACTTAAATTTACTCCAAAAATTCAAACTTACGTCACATTCTGCGGAAAGTTCGCAGTTTTTTATGACTTTTCCATCGCATAAAATTTTGATATTCCCCAATTTTTGCCCTTGTTTTATGGGAAGAGAATATTCAGAAATTTCAGAAACATCGCAGTTTACATCTAAGGACGATAAATTTTTTCCATACGGAACGAGAGCAAAAGAATTACATTCCTTCAGTTTTATCGGAATTTCAAAATACTTAGTTTTGATTTCAGAATATTTAGAAATTTTACTTGAAACATCTAAAACACGATATTTGCTAAAAGCCCAGTTATATAACTCTTTTGAATCAATCATGGCAAAATTTTTCTCCATAGGATTTCCGTTAGAATCGAACTTCGGAGCACCCATGCATATGCATATGTAGGTTTGTTTATTTCTTTTGGCGATAGAAGATAGACAATATCCAGCTTGATTATGGCTGCCTGTTTTTATTCCAAAGCAATCTTCAAAATAATAATCACTCGAAGGGTCAAGAAGCTTGTTAGTATTTTTCAAAATTTTTCCATCCAGTTCATACGAGTTTTTACACACTATGCTATTGAATAAATCTATTTTAATTGCACGTTTGATTATTTTAAGCATATCTACGCAAGTTGTAAAATGATTTTCGTGATACAAACCATGAGGATTCTCAAAATGTGTATTAGTGCATCCCAATGATTTAGCCATTTCGTTCATTTCTCTCACAAATCCGTTTTCTCCTAAGTTTAATTTTCTTTCAACATAATTTGCAAGAATTAAAGCAGCATCGTTGCCTGAGGGAATCATCATTGCGTTCAGAAGTTGCTGAACTGAATATTGCTTTCCTGCTTTTAAATAAGCTAATGAGCTACCAGTTCCATCCAAAGGTTTCAAAACATCAGCATCAACTTTAACGTTTTCATTTTTATCATCAATAAACTTATCAACAACGATAAAAGTCATAATTTTTGTCAAAGATGCAGGGCTCCAAACTTGATTTGAATTTTTTTCATACAAATTCGAGTCAGTTTCTATACTATATAACAAAATGCACTTGCTTTGGAAATCTTCTATACCTGTTATGTTATTTATAAAAGCCATCAAAAAAAGCAAAGATATAGCTATTTTTCTAATCATAATTACCCTTCGCACACATTTTTCGCTCATTTCTGTCTTGGATTTTCATTATCAAACGCCTTAAACGACATCTGTTATATCTTTGTATTAATATGCATGGGATATTTCCAAGCATGATGAGAATTGAGAGAAAAATAGAGGATTTCAAACTATTCAAAAAAAACAAAAAAGGCATAATTAAGCAACACATAAAATGGTCAGTTTCAGCTCTGTAGGTTTCGCAGACAAATCTATTGAGATAATTTAAATCTAAACTTTTGATTTTTCTTTTTGAAAACCCACCTTTGGATACGTATTGCGGTATCCTATCTTTCCAAATCTTTATTTTCAAAACTTTTTCATAAAATTTTTCCAACTTCAGAAGCTTTTTAGGGTCACAATCTTTCTCCTCTTCATAAAATAATTCATAAGAAAGACGAGTGACTATCTTGAATGAAATATAATGCCAAAGTAATATAACCAAAACGTTTAATAAAAAATTCATTTTAGAATTCCTGGTTTTTAGATAAATTTTGAGACAAACAGTTTTCGAATTATAGATATTCAGAATTAAAATTTCAATTATTTATCTTAGTAAAAATAATTTTTGATAAAATTTTCAAGTTTTATTGATAATCCTATTGACTTAGTCTAGAATTACTGTAAGATGTAAGATTAAATTATTTGGAGGTTACATATGGAAAGTGGTAAGTCTGATTTTCAAAAAGGTTTAAAGGATGGACTCACGGTTGGGGTAAGTTATATTCCTTTGGCAATGGCTGTTGGAATCGTGGCTTCGAAATTAGGAATGCTTTTCGGAACTTGGGAGATTATGAGTGCATTGTTATATTCTGGTTCTTCGCAATCGGCTGTTTTAAATCTAATTTCCAATGGAGCAACTTCAATTCTGATCTATCTTTTGACATTTTCTATCATAACTTTTAGGCATGTTTTGTTTTCTCTTTCGATGTCACAAAAAATGGATCCAAAAATGAGTGTTTTAAGCCGTATGCTATTTGCATCATTCAATACTGATGAAATTTATGCCATAGCAATGCAACAACCTGGAAAACTTAAAGCTCCTTATTTGTTTGGAATATCAGTTTTTCCTTACGCGGGCTGGATGCTAGGAGTCACATTAGGATTCATTTTCAACCAGTTGTTGCCTGATTCTGTAAAATCTGCGTTTGGAATAACTCTTTATGCTGTATTTTTAGCATTGATAGTTCCTCCTATGAAAAAATCTCTTTCGGTAGTTTTTGGAGTCGTTTGTTCTGCAGCTATAAGTTGGATACTAGAGTGTATTCCTGCTGTTAAAAATACTCTCCCCCCTGGAACCCCTATGATAATTTGCACAATAGTTACTTGTACTTTAGGAGCATTGTTTCTTCCCGTTAAAGAGGACGATGAAAAACTTGAAGACGAAATAAAAGAAAATAATATGTGAGGAGTTTTTTATGGATAACAAATTCTTAATAACGATTATTCTTTTAATGTTTTTAATTTCGTATCTTATGAAGATGGTTCCGATGGTTTTTTGCAAAGGGAAAATTAAGAACAAGTTTTTGAATTCGTTTCTTTATTACATTCCGTTTGCAGTCATAACTTCTATGACTATACCAGAGGTTTTCCATTCTACATCCAGCATCATTTCTGCGTCATGTGGAGTTGCATTGGCAGTGATTTTAGGCCTTATGGGACAAAGTTTGCTTGTAATAGCGCTTTCGTCTACTGTTATTGTTTTCATAGTTGAAAATTTTGTGTTGCGTTTGTTTTAGAAAGATTATCATGTTCGAATGCTCTATGACGTTTTTGTCAGGAGCATTTTGTTTTTGTAGGTAATTTAAAAATACTGTAGTTATTATTTAATTTATTATAAATTAACTATTTATCAGCTTCTTAGCGAAGTTGATATTGATTACCAATAAGTGTTATAATATTCACGAGGTGATTCGATGGGAAAGTTTAACTTTAAAATGGATGATTATATGGATAATTATATGAAAAAATCTACAGAGTTTGTCTGTCCATCGTGTGGACAATCTGGCATGATGGCTGCTAAACCTGATGGAAATGGAAATTATAGATGTCCATTTTGCAATGGAGTAATACGCGGTAGCATAATGGGAAACAAAAAATAGGAATTTACACTTTTGGAGTATATAAGACAATTAAGCAGTTTCTTGGAAATATAATTTTACAAGTAGATGGGTATTAATTTGAAAGTTTGGGTATTTTCTGAAAATTTTGTTGATGAAGATGTGAGAAAGAAGAATAGTTCTTTTTTGCTGTCTTCTGTTCTTGAATCACGAGGATTAAAATCTGAAGAGGAAATAAATGACTTCCTTAATTTTAGATACGAAATTTCAGATTCTTCAAAATTTTTCGGAATCTCAAGCTTAATAAATAGATTGAATATTGCTATCGAGAAATTTGAAAAAATTTGTGTGTTTGGAGATTACGATTGTGATGGTATAACTGCCACTGTTATGCTTTATTCTTATTTGTTGAAGAAAAATTCAAATGTTATTTACATGTTGCCTTCGCGATATGACGAAGGTTATGGATTAACGAAATCTATTGTGGATAAAATGCTTCAACATGGAGTGAATTTAATAATAACGGTAGACAACGGCATATCAGCTTATGATGAAATAGAATATGCTAGAAATTTGGGCATAGACGTTATTGTTACGGATCATCACAAAATTCCTGAGAAATTGCCTCCTGCAGTTTCAATTGTTAATCCTCATCTCAATGAATCAGGATTCAAAGATTTTGCAGGAGTAGGAGTAGTTTTTAAAATCATTCAGGAACTTGAAAAAGATAACTCTTCACTTGATGGTTTAATCGAGGAGTATGGAGATCTTCTTTCTATAGGTACCATAGGAGATATGGTCCCATTGTTGGAAGAAAACAGGATGTTAGTAAGTAAATCGTTGGAATATTTAGCAAAAACTAAAAGATTCGGTGTAAAATTGTTACTTGAAGGATCTTTGTTTTCACCAAAAATGGACGGAATTGAAGTATCTTTTGGGGTTGTTCCAAAATTAAATGCTTGCGGACGAATGGGATCTGCTGAAATAGCTGCGCAATTACTTTTGTCTACTTCAATTGATGAAGCTAGGTCTTTGTTGCAAATAGCTTTGAAGATGAACGAAGAGAGAAAATCAATGTGCAAATCTATTTTTGAAGAAGTAGAAAAAGAAATTTTTAAAAAAAATCTCGACAATGATAGAGTTATATTTGCTTGGAGCAAAAATTGGAGCCATGGAGTAATTGGAATAGCTGCTGCGGTGATTTCCGCAAAATTCGGGAAGCCATGTTTTCTTTTTTCTATTCAAAAAGATGAAGTTAGAGGCTCTGCAAGAAGCATAGAGGGATTCGATATACACGATTGTTTAGCACAGTGCAAAGATTTGCTTACTAAGTACGGAGGACATCCTTTGGCTGCAGGAGCTAATCTAAAAATTGAGAATTTGGAGAAATTTAGGGAAAAATTTTTAAGTATAGTCAATAATTTGGACATGCCTTTTGCAAAAATTAAGATAGATTGCGTTATAAATCCAGAAGATGTTTCTTTAAAAAGCTTAGATGAAATTCAGAAACTTGCTCCTTTTGGAAGTGGAAATCCGGAGCCCATTTTTGGAATTTTAAGAATCAGATTGCTAAAAGTAACTCCCATAGGAGGGGGGAAACATATAAGGATTTTGTTTTCTAAAGATGATAAAAAATTTAATGCTACAATGTTCGGGGTTTCATCTGCTGAATTTTTATTTAGCAGCAATTATGATTTGGATTTAGCAATACGAATGAAAAGAAACTACTTTTCAGGGTATGAAGATGTTGCTGTTCACTTGGTAGATGTCAAATATTCTGATGTTGATACTAAGGAATTAGCCTTAGAACAAAGAATTTTTGAAGATTTCATGTCTGGAGTTAATGAAATTCCTGATAATTCTATCCCTAAAAGAGAGGATTTCGTTGCTATTTTCAAAACCATAAAAGAGAACTCTCTTTTTTCTTTTAGAATAGAAGAGCTTTACATGATGATTCGTGATTCTAAAATGAGATTGTCAAAAATATACTTAATTTTGGAAATTTTTCGAGAATTGGAAATATTTAAAATAAAAAAGCATTGTAATAATTATAAAATAAGTATACAATCTACAAAAAAGGTAAATTTAAATGAATCTGAAATATTTAAAAAATCTTTGAGGAGAAAACATGAGCAGAACACAAGATAGAAAAAATGCATTTGTTTTATTGTTTTCGAACACATTTGGAATCGACAATTCTGAAGATTTTAAAAGCCAGTTCACTAAAGAACTATTTAACGGAGTTAATAAAAATATTGAAATTATAGATGACATTATAAGAAAAAATTTGAAAAATTGGAAAATTGAAAGAATATCTAGAGTTGCCAAGTGTGCCATGAGAATAGGGGTATATGAAGTTTTGAAAGAGGAAGTTCCTATCGCAGTGGCAATCAATGAGTCCGTTGAAATAGCAAAGATTTTCGGAAGCGAATCAGATGCTAATTATGTCCAAGCAGTATTGAGTTCTGTTTCCTCGTTTTATAAAAAATACATGCAAGATAACAATTTAACTTTGGAGTAGCATAGAAATGACGATTATAAATAGCTTGTGAAATCTGTTCTTAAAAAAATAGAATTTTGCAATTTATTTTGTAAAAAATAAAACAGATTAATATAATTTTGGAGTAATATGGAAGCGGCGAGTATAACTAATCTTAATTTGTATGTGAAATCTGTTCTTGAAAAAGATGAGATTTTGCAAAATGTTTATGTGATAGGAGAAATTTCAAATTTAAAAATTTACCCATCTGGTCATATATATTTCTCTCTGAAAGATGAAAAATGCAGCGTAAAGTGTGTGATTTTTTCTAATTACAAGAAAAAAATAAGTTTTAATCTAGAAAATGGAATGAAAATTTTTGCATATGGATCTGTTTCATGCTACGAAATTTCAGGGCAATATCAATTATACGTTTATTATGCTAGTCCAGCAGGAATAGGTGAAATTAATGAATCGCTGAAAAAATTGTACGAAAAATTAAAATTAGAGGGAATATTCGACGAAAGTAAAAAAAAGCAACTTAAAAAATTTCCTAGAAAAATAGGAGTTGTAACTTCAAAATCAGGAGCTGTTATTCACGATATTTCCAGCGTTTGTGGAAGAAGATTTCCTCTTGCAGAGTTGGTTTTGTATTCTGTGAAAGTCCAGGGAGAAAAAGCATCTGATGAAATAGTGAATGGATTGAAAGTTCTTCAAAATCATGAGGATATAGACGTTATAATATTAGCTCGCGGAGGAGGAAGCTTAGAAGATTTGTGGTCTTTTAACAATGAAAAAGTGGTCAGAGAAATATATAATTGCAAAATTCCGGTAATTTCGGCGGTTGGACACGATGTAGATTATACTTTATGCGATTATGCGGCGGATGTCAGAGCTTCTACCCCATCTGTTGCAGCAGAACTATCATGCGAAACTTTAGAAAATGTTTCAGTATTTATTGAAAATGCAAAGCAAAAATTTTATATTTACTCAAATCAGAAAATAAAAGAAAAAAACTATAGATTAGAAAAATGTAAAAGTTTACTGAATTATAAATCTCTGGCTAATACCATAATGGAAAAACAAAATCTTATTTGCTTTTATAAGGAAAAAATCAGCTTCAAATCTTCAAAATTCTTAGAAAATTATGCATCTAAAATAAATTTGTTAAAAACAAGACTTAATTTTTTGAATCCAGAAAACATTTTAAAAAAGGGATATACTATAGTCAGATGTGGAGGAAAAGTGGTAAAAAATTCTCATGACTTAAAAAATGAAATCGACTTGACATTCTACAACAGTGAGGCTCATATTAAAATAAAAGAAATAATTAGGAAGTAAACTGTGAAAAAGAAAACATTTGAGCAACTTATTTCTGAACTTGAAGATTTAACCGAAAAAATTGAAAATGACAATCTCGAGTTGGAAAAATTTGTTGAATACTACCAAAAAGCGGACAAACTAATAAAAAATTGTGAGGATATACTGTCGAACGCCAAGCAGAAAATTACTCATTTGAATTAGATTCTTCAGATTTATGAGAAGTCTTTTTTTTCCTGATTCTTAAGAATATTATTGTGGAAATCGATATCAAAAGTCCTAGAGATATCGCAATTATTTTTATTTTATTGTTTTTTTTTTCGTTATTTTCTGAATTTATCATATCAGAATCAGTTGTGTTTGATTCTTCAATTTTGGAAATGAAATCTGATTCGTTGCCTTTTTTCGTTTCATTAGATTTTTTTAAATCCAAGTCAGATTTTGAACTGCTTTTTGAAGATTTTTCCTTTTTCAATGAATTTTTCTTCTGTTTCTTTTCATTCGAATTGTTTTTTGATTCTTTTTTTGATTTTTGTTCCCTGTAAACCTCCACTTCGTAATCTCCAATTTTGACTATAGTTGATGTTCCGGAGGAACCCAATTTAGTATGTACTGATTTTGATTCCTCTCCGTCGTCCAGTTCTGAAGTTACTTTTAAATCTATGCTTTTTTCATCAGCAGGAACACTAATTTTATATTTTTTCTTATTTTTATCGAAATCTATTTTATAATTACTACTTTCTGACGATATATTCTTGATTTCTGGAACTTTTTTAACCACAAAAATGCTTTTAGTTATGTTTTTTTCTCTATCGTTTGTTTTGATATTAAAAATTATATTTGTGTTCGAATCACTTATTTCTTTTTTAGTTTTTAAATTAAAACTCAAAATTTCAGTTTCTGATTCTTTTGAAATATCAATTTTTTTCCCTTTCTTGAGACTAAAAATCAATTTTTTCTTGTCATCAGATACATTAACTTTAAAATATTTAGAAGAAAATTTACTTTTCACGAATTTAAATATCGAGTTGTCCATTTCCGTTTCAAAAACAAAATTATTATTCTTGCTATCAAAGCACAAATCGTTGGAAGATGAAATAACTAAACTAATATTTAAATCTTCTCCAGCATTTACGCTAGGATCTAGTTTTATGTCTAAATTTAAATTTTCAACTTCTGGTTGCAAACTTTGAGAAATATTCGTATTCATTGCAAAAACTTTTGTAATAGATATAATTGAAGCTATCATAGCTATTATAGATTTTTTTAGAATGTTCATATTTTTTCTCCTTATTTTTGAAATAAATTCATACAATTTAGAAAGGAAAATCTGTGGGAGTTAAAGAAATAATTTCAAATTTATTATCAGAATATGGAAAAGGAATAGTAATTTCTCTCCTTATATTGGCGATCGGAGTGCTTATTCTCAAAAAAATGAATAAGATAATGGCACTGTTCTGGAAAAGAACAAAAATAGATTTAAATGTTTCTAACTTTTGTAATTATGTAATAAAATTTTTAGTTTATTTTTTAATTTCTTCTTTGATCTTAGCTCAGTTTAATTTCAACATTTTAGCTGTTTTGGCCTCATTCGGAGCATCAATAATTGCTTTGAGTGTCATATTTAAAGACATAATATCTGATTTTGTCTCTGGAGTTTTCATGATTTTAAACAAATCGGTTAACATAGGAGATTTCATAGAAATTTCAGCAGTAAAAGGCAAAGTTGTTCAAATAGGATATTTCGCCACCACATTGTACACAGATGCCGAAAAAGTTGTTCTGATTCCAAACTACAAGCTAGCATCTGCAATAATTATTCGGGAAAGCAAACGAGATATATACCCGATTAAAATTAATCTAACTATGAAATTGATAGAGTCTGACAATGAGAACAGAGCCGAAAGTTTGCGAAAATCCTTAAAATCTTTAGAGTACGCGCTGATAGGAGTAAAAGGGGTCCTAAACTCTCCCGCTCCTGAGGTGGTTTTGGAGTCATCAGATAACTCTAATGTAAACATCCAGCTAATATTTTGGACTTACAGAAAAGATGCACCGACAATGGAAAATTTATCCAAAGAATTGCTAAGCAGGAAAAAATTTGATGTTCCAATTTTAATCTCGTAGAATTTTTGTATATAAACTTCTTGCAAATTGTTGACGTCTGGAAAAATTTAATGTAGAATCTACACAATAGTGATTCTACATTTTTTATTCACAAAAGTCAAGTCTTTTATATTATTATGAAAAAATTATTTGATGCCAATTCAAACAAAATTATATCAAAAGATGAATTAAAAGTTCTGTTGTGTTATGTATTTTCGTTGAATATGGATTTAACGAAAGAGCTTGTTGTTTATTCTTTTCACAATTACAGGATAGCAAATTTTTTCGACCTCAATAACGTTTTTAACGAACTTTACAGCAACGAATTGATTTACGTTGATGATAAAAAAATAGTAAAGACAACTGAAAAGGGAAACGAAATTTGCAAAAATTTGAATTACTATCTGTCGGAAAAAACAAAAAATTGGGCCACTGAAACGATACTTAAATATAAAAAATTAATTAAAAATATAGACGAAAATGACGTAAAAATAGAAAGAAATGACTTAGGATATTCCGTGAAATGTTCAATTTCTGGAGGGAATTTCAACTTGATGGATTTTTCGATTTTTGCCCCTGACATAGAAAATGCTTTGAAAATCAAAAAAAAATTCTACGAGAACATCGAAGATATTTATAGCACACTGCTGTCGAAACTGATATGATTTCAGTTTACAATTATCGACGCAATCGCGAGATTTTGATTTACATTAATATCTAGCAAATTCAAAACATTAGTCAATTTATCACAAAATTTTATATTTTCAACGTTCAAAGATCCATTTCTGATCATGCTCAGTATCTCAGTTCTGCAATTTTCTATAAAATCCCTTAATTTTTCTCGTTTTTTGTCGTAACGACCACATTCAGACAAAACATGAAAATTATTTCCTTGAATTAGATTGTATATAAAATTCGAGCAATCTTTGTTTTGCTTATCTCTTTCAAAATTTTCTAATCTAATTATCCTAGCACGAGAAATTATAGTTGGAATCAATTTTTTATAATTGTTACACAAAAGTACGAATAGCACATGATTTGGGGGATTCTCAAAAATTTTCAACAAAGCATTCTGAGCCTGAACAGTCAAAACATCAGAACTTTTTATTACATAAATTTTATATTCACACTCAACAGGTTTCAACAGAGAGTCTGCTTGAATACCGCGAACTTCAGATATTCCTATACTTTTTTTATCTTTAGGATCTATAACTATCACATCACTACACGCAGACTTTTTTATCTTGTGTTCAAAATTTTTGCCTAAGACATCAATACAAAACTTTTTGCATTCTTCAATCAAAAAAGAACTTTCTCCCTCGAACACAGTAACATGAAAGGTATTATTCATTACTTCACTACCTGTATATGTTTAATTTTCATCTTTTTCATTTGCTTTACCTTAGATTTATCTATTACCTCGCCCGGAATAAGTATAGGTATGCCGGGGGGACACTTTGAAACAATCTGAGCACATGTAAATCCCTCGGATTTCTTGACTTCTATAGTTTCAAATTCTGAAAACATTGCATCTTTTATTGATAATTTTGATTCAGGTTCTTCGTAATGATACTTATTAGGCATATTCTTTGTAATTTTAAGATTCAATCCATGCCTTAACGAACTCACTTTGTATATGTAATTAATACAAAATTCCAAACTATTCCAATCTTCATCAGAATTAAAAGGAGACGGAATTAAAACGACTGTACCGTCAAACACAAATTCAGGTTCAATATTAAATTGACTAAAAAAATCATACAAATTCTTACCAAATATGCCTAGAGAGGACGTTTCCAATGTAATTCTAACAGGATCAAGAATCGGATAACTCAAAAATATACTTTTTGCTTTTTTCTTTATTTTATCCACCTTATCTTTTAATTTAAAAAACTCTTCCCTAGCGTGTTTTTTAAGCCATAAAGCACATTTCTCTAAAGAAATCAAAACAACAAACGAAGGACTACTGGAACCAAAAACTCTCATTGATTCCTTGGCATCTTCATAGCTAATCTTTGCTGAATCAGAAAACCGTTTGCTAACGTGCAACCACGCACCTCCTGTTAACACAGGAAGAGTCTTATGGGCTGAATCCGCAACAATATCTGCCCCCAGAGAAATAGGATGAGAATCAAAAAAAACCAAATGAGATCCGTGTGCGTTATCCACAAGCAAAGGAATATCTCCACAAAACGATTTTATCTTCTTTATGTCTACCATACGGCCAAAATAATCGGGAGAAGTCACCAAAATCGCTTTAGCGTCTGGATTTTCCTTCAATTTTTTATGAATATCTTCACAACTCACGTTCTCATCACAACCAACTCTGACCCAAACAGGAGTTATTCCCAACAATCCCATAGTGCTGACAACTGAGCGATGACAATTTCTAGCTATAATCAACTTCCCTCCATTTCGAAAAACGAGATGAAGCATAGTCTGAATACAAAGGGTATTCCCTTGAGTGCTAAAAATCGTAAATTCCGAGCCATATACACCGGATACTAAATTCTCTAATCTTTTTATAGGGCCGTGAGAATTATACAAATCGTCAGTCCTGTCTAACTCAGTAACATCGTAAGGCAATCCAAACTCAGAATCTCCCTTATGACCAGGAATATGAAATTTTGAGGGCCCGCTTTGTAAATATTCTTCAATAGATTTAATAAGCACTACTGTAAAGTCAACCTTCCCGAACGAATGCAACGAGTGCAAGCATGAATTTTTTTACTAGCCCCATTCACAAAAACACGAGCGCTTCTAACATTTGGTTTCCACGTTCTGTTAGAACGTCTGTGCGAGTGAGAAACTTTAATTCCAAAGCGCACTTGCTTCTGACACAAATCACATTTTGCCATATTTGTCATTCCCTTTCAACTAATTTTATTCCTAGAGAGGATATTAATATTATCCACAAATTCTTTACTACTAAAAGAATGGGAAGATCCTCCGGAAATTTCTTGAGAATTTGAATCATCCAAATGATTTCCAAACTCCCTGACAGCCTTATGATACAAATTTTTATCCATATTTCCTACTAAACTACAAGCAAAATCGTACGATTTTTCAACGGTTTCTATTTTCGAAAACTCATTCGCCTTAGATTCATCAGTAGTCAAAATCTCTATTAACTTGTCAAATTTTTTTCTAAATTCTGTTTTATCCATGATATCTTCCCCCCTTTTTCAGACCAAAAAATAAAAGAACCTCATTACATTCTACTCAGAAAAAAGATAATGTCAATTTTTGTTGACTTGATTAAATATTTAGACTAAAATCGCATATATTTTACAAACTTGAAAAGGAGTATTATATGCTGACCAAATTGCTTCTACTTTGCGAAGGCCCTTAAGATGAAAGAAATATATCACTGAATTCTGCAAGGTCAGTCTATGGTCATCTTAAAAATGATTTTGAATTTGATATCATTTTCACAGATAAAAATCTAGGCAAATTTCTTATGCAAAGATAATGTCATTTTTGTTGACTTGATTAAACATTTAGACTAAAATTGCATATATTTTACAAACTTGAAAAGGAGTATTATATGCTGACCAAATTGCTTCTACTTTGCGGAGGCCCTTCAGATGAAAGAAATATATCACTGAATTCTGCAAGGTCGGTTTATGACCATCTTGAGGACGATTTTGAATTTGATATCGTTTTCATAGATAAAAATCTAGACAAATTTCTAATAGATGGAAAATTTCTGTATTCTAATACGACAATGGATTTCGATTTTAAACTCAGAAGTGAAGGAATTTTTTTAGACGAAAATAATTTTCTAGAGAAAATACAAGAAAGTGACATAGTTTTGCCTATAATGCACGGAGCTTTTGCCGAAAACGGAGAAATTCAGAAAATTCTTGAGATGCAAAATGCTAGCTTCATAGGTTCAGGTTCGAAAACTTGCAAGAATATATACAACAAAGAAAATGCAGACAATTTTTTGAAAGAAAACGGATATTTTACCGTTCCAAAGCTTTTCTTGGATTTAAACAAAGAAGTTGACACTAAATCTGTTGAAGATTTTTTCAGTCAAAATCATCTCAAAGAATGCATCATTAAACCTGTAGAAGGTGGTTCTTCATTTGGAATTTATCATGCTAAAAGCTTTGAAGAATCTTTGAATATCATAAATATAATTAGAAGATATGGGAAAATTGTCTTAGAACAAAGATGCATCGGACAAGAATTCACCGTGATGGTTCTTCAGAATAAAGGTAATCCTGTTGCTTTGATTCCTACGGAAATAGAAATTAAAGATGATAATAACAAGATATTTGATACGAGAAGAAAGTATCTTTCAACGAATGAAACTCATTACCATTGCCCTCCGAGATTTTCAAAAGAAAAAATAGATGCAATAAGAAGAAATGCTGAGAATTTATTCAGAATTTCAGGTGCAAAAGATTTCCTGAGAATAGATGGTTGGGTCCTAGAAAATGGAGATATGTACTTTTCTGATTTTAATCCCATAAGTGGAATGGAGCAAAATAGTTTTATATTCCAGCAGGGAGCTAAAATAGGCATGAATCATAGAGAAGTGCTAAATTATATAGTTGATTCATGTGCGTACAGAAATAATCTAAAAATAAACAGAAAAAATAGAATTAAGAATAAGAATTTGAAGAAAGTTAACGTTATTTTTGGTGGAATTACATCAGAGAGGCAAGTTTCTCTTTTGAGTGGATCAAATGTTTGGCTAAAAATGTCTAAATCTAAAGATTTGAATGTAGAGCCTTTTTTGCTGTTTAAAAACGAGGATAATAGCAATTTCCGAGTAGCTCATTTGCCATACGGAATGGTTTTGAATCACACTGTTGAGGAAATTTTGTATCAATGCAAAAACGACAATTCAGATTTTGATGACTACAAAAATGAAATAAGGAATAATCTTGGATTGTCTTATATTTCATTCAGTAGACCAGAATACTTTGATATTATGGAGTTTCTCCAGAAATGCAAAAGTGAAAATGCTTATCTGTTTATCGCTCTTCATGGTGGATTCGGAGAAAATGGAGAATTTCAAAAAATTCTTGAGAAAATGGATATAAAATTTAACGGTTCTGGAGAAAAAACCTCAAATCTTTGCATGAACAAATTCAAAACAAATGAGTTTATTGACTCCCTAAATGTTGAAGGAATAGAAAAATCTAATCACGAATTAATTCAGGCAGAGGAGTTGTTAAAAGCAGATGCTAGCGAACTCTGGGAAGAACTCAGGTCTAAATTAGGCCAGAAAATAATTGTGAAGCCTAATTGTGACGGAAGCTCATCAGGAATCGTTGTAATAGAAAATGAAAACGATTTACAAAACTATATAGATTTACTTCTTAAACGCTCAGATTATATTCCTAAAAATGTTTT
Source organism: uncultured Clostridia bacterium (assembly GCA_946186155.1). Classification (GTDB taxonomy): domain Bacteria; phylum Bacillota; class Clostridia; order Oscillospirales; family Acutalibacteraceae; genus Improbicoccus. The sequence continues at coordinate 15,572 of CAMHLN010000005.1, read as the reverse complement.
TAAATCGCAAGATAGCGTAGTAAATATGGGAAAAAATGTTAGAGAGTTTTTGTTTGAACGTTTCATCGAAACTGACCCTATATCTATAGAAAATGGGGCCATAGATTGGCTCAAAAAGACAGGGTGGATTGAACTAACTGTCGGTGTATTAGAAAATCACGGAATTTATCATTCTTTAAATCCTAGCATAACTGTAGCACAAAACATGACTGTTCTAAGCGTAGAGGAAAAATTTCAAGGAGGCACTGGAGTAAATATCACCCCTCCTCCTGAGAGTATGATAAACAAGAGTTTTTTGAGAAAAATAAAAGAAAATCTCGAATTTATATCAGAAAAAATAGGAGTAAAAGACTATTGCAGGATAGATATTTTCGCGAACACTATCAATGAAAAAATAAAAGTAATAGAGTTCAATACCCTTCCGGCATTAACTCCGTCTACTGTTATATTCCAACAATCAGCAAAAGAGAATCCCTCGATGTCTCCCCTTGATTTAATGCTAAATATATCTAAATTATAAAATATAATCAAAAAGATAGCTTAAATTTTTTCACCTTTTGCAACTGCTTCCACATGACTTAGATCCCAATACCCTAGTTCAACAAACTCTGCTGACTTTGACGCATCTTCTTTATCTTTCAGCAGCATACTATCATTCAACGTTCCATCTTGATTCAATGTCAATGTTTCATTAAATTTGTTGTGCTTTTCCAAAAGAGCAGACGAATAAGGAAGGTGGCCTTTTAATATTCCCAAAGCAAAATATTTATGTGTTAGTCCTTTTGTTGGTACAATACCCAAACCTAAATAATTGACATCTTTAGATTTTACAGGATATGTGACAAAAATATATCCATTTAGCAATTCGTTATCACAAACATATTTAAAATTTGTAAGAGCACCAAATTTAAAATATTTTCCTATTTTTTCTAAAAACTTAGAACTATCTTGTAACTGAGCTGTACTACTGTAGTAGCACTTATGCATATTTGGATCATTCAGGTATTGCGAAACTTCTCCAAAATATTCTTTTTTTTGACAAACAGCCAACAAATCAATTAATTTCTCGCTATCATCTTCTGACATATTGTTCCCAAGTTCTTCAAAGAGACCTCTTATATTATTATAAAATGCTACCCTCTCTTTAGCGTCAATTTTATCTTGATTTTCTTCCTTTAGTTTATTTTTCTCCAGCATTTTTTTATTTTTTTCTTGTTTAGCCAATCTATGCTGACCAACAACAGAAAAATACTCAAGCCAACCACCATAAAGATCTTTATAAACAGCAAATTCATTCAAAGGCCACAAAGCCAAAGGTGAAAGATAAAGCAAAGAATTACCAAAATTGCTAGACGAATTTTTCTGTCTTTCTCCACATGATTTCTTAGCTTGCAAGTGATTATTAGTAAAAATACTACATAGCACCGCAAGACATAATATCCTTAATTTATTGCATCTCATAATAAATCTCCTAAATTAAAAGATTCAGTGCTGCACAAATAGTATTGTTAACGCAGGTATGTCCCCATTTTCTTTCACCTGAAATCCATTTTGCAAGACCACTTCGTCTTCCAAATCCTTTATCATACTTCCAATCTGTAATTAATCCGATAGCTTCATATTGAATTGGGTACCCTTTATCTTCGTACGCTACCCTCAATTCTTCGCACCAATCTTCCATAGTTTTAGCATACTTACAAAGAGCAGCTGCTATACCATCAAAATCGTAACTCCTGTCACAATTATTCTTATAGTAATCAAACACAGAATCTCCTAATGATTCTCTCATGAATTTAATATTTTCCTTTTTCTCTTTTTCAGTTAATTTTTCGGAATCTTTAATTGCCTTGTTCACCAAATCGTCAAAAGTGACTATCCCAGAAACCCTCCACCCTGTAGGTAATCCTGGCAAAAACCCCCACCAATTATTCAAATCATCCAATTGGCTCATTGAGCGACCATCAGATTTTTTCAAAGTCTTTGAATATCTTACGGGAGGAGCAGCATAATAATTTGCTTGGCTAAGTTCTCTAAGCATTAATTCCAGAGATTTTTTGTAACTGCTTTCTATCAGATCAATGACTCCCCTTTTACGCTTTGCCACATTTCCATTAAGGCAGTATATATAAACTATCCCATCAATTTCGTCAAAAGATTTGGAAGAATCGTATCCTCCTTTTTCAGCCAACTCATTGCATAACTCATTGAAGGCACTTTGAGCAGGGTCTACAGTACTAGCATGCACAACACTATTTGGCATAGATGGCAAACTCAAAGCTCCTAAACTTAATCCTAAAATTCGCGCTAATAACTTAGTTTTACGCATAATATACCTCCTACAACAAAATCAAGGCTAACAAAACCTCACGGGCATATTTTACCACGAAGGTACATGATGAGTCAAGTGCGAAAACTAAGTCACAAAGCAATTTGAATTCAAATTACCAACCTATAGCCAAGATTTCATATATTGTAGAAAATTCAAAATCAATTGCGATGATTTACGGCTCATAAGTATTTTTTCAAACAAAATAAAATTAGAACCTATCCGCTCTTCCCTCAAGGTCTCTGATAACGTCTCCACTATCTCTAAGATAGTTTTTCATCATTCTTTCAAAATCTTTTTCTGATTTTCCTCCACCAACATTACCTAGCTGATTCTCAGGTCCAGCTTGTTTTATAGACAAAGCGGTTTTTTCTCCGTCATGATTTATTATCATAACTTTAACTTTTTGCCCCATCGAAAGATAATCTCCTATGTTTTTGACATAATCATCCGAAATCTCAGATATATGGACCAATCCTCTGGTACCATCAGGCAAATCTACAAAAGCACCAAATTTTGCTATTCCACTAACTGTACCTTCTACTACATCTTTAAGTTGATATTTCATAGTTTTTTTCACCTTCTAAACTTTTTTTTATTTAAAATGTACAAATTCAAAACAAAAAAATATTCACAATATCCAAGCTAAAATCAGGAATTGTGACTGTTTATTCTTTTTTCTATCTCAAAATTTATCTTAGATAAATTCAAAATTTGAATTCTTTGCTCAGAAAATGCACTCAAAACACTAAAAATTATAGCACTCAGGAGAACTATAACAACATTTACATATATAAATTTCTTGCCTTTTAAAATCTTCATGCAAACAACTCCATTCTGAATTTTTCCTTATGAAACGCAAGATATTCAGTTTGTACCACAACAATCGTCAAAAAATACAAAAATGTAAAAAATAATCACAAAAAAATGTATTTGTTATACAAAATGTCTACTTTTTATTAAATATGAATAATTTCATTTTTGGAAATCGTATTTTTTTTAAAGCAACAATTGTTTTCTCCATAACAGCAAAAATAAACTTGCTAAGAGTTATTTTGTGCAGAAAAACTCCAATTAATACTCCTTGGAGCACAAAATATCTTATTTTTCCAGAATTATATACGAGGCAAAGGTAAAAAATTGCTAAAGAACAAACCAAAAAATAAAAAATATCAATAAAGAAAACGAAAATTTTGTTTCGAATCAAATATCTAAAAATTTTGAAAATGTCATATATCAATCCAAGCAATATCCCAAGGAGTATGAAAATTAAATAAATTAAAAAAATTGGCATTAAAATTTCACTTAACTAAATAACTTTTTAAGAAAGTTTTTCCCAAGATTTTTAGAATCAGAATAAGATATAGAATTTACTTTTCCATTCAAATTAAGATTTCCTGATTCAACGCAAATTTTCTCTATTTTCAAATTTTCTCCCGAAATATTTAATTCTCCTTGGTTTGTTACTACATTTACATTTTTATCATCAAATTTTCCGATATCTTTCACCCCAGTTAAATTTAATGACTTTCTATTATTCAAAATCAAATTTGATGACGACATTTTCCCTATTTCCGACATAATATGCTCCAATTGTTTTTTAGATTATATGACGAATAATGTTTAAAATATTACAAAAATTAGTCCACTAAAAAATGGACTAGCTAAATAACGAAACATCTATCAAAAAATCGAACACGCTATAGATAGGTCCAAAAGCTCTTCTATCTTACACCAATCTAAACCTTCCACTAACCAAGCATTAACTTTATTCGCCCACAGATCGTTTTTTAGCGAAAATTCAAGAACTCTTACAGGAAAACCACCGTTCGACAAATGATCAATCATTTTTTGAGACCACTTCAAGTCCCTTTTCAGATACTGACCCAGAGACTCAAAATTACAGTATGAAATTCTCAACCACTCAGTCCCATCATTTAATCTAAGAATATATTTTCTTTCACTCGTACAACAATCCACATTACGCAAAATCACACGCACATTTGATTCACGAAATTCGCCCAAACCCTGAATAACATATCTCAACACACAATTCCAACCACAAACTTTCATTGGCTCTGATTTAGACGCGCTATTTACTATAGATCCCATATATTTAAAATTCAACTTACATATCCCACACTGATCAGTCCTAGTTGTGTTTGCTTTATCGGACAATGGCATTGTTTCCATTCCAAAAGCTTTTTCCATTCCAATTAAAATAGAAAACAAGGATAAAAATACGCCCAAAAATCTTGTAAACTTCATAAACACTCCCTATAAATATTTCCGATCGGTGCTGCGATTATATATTGAAACTGAAAATTGTCAACAAGTTTCTGACAATTTTCAATACAAATCTGGAAAAAATATCAATTTTTTTATTTTTCCACATAAATTTTCAGAAGATTCAAAATTTATCTTTATGTAATTTCTCGAATAACCGGAGTAATAAAACCCTTTTTTAGTTTCAAAAAGCACTTCAAACTCTTTACCAAAAAATGTAGATATTTCCTTTTTGGATACACAATCTGACAATTCTATTGCATATTTTGTTCTTTGCTTTTTTATTTCTGAATCAATTTGCTTCAAATTTTCTGCATAAGTAAAAGGTCTTGGAGAAAAAGGAAATACATTAACTTTTATAAATCTAGCTTTTTTTATAATATCCACAGAATTTTCGAAATCCTCGTCATTTTCACCTGGAAATCCTGTTATCAAATCGGTAGCAAATGTAACATCTTTAAATTTATTCCTAATATTATCTATTAAATTTAAGTAAAATTCTGAATCATATTTTCTATTCATTAGGCGCAAAATTTTGTCGCTTCCACTTTGAAGAGACAGATGAAAATGAGGGCAAATTTCTTCAAAACACGATATATTATCAATAAAATTTTTGTCAATAACATCAGGCTCAAGAGAACTCAACCTTATTCGTTTAAAAAATTTTCTTACCACTTCTATAGCTTTCAGTAAATTGGAATTAATATCTTTGCCATATTTTCCCAAATTTATACCTGTTAAAACTATTTCTTTAAAACCCAATTCATGAATTTTTTTACATTCAAATTCAATCTCCTCAATGGGTTTGGATTTTATTTTCCCCCTGGTAAATGGAATTATGCAATATGAACAAAAATTTTCACATCCATCTTCGATTTTAATAAATGCCCTTGTTTTTTCTCCAGAAACAATCAAAAATTTATTATCTATTTGTTTATTTTCTAAATTAAATTTTATAATTATTTTGTCAACAATTTCGTCTTTGTTGGAAATTAAATCTAAATTTCGATTTTTGGTAAATTGCTCAAGAATTGAAGCACATCCTATGAGTGCAATGAAAGCTTTTTTATTAATTTTTCTAAATTTATTTATATTTTGCCTTGTTTTTCTTACACTTTCGGACGTTACAGCACAAGAGTTAACAATTATCACTTCAGCCTCTTCGGGAGAAGTAAAATTGAATCCCCTTGAAACCAAACGAGAATAAACTTCATTAGAATCGCAGCTATTAACTTTGCATCCTAATGTAAAAATAAAAAAATTCAATAAATCTCCTTTTAATAAATAAAAAAACTACTGTCTCTTTTTGAGGAGACAATAATCATTTTAAAATATCTGAAGAGCAAATTCAATCAAAAACCCTGGTGGGACGTGTAGGGCTCGAACCTACGACCAATCGGTTATGAGCCGACCGCTCTACCAACTGAGCTAACGTCCCAAAAACTCTGACATTGTAAAACATAAGTTTCAGAATGTCAATGTTTTTTAGCCAAAAAGATTACTTTTTACAAAAAAATTCTAAGCGTTTGTATATGGCAACAAAGACAAAATTCTTGCTCTTTTTATAGCCAACGAAAGATCTCTTTGGTGCAAAGCGCAAACACCAGTAGCTCTTCGAGGAAGTATTTTCGCACGCTCAGATATAAATCTTCTAAGTCTCATGAAATCTTTACAGCTTATCTTTCGAGATTTATCAGTGCAAAACGGGCATTGCTTTCTTTTTCTAACAACCTTTTTCATAAAAGGGCGAACTTCTTTGTTTTCATTCTGTTGAGCAACCTGCTCTTTATTTGTGTCCAAAAAATCACCTCCAAATTATTAGATCATTAAAACGGCAAATCATCATCGTCGTCATCTGAATCAAATGAAACATCGTTAGAGTAGGACGAAACATCTTTTTCTACAGAAGTTTCGGAATCATACTCTGAAGAATTCGACGAACTCTTTTTAGACTCACCAAAATAAACATTATTTGCAACTATTTCAAATGTTTTTCTTTTTATGCCATCTTTTTCAAACGAACCCGTTTGAATTCGGCCATCAACAACGATAGCGTTTCCCTTCTTGAAATACTGTGACACAAATTCTGCAGTACGCCTCCATGCGATAATATCTATGAAATCTGTTTGTTTATCTGAACCACCAGCAGAGTAGTCTCTATCAACAGCAATAGAAAATTTGCACAAAGGAATATCGCTAGATGTGTGCCTCAACTCAGGATTGGCAGTCAATCTTCCCATCAAAATAGCATGATTAAGCATTATTCCTCCAAATTACTCTTCTTTCTCTTTGACAACCAACAAATTGCGCAAAATTCCGTCAGTTATTCCAGCAACCCTGGTTACCTCAGCAGGAATTTTGCTGCCAGACTGAAAACTCACAATAACATAAAATCCCTCATGTTGCTTCTGAATCGGATACGCCAAACGACGCCTTCCCCATTTATCCACGTTATCAACCTGACCGTCCGATTTCACTATATCACAAAACTTACCTATCAAATTGTCTCTATCTTCCTCGCTCAAATTCATCGAAAATATTAAAAACAATTCGTATGACTTCATACTACTACTCACATAATCACCTCCTCACGGACTAAGACCCCCAAACAGAGGGTAAGGACGTAGGAACGATTCTATTACTTACGTCCCTGAATGTCAATAGGATAAATCTCAATCTTATTCTTCAATCGCTTTCACTGCTTTTATTGTCACCGTTTTTAATTTCGTCTATATCGCACTCGAAAAATATGTAACTACTAGCAGCTGAGCCTATAAACATTTTCCAAAATGGATTCCATGAAGATGGATTCCTTACATTTTTTGCTTCCGATTTAATACACTCCTCCGCAAAACTCAAATTTCGACAACACACCAGGGATACCAATACACTTCCTCTACAATCACCTGACGAATTAAATATTAAAAAAAACTGCAATTTGTCAATATGTTTGTTCAACTCTTCAAGTGAACGGTTTGCGAATCCTTTAACATTTTTTGGTAATGCATCCTTCACTACATCCCTATCTACACTAACAACATCATAAATTCCATATGAATCATATGGACTATCTTTTTTATATCTATTATTAAATGTTTTTTTAATATTTATAATTTTATTATTCATATTCACAGCACTTATAATATACGAAATAACAATTTCGGCAGGAATTTTATGTGCTAATTGATACATTGCAGCGGTTAGTTCCAATTTATCATCAAGTTCAGTTAAAATTTTAATTTTAAGATTTCTTTTATTTTCTTTTTTCTTAATCTTCATCTGAATTTTTTTAATTTTTCCCTTAATATCTTCAACGCTTGCATCTTGCCCAAAATATTTCTTTATTTCATCTGCCTCTTGTTTGTCAGCTTGTTTCTTCAATTCTGCAGCTTGTTTCTTCAATTCTGAAGCTTGTTGTTCCATTTTTTTTAATTGTGTATCCATACTTTCGTCTTCCTCACTTGAGAACAATCTAACAAGATTCTTCAAAACTGACAAATACGAAGGATACTTCCACCAACTATCTCCCCCACAAAGAGATAAAATCTCATGCAATCCCCACAAACCGTAAGGATACAAATTCTCATATCCTCCTTCTGATGACACATCATTACGATTTTCCATTTTTTTCTTTTTCTGCTTACTCGGAGTTTTAGTTTTTTCACTTTCAGCTGTCTTAACAGAATCGGAAGAAATCTTTGGTGTATCAGCCTTCTGCTTATTTGGATTTTTAGATTTTTTACTTTCAGCTGTTTTAACAGAATCGGAAGGAACCTTTGGTGTGTCAGCTGCTTTTGCAGATATTCCTGTTAATTGTGATAAAATTGCTACTAATGCTATAAATTTATTATTTTTCATGAAAACCACTCCTAAGGCACTAAGGCACTAAGGCACTAAGGCACTAAAATAATTTCATTAGAGTTTATCATAAGTTCAAAAGAAATTCAAGAAAATTATGCAAAAATCAATTGGAACACAAAAAATTATGATATTTATGTATTTAAAAATTCCCCGAGAAAATCGGGGAAATTTGTTAGATTAAAATTTAATCAAATTTCTTTTTTCTGCTTATAATTGCTGTTCCGAGAGAAGTTCCAAAAACATATTGCATTAAGAACATAAGATTAGATACGTCAGATCCTGTTTTTATCTTAGACGAAGAAGTTGTAGTAGATGGGCTAGAAGAAGTCGTACTCTTTTGGGTACTACTTGAAGAACCAGATGATGAACTATCACTCTGTGGAGTTACTTTATTATCTGAAGAGTTCCCAGAATCTTCTGATTCCGATTTTTGTAAAAATTCTGCATAATCTGCAACTAACTTCTTATCATCATCAGATAATTGTTCGTAAGCTTTTTGCATAGCTTCAAATTGCACTTTTTGTAAATCTTGCAAACTTGCTTCTGGATGTTCCAATTTGTATTTAGTTCCAGCATCACTTGCTGCCTTTTGCAAATCACTTAAAACATCTTGTGCTTTCTTTTCATCTCCAACAAAGTGAACAGACAAATGGCTCAATTTTGCTACTATAAATTCTTTTTCCTCGCCATTTATACTTTTTGTCTCTAGTGATACATCCCAAAGCTCCGGATTTCCTCCTTCGGTATCAACGAAAAACGCAATGACGTCATCTGAATCCCAATCGTCTCCGGATTCTATATAGAACTTTATTTTTTTAGGATTTCCGCCTTCATCTTTGCCGAAATCTTTGATCTCATTCATGTCAGAATCAAAAGCTCTAACTTCGAAAACCCATAGTTTATTGTCTTCAAATGGTTTGCCTGTTCTTTTTGCTTCCTCAACATATTTTGCATATTCTTCAGGATTCTCTTTTGCTCCTATCCATCTCACTGCAACAGTAGCACCTTCTGGAAGTATTCCGTCAGAATTGTCAAATCCATACCAAGCTGCTGTTCCTCCTGATGATTCGCGAATCCATGTGATTCCTTTACCACTAACAGTTCCACTCGTAACTCCATCACCAGAAACACTAAAAGTATGGTCTCCAAACGTTTGTTTTTTTCCTAAATTATAAACTTTGAAATTCTTAGTGATAGTAGGATATTTTGCTGTATCAGTTGGAGTGAAAACAGCTTCGCAGCCAGTATTTTCAAATTTTGCAACACTTTTTGACTCATCAGACCATTTCCATGTTCCAGATACCGGACTACCACTGCCATCCACTACTTTCGTATCACTTCCACTTGGTAATTGAACATCTTTGAGAGTTGGATTATTTCCTGAAACATTTGCCTTAATGTTGAAATCTTTGCATGAAATTCCTTCCACAAGAGTCACCGTAATACTAGTTGCCTTATAAGAATCTTCTGAATCACTTTTAGGGACATAATTAAATACTACTTCACTAATTCCACTTTCGATAGATTTACTACCATCTTTGCCAGCTTCGTTACTAGTTGGATCGTAGTAAGTTGTTGTTCCATCTTTTTTTGTTATAGTCCAATGTCCTTTTGCTTCTTTTTCACTTGGAGTAACTCCTGCTTCATTGATTAATTCTTTCCAAGTAGTCTTTTTAGCTGTATAGACAATTTTTGATTTGCTAACTGAAGGTGTTTGAGTTCCTTCTTGTGTTTCTTTTAAGTTTATTTCAATATTTGAAGTATCTTTGTAACCATATCCCTTACCTGGTGTAACTTCAAAAGAAAAAATTAATTTCTGGGTACCTGATTGAATTGTATCTGTTATTGCGCCCTTATCACTTGTAACAGTCCAAGTTCCTTCGCCCAAAGATTCTGCAGGGCTAAAAGTTAATTTTGATTTAACATCGGACAACTTATCCCCTGATTTATAACTAACATATTGTGCTCCAAGATCTTTTAGAGTTACAGTTGCATCTTGAGCGTTTATTGCTTTTGCCCAAGCTTTAATATTAGCGTTTAATGTCTCAACACTACTTGGATCTATTTTTAAATAAACCGTACCTTTATTCGAATTGTTAAAATTGTTCTTTGAATTTTCAATCACATTCGCTATATTTTCTACTTCCAACTCCGCATTTGCGGGAACTTGTTCCAATAATCCTTGAGAAATTGTTTTTACGTTGCAAGTCGCCTTTCCATTATTAGTCGCATTAGGTATTGGAGCCTCAAACTTATCAAACACCTTAACAGATGATTCACTGCCACTTAAGATAATCGCATCGGCGTCTACGTTTTGACCATCTGATAATCCATCCGTTTTTGCAGCATATACAACATTACTGCCGTTTATCTTATAAAAAGTATATCCTTGATCTATATAATTCTGCGGTATAGTATCAGTATCTTTTTTGGTGTATTGACTTGCTGACGGTGGGTCAAATAAATCGGCTGCTTTGACAGATGAATTGTAAGAAAAACCTAATGCCACGATGGCGGATAAAAATGAAACTTTCAAAAAATTACTGATAAAACTAAAAAATTTACTGAATTTTTTTCTTTCCATATACTTCACCTCACAAAAATTAAATTCGATAAAAATCTATCCACTCACACGGCATTCACCTCCTTTAATTAATATGATTGCGCATTGAATTTGCATGACATGGATGCATAGTACAACAAATAAAAAAAATATGCAATATGTATATTATAAAAAACTGAATTATTTTTTTATTATACGAACTACCCAAATAATAAACTGACACCAAAAATCAATTTTTGGAAGGACTTTATCATAAATTATCAATAATTTCTAGCATCCCGTTGTAGTCTAAATTGGAATATTTGAGTTGTTCAAACATTGAAGCATGCTTGACGAATCCCTTGATTGAAACTGACTTAAACGTTCCTTTGAATCTATTAATCAAAAGCATATACGCAAATTTTTCAGATACAGACCCTGATTTATAAGATTCTTCGAAAAAAATAATTTTTTTGAAATTACAAGACCGCAAAACAGATTCTTCTGGAATAGGAATTATCCTATTTAGCTTAAGAATACTAATTTTTTCAGGAAAATCATCTAAAATTTTGGATGCAAAAGAGAAAATTCTTCCGTATGTAACCAAAAGAATATCTTTATTAGTTCCATAAAAATCGAAATCTTTAAATTCAGAGTTAATCCAATTTGGCTTGAAAAGTTCATTTCCTTTGGGATAACGAACACATGTAGATTTTTTCGATGAAATGGCAATACTCAAGCATGACTCCAATTCGTCAAAAAATGCGGGAGAATAACACTCTACGTTAGGCATTGAGTTAAACATTGCAATATCAAAAATTCCCTGGTGAGATTCACCATCTTCTCCCACGAATCCTGCTCTGTCTACTGCAAACACAACTTTCAAGTTCTGCATAGAAACATCGTGAATTAATTGGTCGAAACTTCGTTGCAAAAAAGTGGAATAAACTGCAAAAATTGGGATGTATCCTACTGCAGATAACCCTGCAGCAAAAGAAACTGCATGAGATTCTGCAATTCCAACATCAGAAAATTGATTCGGGAATTTCTTTGCAAATTTACTAAGCCCAGTTCCTTTTTCCATCGCAGCGGTAATAGCATAAATCATTTTGTTTTTTGACGCACATTTACACATAAACTCTCCGAAAACTTCAGAAAAAGTTTTCTCGTTTTTATTCTGACAAACTCCATTTTTGATGTCAAACTTGGAAATTCCGTGAAATTTCTCGGGATTCTTCTCTGCGAAAGAGTATCCTCTGCCCTTTTCAGTAACAATATGTATCAAAACGGGAAAATCTGCTTTTTTTGCTATATTCATAACTTGAATCATTTTAGAAATATCATGTCCATCAACTGGACCGTAATATCGAAACCCTAGATTTTCGAAAAAACTTCCCTCTTTGGAAATAAAAGTTCGTATCTTTAAATTCAACTTTGAAAATATATTCTCTATACTTTTCCCTAAAAACGAAAGATTCCCAAGAGCTTTTTTGGTAATTTTCTTAGCACTCAAATATGTATTACTAGTCCTTATTTTTGACAAATACTTCGAAATAGACCCCACATTTTTGGATATCGACATAGAGTTATCGTTTAAAATTATGACTAAGTTGCTGGCATCATAACTATTGTTGAGTCCTTCATAAGACAAACCGCAAGTCATAGAACCATCTCCTATGTAAACTATGACTTTACCATCTTTTTGGAAATTTTTCTTAAATTTAGAAACTCCAATAGCCAGTGAAATTGAGTTTCCCGCGTGCCCAGATTTGAAAAAATCATAATCAGATTCTTCGGGATTCGTAAAACCTGACAATCCTCCTTTTTTACGCAAAGAGTGAATTCTATCTTTTCTACCCGTTAATACCTTATATGTATAACATTGATGACCGACATCCCAAATTATTGAGTTACTTTTATCTCCGAAAACTTTGAGCAATGCTATAGTTGATTCAACAGAACCAAGATTTGAAGACAAATGCCCACCATTTTGAGACACTAACGACACAATTTCACGTCTAACTTCAGAGGAAAGAGTTTTTAAATCATCCACCGTTAGTCTAGCCAAATCTTCGGGAGAAAAAATGTTATCTAAAATTCTCATGCAACTAACTATCTTTTTTATCTTTATTTCGATTTTTTATAGAATTCGAAATTTTGTTAACTATATCTGGCGCCATAGCAATAAGTCTGTCAAGAGCTCCATGGAAAGATTCAACTTGCAAAAAAGTGACATTTTCATCACAAACTGTCAAAAATCCGACAGGAGATATACTAACTCCTGTGCCGCAAGCCCCACCGAAGAAAGGGTCAGTAGGATTTGACTTATTCTGAAAATCAGCCCCACCAGTTCCGAACCCATATGATATCTTCGACACAGGTATTATAGTCACTTTGTCATTAATTTTTATAGGACTCCCAACAACAGTATTGACATCTATCATACCGTTGATTTTATCTACATTTTCCTTCATTATATCTTTAATCTTATCTGACACAACAATCCCAATCAAAATAAATTTCACATCACTACGCTCTATGTTATATCTTTCCCTAGTAAATGTCAATATACCAAAAAAATTTACATTTTTTAAGGATTACTTCACAAACTATCACATAACCATATTGAAACATAAATTTTATATTTTCTTGTTAACTATCACCTTTCTTGATTTTAATTAAAGAAAATTTTATCAAAAACGCATTTGTACAGTTGACTTTTTTATTTATCAACTTTAGAATACGAGAGTTTTGCGCCTGTAGCTCAGTGGATTAGAGTATTTGGCTACGAACCAAAAGGTCGGGGGTTCGAATCCCTTCAGGCGTGCCATTGTTCGTCTAGTTATTTTGACGAACATTTTACATATTTAAAGGAGTTATTATGAAAAAGTCATGTTTGTCTACTGCACTTTCGTTGTTTTTGTTTTTAAGTTCTGCAAATGCTGGTGTACTTGCTCGTATGTGTGGAGTAACTATGTCTACGACTGAAATTGTTCCATTTTGCCAAGAAATAAAAAATTTGTTTGAAAAAAATTACGAACCTGTACTTTCAAAAGTTGCTAATCCTGAGAATGCAAAGCCAATTCCTTTGAAAGAACCTATAAACAAACTTGTGGACAATATGTCCGGTATGGTAAAAAATGCGAAAACTACTGAGTGTATAGCATTTTCTTCATATGTTCTCAGATTGCTTGAGAGAGATAAAATAGTGAGTGGAGTTGTGTTATTGGATAAATTTGGTGACCAAAAAAATGGTCACAGCGTTGTGGTTTATAAGCGTGAAGTTGAAATTCAGGGTAAAAAAATGGAAAAATGGGTTGTGTGTGATCTTTCATCAGCCTTTTTATTTTGGACTAGGAGCAAAATTATGAGTTCATTTGAGGCTAAAAATAGAACGCTAGATGGTATCGATTTGAAGGATCCAAAAAATGCTTTGAAATCAATGGAAGATTTTTTAAGCATACCATTAATGTATTATTTTGATGGAATGGGTGCTTCTAAAATTTACGATGCACCAAAAGTTTTAAATTGTGATCTTAAAGAGTTTTCTATAAATTCTCTGTCTTTTTTTATAGGAGCTAATACTAATCCAAAAAGTGATTACGGTATAAAAATTAGTGATTACGATAGAAAAATTTCAGATTTTTTCCGTAAATTAGAATTTAAACACGAGGAGAGAGTTGTAAATGAAGAACTACGTAAAAAGGGGATAAGTCTCAAAGATGCATTCGAGACATTTTTGAATGGATTTGGAGTAAATAAATGAAAATTTATATTCAGTGAGTAAAATATATATTGTTTTTATTTTGGTTTATGTTATAATAATCAAGTGTGAGTTTTTTTTGCACACTTGATTTTTGTTTTATTTAATGTATAATCTTTGAATGGAGGTCTATTATGGACAAAATTAAAAAAATTGCTACTCTTGCTCTTATGTTAGGTTTGTGCCCTTTAAGTGTTAAAGCTATGGATAACGGAGTTGTTTCCATACAGGAAGTTGAGTTTAATGATAATGAGCGCAAATATGAAAATTGTGTTGTTTCCGCAGAAGACGAAAAAAATTTCATAGAAAAACTTCAGTCTAAATTGCTGGAATGTTTTTCTAAAATCAAGATTAATGATAATTCTTTTGGAGTGGATTTGGGAGAAGGTGTTCAGATTAATTATGAAATGGAGTATGCTTGTGTTAAATTTGACGAAATAAAGGAAAAATGCAATAGTCTAGGTGAAGCAAAAAAGTATCTGCTTCGGCAAATATTTGATTTGGCTCTTGATTTTTATTTTTCTCGTCCTGATTTGATGGGGCCAATGGCTAGCGAAGAAGATCTAAAGAATTACCACATCGTAAAAAACTGGTATGACGAAAAAATTGATGATAAAAAATTTGATTCGGTATTTTCTACCATAGATGTGCGTAATTGTGAGATTTCAAAAGATATTGAGCAATCGTTAGTCAAAATTTTTGGCCGTGGATTGTCGCGCTAGCAAGTTGTCTAAATAATATTTAATTTTGGGGGATTTTTATGAGTTGTTTTTCTAAAGTTTTTGTGTTAAGCT
>CAMHLN010000004.1 GCA_946186155.1 uncultured Clostridia bacterium | reverse complement strand
AAGAGCTCTTGAGATGGCTGGAATAAATGGGTTAGATGATTTTCTAACTGGAACTACTGCGGTTGCTACTAGCAAGTCGAGTTATTCGGATGCTGCGAGAATTTTGTGCGATTTTGCAAAATCTAATGATTTTTATAAAATTAAAGCTGGATTTGTTGAAGGAGAAAAAGTTGACGAGTCTAGTATTAAGTCTCTCGCAAAATTGCCCAGCAAAGAACAGCTTATTGCAAATGTCTTGCGTGGATTTAACACTCCGATTGTAAATTTTGCTTGTGTATTGAATAATTTGAATCGTTCGTTGGTTATTGTGTTGTCTGAAATTTCTAAAAAAAAGAATAATGGAGGAATTTAAATGTCTGAAAAAATTGAAAAAATACTTGGGGAAATTGAAAATTTAACTGTTCTTGAGTTGAGTGAGTTGGTTAAGGCTTGTGAGGAGAAATTTGGAGTTTCAGCTGCTGCTTCCGTTGCTGTCGCTGCTCCTGCTTCTTCTGCTGATGCAGGTGCTGCTCCTTCTGCTGAAAAAACAGAATTTGATGTCATTTTGAGTGAGGCTGGTGCACAAAAAATTAAGGTCATCAAGGTTGTCAGAGAAATCACTGGTTTAGGATTAAAAGAAGCTAAAGCCTTGGTTGATGGAGCTCCGAAGGCGTTGAAAGAGAAAGTTGATAAGAAATCTGCTGAGGAAATGAAGTCTAAACTTGAAGCTGAAGGTGCTAAAGTAGAGATTAAATAGTAAGAGATATATTTTGATGAGAAAAAGTTCAAACAAAAAATTGTTTGAATTTTTCTTGTTTTTTTATCAATAATGTGGTAGAATGAGGGGAATGTTTGGGCTTTAAAATTTGTTAAGAAATGGAGTTGTGTTTTATGAAAGAAAATGAAGATTTTGATTTTGAAGATGAAAAAAAATTAGTTCCAAAAAAAGAAATCGATGAACTAGAGAAAGGGTCGGGTTTTGATCCAGCGCTCGAAGCAGGTGTGGGAATTATTCAAAAACCTTTGAACATTTTGGTTTTGGATGGTTCAGGTTCTAGTTTAACCAAATCAGTTTCGAATGCTATTCTTGGTAATGAACTTTTGTTGGAAGAAAGTAAAAAGTTTCCCAACGAGAAAGTTTTTTGTAATAGTCCTGTTCAGGGATTCGGTGGTGCGCAAATAACGCGTCTTCTTTGTGATAAAGTTAGTAGTGTTGAAAAGGGTAATAGTTTTGAAAAACTTTGTGAGGGAAATTTTAAGGTAGAAGATTATGATGTTATTGTTGTTGTCGGTTTGAACCCAAATTCAGATAAAGGTGTTCTTGATTTTATTGCAAATAAAATTAAGAATGGACAAGATGACAATCTAATTGTTTATTCGACAAACTTTTTAAGTGACAACGAAAGCATGGAAGGGGTTAAATATTATTTGCCATATGAATATGGTCACAGGAATTTATTGAAAAAAATTGCATTATTCGATAAAAAGTCAAAAAAATTCGTTGGATGGGATTTGCAGGATATAGGCGAAGTTGTTCCCGTGGATAATATCAACAAGAATGATTTCAATCCCAAAGCTTCGGGGGCTTCAAAGATTTTTAAGGATCACTATGGCAAGATAGCAACAGGTGTTTTGCTGCTGGAAGAGATTTTTTTAGGAAAAATCAGGAAGAATTTGCCAAAACTTTTTAAAAGCAAAGAAATTAAAAACAAAAACAATAAAGATAACAAAGATGTCAAAGATGACAAAAGTTTAAATAATGATGCCAAAAAGGAAAAAACTCTCTAGATATAGATTGTTGGTATATGCTAGTTGATTTCACCGTCTTGTGACGGTGTTTTTTTGCTTAGTTTATTGGTCATATAAATAAAAAAAACTAAAAATTGACTTAATTTTGTTTATATGGTACAATTAAATCATCTTTTTCAAAAAGGAGATGATTAATTATGATTCAAAAAATTGATAAAGATAATTTAGAAAATCAAGTTGCAGGTGGAAGAGTTTGTGATAATTCTGACGGACATTTTTGGGAAAGTAAGTATTATGTAATTGATGACCGCACCGGAGAGTATTTAAGGGGATTTAGAAGTCTTGATGGTGCTGAGAGCTACGCGAGAAAAGAAGGATTTAGTGATAAGATAGTTGGAAAATCAGCTGTAGAAAAAGCTCAGGGGAATTTCAAAAAATTAAAAAGTTCGAGTATATGGTAATTACGTTATTTATGTTGCGCTTAAGAATTTTTATGAATTTTCTCCGGTATAACCGGAGAAAGTGTTTGTTTTTTTGACGCTGCATATTAGTTTAAACTCTTTTTAGTAGCTCTATTTATTTGTAAGTGCTTGACAAACTTTTGTTATCGTTATAAAATCCAATCTCATTGAGATTGAGGGGGTTAATACAATGTCAAGGACTTTTATGCCTAATCGTTCGAGAATTTCCAGAACAAGATATATTATTGATGCTTCTGGGCTTCCATTGGGAAGATTATCTGCCCAGGTGGCTTCAATATTGCGTGGTAAAGTTAAGCCGATTTTTGTTTCCAATGTTGATTGCGGAGATTTTGTCACGGTTGTAAATTGCGATAAAGTGGTTTTAACTGGAAAAAAATGGGATAATAAAAAAAGATACAGGCACACTGGTTATATCGGACACTTGAAAACTATAAAATATTCAGATTTGAGAAGGAATAATCCGTGTAAAGTAGTAGAGTTGGCGGTAAAAGGAATGCTGCCTTCTAATACTTTGGGGAGAGCTCAAATGAAGAGATTGTCTCTTCATGTCGGCAGTGACGTAAAAGATGCTGATAAATTGAAATCTTGGACAAATTTTAGAAAGGTAAGGATAGCGTAATGAAATATGTTAATAATGCTTGCTCTTCGAGCACTGGGAGAAGAAAGAAGGCTGTTGCAAGAATCAGACTTATTTTGGGAAAGGGAAATATTAAAGTTAACGGTAAGAGTATAGAAGAGTATTTCGGCTCGAGGACTTTGAGAATGGTTGTCATGCAGCCTATGGAGCTCTTTGAAGTTTCGAAGAAGTTCGATATTATTTGTAATGTCTACGGAGGTGGTCTTTCGGGCCAAGCAGGAGCAATTAGGCATGGGATTTCCAGAGCTTTGAATTCTCTTGATTCTGATAAATACCGCCATGATTTGAAAGTTAATGGATATCTCACTAGAGATCCGAGGATGAAAGAGCGTAAGAAATACGGGTTGAAAGCTGCTCGTAAACGTCCACAGTTTTCTAAGCGTTAGTGGAGGATTTTTGTGGCAAATATTTATAGGGTTACGATTGTGGATAAACAAAATAAAGTTGATATTCCTGTTGGATTGAATTTACTTGTTCGTAGAATTTGCAATTCTGTTTTGGAAAATGAGGAATTTGGTCATTCGGCGGATATCAGTGTCGTGTTTGTTGATAATCTATATATACAGAGTCTGAATAAGCAATATATGGGTAAGGATTACCCGACTGATATGCTATCTTTTCCTACTTCAAAAGATGGAAATTATGAAATTAATCCTGGTACTGGGGCGAAAATTTTAGGAGACATATTCCTCTCTGTGGAGAAAGCTGCTGAAGAGATAAAGATTGACAATTCATCTTTCGAGGGAAAAATTATGTACTGGACTGCTCATAGTTTGCTTCATTTGCTTGGATATGATCATGAGAAGAGTCAGATGGACGATTTGAGAATGAGAGAAATCTCAGAGAAAGTTGTGAGCTTGGTTGGCGACCCTCATGCTAGATATGTTCTTGATACCAGGGATGTGTTTAGTATTGGTAATAGGGTTGATGGAAGAAGAAGGGGAAATGCAAGACGCAGGAGTGCTACAAATCCTAAGGATGAACGTAGTTTGCGTTCTTTATGAAATCTCTGGATTTTGTAGTTTCTGCTTCTGAATCTAATGTTAGATTGGACGTTTGCGTTTCCAGAAAATTTTCTCGTTTCAGTAGGTCATTTGTGGCTAAATTCATAGAATCTGGTCATGTTTTGGTAAATAAGAAGTTAGCCAACAAAAAGTATATTACAAAGCCGGGAGATTACGTTGTTTTTTCGTTTTGCGAGAATAAAGGCGTAGAAGACGTAGTGGCGCAGGACTTTTCTCTTAGTATAGTTTATGAAGATGAACATTTGATGGTTGTGGACAAAAGTAAGGGGATGGTGACTCATCCTGCCCCTGGCCATTATGATGACACTTTGGTAAACGCCTTAATGTTCTATACTTCCGAACTTTCTGATGTTAATAGTAAATTTCGGGCCGGAATCGTTCACAGATTGGATAAAGATACCAGTGGTTTGCTTCTGATAGCTAAAAATAATTTTGTGCATGAAAATTTAGCTTTTCAGATAAAAAATAGAAGTGTGAAAAGAGAATATGTTGGAATTGTGCACGGAAATACTAAATTTTTGTCTGGAAAAATCGATTTGCCTATAGGAAGGGACCCGAAAAATAGAAAAAAAATGGCAGTTACTGATAAAAATTCTAAAAATGCTGTTACATATTATGAAGTTATCAAGTTTTATGAAAAATACTCTTATATGAAGTTTTCTCTTGAAACTGGGAGAACTCACCAGATTCGCGTCCATATGTCGAATATGGGGCATCCTTTGGCAGGAGATTCTCTTTATGGAGCTAAGAATGACCCTGATTTTTTATGTGGTCAATGTCTTCACGCAAGAAAGATAAAATTTAAGCATCCTGTGACTGGCGAGATGCTTGAGTTTTCGAGCGAACTTCCAGAATATTTTAAAAAATTTATTTCTATTATATCTTCGGAATCCTAATTTGTATGTTGACATTATTCGTGAAAAGAAATATAATGTGCAAAATAACTTGTATTTATTTTGTGTAATATTACCAAAATCGAGGTGAATACTTTTGAGTAGAAAAAATAAATTTATGTACAATAATAGAGAGTTAAGTTGGTTGGAGTTTAATCATAGGATTTTAGAAGAGGCAAATGATTCTAGTCATCCTATTTTGGAGTGTGCAAAATTTTTGGGAATATCTTCTTCGAATCTTGATGAATTTTTCATGGTTAGAGTTTCAGGATTAATAAAAAGAATAGATAAAAATTCTGACAAAAAAGATGTTTTTGGGATGAAACCTAAAAAAATATTTAAAAAATTGGAGAAAAAAATACATAAATTTTCCAAAAGACAGTACAGATGTTACAACGGATTTATTCTTCCAAAATTGAAAAAATTCGATATAAAATTTTTGTCAATGCGAGAATTAGAAGATTCTCAGAAAGTTTTTTTGAAAGAGTATTTTAAAAATAAAATTTATCCTGTTTTGACTCCACTTGCGATTGGTTATGGAAGACCTTTTCCGTTTGTTGTGGGAAGAAATTTGAACATTGCTGTTGAGCTAGCAGATGAAAAAGATAACAAATTGTTTGGAGTTGTTTCAATTCCAAGCGTTTTGCCTCGTTATATTAAATTGCCTGGAATTAGTGATTATTATGTTCTTATTGAAGATTTAATTATAAGTGAGATTCACAATATATTCGAACTTTACGAGGTTAAATCGTCTAGAGTTTTTAGAATTACCAGAAATTCTGACTTAGATGTGAGTGAAGAGGGAGAAAGTCTTCTTCAGGAAGTTAAAAAAACTATAAAAAAGCGTCGCAGAGGAGACGTTGTTAGGTTAGAGATATCTAATAGAGGAAATAAGAATATAAAGAAATTTTTGGCTAAAAATCTTAAAGTGAAGAAATATGACATATATGAAGAATCAGGCCCCATAGATTTAAGTTTTTTATCTAAATTTTACAGAGAACCATGGAGTGAGGATCTTAAATTTAAAAAGCAGCATTCTGTTTCAATTTTTGAAAATGTCCCTGAAGGAAAATTGTTTGATTTAATTAGAAGCAAAGATGTTCTAGTTTGTCACCCATTTGAAAGTTTTGATGCAGTAGTATCGTTTGTTAAACAGGCAGCTGTTGACTCAAATGTGATAGCTATTAAGCAGACTTTATACAGAGTATCAGGGAACTCTCCTATAATTGATGCGCTTATTGAAGCAGTTGAAAACGGCAAACAAGTTACTGCTTTTGTTGAATTGAAAGCGAGATTTGACGAAGAAAATAATATTCTTTGGGCTCAGAAACTTGAAAAAGGTGGATGCCACGTTATTCACGGGATCCCGGGATATAAAATTCATTGCAAAGCTATAATGATAGTCAAAAAAGAAGGAAGTAATATAAGAAGATATATACATCTGGGGACAGGAAATTATAATGATATTACGTCGAAATATTATACTGACATTGGATTATTCACTTGCAACAAAAAAATAGGAGAAGATGTATCTAATCTTTTTAACTTTTTGACTGGATATTCAGAAAACAAAAATTATAAAAAACTGATTGTTTCTCCTCAAGGAACTAGAAAATTTATTATTGATATGATAGACAACGAGATAAAGAATGCTAAAAAAGGAACAAAAAGCAAGATAGTTATAAAAGTAAATGCTGTTTTAGACAAAAGCATAATAGACAAACTATATGAAGCTTCGAATTGTGGGGTCAAAATTAATCTTATAGTCCGTGGAATTTGTGGTTTGATTCCTGGAGTCAAAAAAATGAGTGAAAATATAAGAATTCGCAGTATTGTAGGCAGATTACTAGAACATAGTAGAATTTTTTATTTTGAAAATGCAGGGAACAATAAGGTATATATAGGAAGTGCTGATCTCATGAGAAGAAATTTAGATAAAAGAGTGGAAGTCTTATTTCCTATAGAAGATTCAAAAATAAAGTCTCAACTTATCAATATGTTACAAATTATGCTTGCAGATAACGTTAATGCAAGAGAAGAAGATAACAAGGGAAGATATCACAGGTTATTTCATGAAAAAAATGAAAAAATAATAGATTCTCAATCTGAATTTTTTCATTTACTGTAAAAATTAGATTGTATTGGTGAAAATTTATTGATTTTATAACTTTAAAAGTTTACAATCATATGACTTATTTGTAGGGGTTATAAATGTTTGGTTTGTGGTTTTTAGATTCAGATATTAGTTTTATGTCTATCACAGCTAGATTATGTGCTTCTGTGGTTGCCATAGTGTTTTTTCTCCCTTGGAGAGAAATATCTCACATCTGGATGTCTCATGTTTTTTCAGGAATGAAATTTAATGCAAGATCTTATCCATTATTCGATTTTTTTGATCCCATTGGAGCTCTTTTTATGCTTTTGTTTGGATATGGTTGGTCAAAAAGATACCCATATTTTGTTGCGGAACCTGGCACCAAAAGTGAGTATGTTCTAATCTGTCTATCTGGACCTGCTTTTACTTTTTTTTCTGCGGTTTTATTAGGAATAGTCTTTAATATTTTGACAATTTTGAAAGTTCTCCAAGGATTGAATCTAAGTTGGTTTATGGAATTCGTAAATTATTTGATTGAAATTAACGTTGTGTTGACAGTAATCAATTTGATGCCAGTTCCTCCTCTTGATGGGTTCAAAATTTGCGAGGCTTTTATTCCAAGCAGGTTTTTGCCCAAGTATTATAAGAACTACTTTACGATATCCATCGTTTTGTGTATTCTTCTTTTCATCGGAGTTTTCAATGCTCCTTTGGAAATTTTAGGAAATGCGGTTTATAAGTCTGTGAGAATAATATCTGGTATTCCATTTTTCGTTTTTCGAGGATTGCACATTTGATTTTGGTAATTTTTTTGATAATATTCGCTGTTTTTTTAATTTTTCTTTTTATCCCTTTTGGGTTGTGTGTTTCGTATCGTGATAATAGGTTAAAAATTGTGTTGAGCTTTTTGATTTTTAATTTTAACTTAAATAAAAAATCAGGACATTATCAGCGTCAAAAAAATAAAAGCAAATTTAATGAAAAAATATTCCAAAAAGCAAAAGAGATGTTCAGAATCATAAAAAAAATAGTTGGTTTATTGGAATTTATTTGCAAATCTCTGGGAATAATTTTTAACAATATCAAAATCAAAAGAATTCACGTTTTTGCAAAAGTTTCAGCAGAAGATGCTCACAAGTGTGCCATACAATATTCTTTTATAAGTTCCTTTTCTAAATTTCTAGTTTCGTCTTTAAATGTTCAAAATAGGGTCGATGACTCAAAAATAGATATTTATCCTTGCTTTTTGTCAGAAAAAACCAACGTTAGATTTGAGATTTTGGTGAAATTTAATTTAGCTAAAATCATAGTTTGTTTGTTGAAAATAGTTTTTTTATATGCTAAGATGAATCGTGAAGTTTTGCGGGAATAGTTCAGTGGTAGAGCGCCAGCTTCCCAAGCTGGATGTCGTGGGTTCGAATCCCGTTTCCCGCTCCATTTGAGGTGGTTGCATGGAAATCAAGCCTATAGATGTGAAAACTCGAGCGGAGCTTAGGTCTTGGTTTGAGAAAAATGCAGAAAAGGAATCTTTCTGTTGGGTGATATGCAAGAGAGGAAAAGGGTGTCCTAACGGAGTGTTGGCTTATGCTGAAGTTGTTGAAGAATCGTTGTGCTTTGGATGGATAGACAGTACGTGCAAGAAATATGGAGAATTACACCTGCAAAGGATATCCAAAAGACGCACGAATAGCCATTGGTCTGAACTTAATAAACTTCGAGCTAAAAAGCTAGAATCGTTAGGATTGATGACTGACGCTGGCAGAAGAGCGTTATATTTGAGTGAGTTAAACAAATAACTTTGAGGTGAAAATTTGCGAAAAATTTTTGCGATAATGTTTGTAACAATTTCTAGTATATTCTTGACTAATAAATTATTAAATCGAATTTCTGGATTGGTAAGTAGGGCAAATTATAGCTTCTATGTTAGACCCAGAAAATTTAAAAAATTCAAGGGATAAAAGTGATAAAATTTAACTGAATTTTATTGGTTTGTTTTAAAAGTCCAGAGAATTAAATGATGCATATTCATCAAGATTGTATGATGGAGACTTTGCTCTATTTGAACTTGGCTTTTCTTTTTTTGCATCTGAAATGCTGTTAATGTTTTTCTTTTTCCATTTTTTTATAATTCCATCCATATAACTTAATATATAAGAACCTTTTGCGTTTACGCATCTTTCGTATGCTTCTTTTATCATTTCTTCGTCAAATTTCCATTCTGTGAACCATCTCAGAATTGTTTCTTGCTCTTTGGATGTAGGAGTTCTCGAAGAAATTCCGATTATTTTTTCGAATTTTTTCCATAATTTTTTCGAATTATTTAACAATTTTATCTTTTTTTCTGCTTTTTCTACTGAATCTACTCCCTGTTGTGCCCAATCTATCCCCACTTTTTCGATATATCTCGTGGAACCTTTGCCTAATTTAACACAATATTGCACTAGCATTAGTATTACACTACATGGAATTCCTTCGTTATCTTTTAAACTTAACATTAAAGAGATATCTGTCCCTGAAAGAGGCCTTCCCATTATGCTTTCTACTTCTCCCAAAAGATAATTTATTTCTTTGTCTGATTCTATTCTTTTTATTAAATATTCTTTGTTGATTTTTTTACTTATTCTTCTTTTCATAATTTTATTCAAATCTATTCCAGATTGTTGAGATGATTCTGATTTCATAACTTTAAGATTAATCCAAAATTCAACTGCTTCTTCTATATCTTTGGCATCTTTTTTTAAGTCTGAAGCTATCTGTTCTGCTGTGAATTTTTCGGATTCATTTTTTAGTGCAATTAGTAAAACTCTTAGCTGAACAGTTCCCGCCAGACGTATCATGTCATCGTCAATTTTGCTCACATCTTTATTTATTATGTAATATTTCATTGAATACCTCGTGGTTTGAAATTGCATTTATAACTTTACTTTCGTTTTCAGAATTTTAAACATAAAAAGTCTAAAATATGATATAATTGCTGCGCCTATCGAATTTGTAAGAGGTGATAAAAATAGAAACCGTTTATAAAAAGTTGCAAAACTGCGATAAATTTCTATGGATGCTAATGATAATGATATCTGCGTACGGATTAATTTTGGTGAAAAGTGCTGCTCGGGCAGGAGGAAATTTTTTTGAATCGCAACTTATGTCCATGGCACTCGGATTTATTTTATCCTTTTTCTTGCAGTTTGTAAATTACAGAAATGTTTCAAAAATGTGGATATTAATTTCTGTTTTTTGCTCATTTATAATCATATATACTCTGTTTTTCGGCTCAAGAATTAAAGGAATGGCAGGAGTCAATGCAAAGGCTTGGGTAGTGTTGCCAGGAGGATTCTGCTTTCAACCTTCTGAATTGGCGAAAATAGGATTCATTTTTTCATTTGCAAAACATTTGGAAATTTTAAAAAAAGAAAACAAAGTGAATAATTTTAAATCTTTGTTGTTGTTTGCTGTTCATGCAGGAATTCCTGTGTTGCTCACTCATCTTCAAGGAGACGACGGAACTGCGATAATATTTATATGCATAGCTATTTTCGAATTATTTATCGCGGGATTAGATGCAAGATTTTTTCTTTTTGGATTAGCTTCATTTGCAGTTTCTATACCTTTGATTTGGAATTTCGTTTTGGCTCCTTATCAGAAAAACAGAATTTTAAACATGATGAATCCTGAATCTGATCCTTACGGAATGGGATTCCAGCAACTTCAAGGGAAAATTTCTATAGGTTCAGGGGGATTTCTAGGGAGTGGTATTTTTTCAGGACGTCGGGTAGAATATGGAGATGTTCCTGTGCAAAAAAGTGATTTTATTCTTTCTGTTGCAGGAGAAGAGCTTGGTTTTGTTGGATGCTTTCTAATTTTGGTTTTGCTTCTTTCGCTAATTTTGAGAATTTTTTATATATCGAAATATTCAAAAGATTATTTGGGATTGTTTACATGCTTTGGATTCTTAGGATTGCTTGTTTCGCAGTGCATTTTCAACATAGGCATGTGTCTTAGTCTTTTGCCTGTTATCGGGGTGACATTGCCATTTTTTAGTGCAGGAGGTTCATCTGTTATGTGTTATTATTTAGGAATTGGTCTAGTGCAGAGCATATGTACATTCAAAAATATGGAATGAAATCGGATGTGTTTTGATTGCATTTTGGACATAGAGAAAGATTAAAAAAGAGATTTTTAAAAAACGGTATTGAAGATTTAGAACCACATGAAATAATAGAACTTATTCTTTTTTGGACTATACCTAGAAGAGATACTAATCCAATTGCCCATAGATTAATGGAAAAATTTGGCTCTATATCTTCTATTTTCGATGCTCCTTATAAATCTTTAGTTGAAACAGAAGGAATAGGAGAAAATTCTGCAATATTTCTTAAAATGATTCCTCAGTTGTCGAGGATTTACCAAGAAGATAAATATCTTATAGGGAAAAAAGTTCCAACATTAGAAGAATGCTACGACAAATTGTTACTTAAATTTCACGGAAGGACCGAAGAAGCAGTTGCGATAATGCTTTTCGATTCTAAGGGGAAAATAGTTTACGACGGAATAATAAACAAAGGAAGTGTTAATGCAGTTGAAATTTATTCCAGAAAAATAGTCGAATTGATAAGCGCTTATTTTGCTACGTCTATAATATTAGCTCATAATCATCCGAGTGGAATCGCTTTGCCTTCTCGAGAAGATATAAGAACCACAGATAAACTTAGTTTTATTTTAAAAAGTATGAACGTATCTTTTATAGACCATATAATAGTGGCAGATGACGATTATGTCTCAATGGCGCAGGATAAAATGGGAGAAGCGTTTGGAGAAAAATAATGATTTTAATTTTATCTAAATATTTGGGCCCTTGTTATGGAGTTTCGAATGCATTTAATAGTGTTATGAGTATTAATTCAGATGCCAAAGTGCTTGGAGATATAGCTCATAACTCTGTTTTAATGGAAAAAATTAAAACTAAAAAAAATATTACCACTATAAAAGATATTCACGAAATTTCTAGAGGAGATACAGTAATAACTCGAACTCACGGAATAACTTTAGAAGAATTAGAAATCATAAAAGAAAAAAATTGCCAAATTTTAGATCAAACCTGCATTAAGGTAAAAAACGTACATAAAATAGCTGAAAAATCTAATTTGCAAGAGAAAAAGTTTATACTAATTGGAAATAAAAAACATCCTGAAGTTATCGGAATAGTTAGCAGATGCAAAAATGCTATCGTTGTTGATAGTATAGAAAGTGCTAAAATTTTGCTGTCTAACGTACAATTGAATCAAAACGTAGTGGTGGCATCTCAAACAACGTTTGATGAAGTTAAATTTTTCAAAATATGTGAGTTTATCAAAAAAAAGTTTCCCAATTTAAGGATTTACAATACTATTTGCAACGATTCCATTAAAAGAAGAGAAGAAATAATAAAAATTTCTAGTTCAGTTGATATAGTTTTAGTGATAGGAAGCTTAAAAAGTTCAAATTCAGTTCGATTATTTGAAGTTGCTAAAAAAATGGCAAAAGAAGCTTTAATTTTGGAAAATCCTAAAGAACTCGATTTTGAAAAGTTTAGATTAAAAAACAAAGTTTTTATAACAAGTGGAGCATCTGTTTTGAAGGAAACTGCATTAGAATTTATCGATAAAATATTTTATTTTTGCAAGAAAAATTCTATAGAAATTGATTTAAAAGAATCTCTGTGAGGAAAAATTGAAGATAAATATAGGACGTAGATTAGTTTCTACGTTATTTTTTTTGGCAATCTCAAGTTTAGCATACATAAAATCTTTTAATGTTTCGGCGAAATCTGCGGTTTTAATTTGCGCAGATTCAGGAGATGTCATATGGTCTAAGAATCCTAATGAACCCCTCGCCATGGCTAGCACAACTAAGATAATGACTGCATTACTTGCTCTCGAGGAATCTGCAGCAAATGGGAATAGAAGCTTGGAAATTACTGAAGAAATGATACGAGTTGAAGGCTCTTCTATGGGGTTGAGATCAGGAGACAAAGTGGATCTCGAAACTCTTGCTCGAGGAATGTTATTACCGTCAGGAAACGATGCAGCAAATGCGGCAGCCATTTTGGTTTGCGGAACAGTAGACAAATTTCTTGAAAGAATGAACGAAAGAGCAAAGCAAATTGGAATGAAAAATACTTGTTTTTGCACTCCATCGGGATTAGACAGAGGAAATCACCACTCTACAGCGATGGATATGGCTCTTCTCGGGGCATACGCTATGGAAAACGAGAAATTTGCAAAAATAGCTTCAGAAAAATATTCTGTGGTTCAATTTGAAAATTCAGATAAAAAAATTTGGTTGAAAAATCACAACAGATTGTTGAATTTGTATCCATACTGCATAGGAATAAAAACAGGATTCACAGAAAAAGCAGGAAGATGTCTTGTTTCTTGCGCAGAAAAAGATGGTATACGGCTGGTTTGCGTTACTCTAGATGCTCCTGACGATTGGAATGACCACATTTTTCTATACAACTTTGGATTTTCCCAAACAAAAATAAGAAAATTCGATGATACCAATGAAAAAGTAGAGATAAAAATAGAAAACGGAGATCCAAACATTTTAAAAGCTATTGGCTCTACATCATTTTCCAGAACATTTAAAAATAATTCCACCTCAGAGGTCAAAAGAAGCATAATTTTATTCGAAAATTTGAAGGCTCCGATATGTAAAGGTCAGTGTGTTGGAAAAATAGTTTACGAATATGAAGGCAAAAAAATTGGGGAAAACCTGATTATATCTTCGCACGATGTTAAATTCAAAAAAGTAGGATTTTTTAGAAAAATCATTAATTTTGTAACAAATATTCTGAAAAGTATAGTCAACTTTATAGTTAATATTTTCAAAAATATAGTCAATTTCATAATTTAATTAATATTTTTAAGAAATAATCAAAATAAGTTTACCAAATTGAAAATAACAGCAGAAAGAATTAAAGCTATACTAGTATTTAAGACAAATGCTAATAAAGATGACAGATTTCCAGCTTCTCTCTTGAATGCCGCTAACGCTGAAACGCACGGAGGATAAAGTAATATGAAAATAATCATGGAAATTGCGGAAGATTTTGTAAAATTGCTAACTATTGCTTCGTCTAAATTCATTCCATCAGCGCCGTAAACTATAGACATAGTACTGATAATGGCCTCTTTTGCGAATAATCCTGTTATAAGAGCGACAGAAGATTTCCAGTTTGCGAATCCCGAAAATGAAAAAATTGGTGCTATGATATTTCCCAAGGTAGCAAGCAAACTTTTTGAGTTATCTTCTATGAATCTCATGTTTTGGTCAAAAGATTGCAAAAACCATATAACTATTGATGACCCCAATATAGTTATTCCAACATGTTCCAGAAAATCTTTTGTTTGGTCCCATAAATGAAGATACAAATTGTGAATAGACGGCCATTTATAATCAGGAAGTTCCATTATCATTGGAGATTCCTTAGGTTTAACTATTTTTCTGAAGAAAAATGACACTAAAACAGCTACTAAAATTCCTAAAAGATATATTGAAAACATCATGAGAGCTTTTTTTTCAGGGAAAAGAGCGTTTAAAAATACTAAATAAACAGGAATTTTTGCTCCACAAGACATAAAAGGAATAAGGAATATAGTTAATTTTTTTTCTTTTTCATTATTAAGTATCCTTGTACTCAAAATAGCTGGGACACTGCATCCGAATCCCATGAGCAAAGGAACAAATGCTTTTCCTGAAAGACCTATTTTTCTCATTATTTTGTCCATTATGAACGCAGAACGAGCCATGTATCCACTGTCTTCCAAGACTGAAAGTAATCCCAGAAGAAGCAATATTTGAGGCAAAAATGCAAAAACTTCACCTACTCCAGTAACTATTGCGATAACAAAACTTGAAAGAACGTTGTTTAATTTAAGTTGTTCTAACAAAATTTCAACTGGATGCTTTATTCCACTATCTATGACTTTTTCTGCTATATCATGGCAAAAAGACCCCAAAGGTCCAAAACTAATGTAGAATATTATAAACATTATTGCCAAAAAAATAGGCATGGATGTGTATTTTCCAGTGACTATTTTGTCAATTTTTCTAGAAATTTTTGCTTTTTGGATATCAGAAACATCTGAAACTGATTTTTTGCAAATTCCGGAAGATTTTTTATATCTCTCAGAAGTTATATGTTCTTCATATTTTATTTCGTTTTGATTTCCTCTTATTTCGTCTATTTTTTTTATATCTTCAAGTTTTAAATTTAATGAAGATATTATTAGTGAGTCATATTCAAGAATTTTGACTAATATGAATCTATTGTTTGCTAATTTAACATTAGCATTTATCAAAACATCTTTTATTTTAGAAAGTTTCGATTCAACATCTTGATTATATTTGAAAATTTTTCGTTTGTTATTTTTTTTGAATTCTAAGATTTTTTTCTTTAATTCATCTATTCCGATGTTTTTTGCGGCAGAAATAGGGACAACAGGAGTGCCAAGTAAATCTTCGAGAGCACAAAAATCTATTATTTTTCCTCGTCTTTTTAGAATATCACACATATTTAAAGCAACTATTACAGGTTTCCCAAGCTCCAAAACTTGCATAGTCAAATAGAGATTTCTTTCCAAATTAGTGGCATCTAGTATATTTACTACTAAATCTGTTTTGTTTTCGAGGATAAAATTCCTAGTAATAACTTCTTCAGGAGAGAAAGGAGAAAGAGAGTAAACTCCAGGTAAATCTGTAACTTTTATGGGAAAAAAGGAATTTCTTATATATCCTTCTTTCTTTTCAACAGTAACCCCAGGCCAATTTCCAACATATTGAGCATTTCCGGTAAGTTTATTGAAAAGAGTAGTTTTCCCAGTGTTCGGATTTCCTATAAGAGAAACGCGAATTATTTCCTTGCTTTTTTCATTATACATACAGGCCTCTACATATACTTAACCAAAATTTTAGCAGCTTCTGATTTTCTTATAACCAAGTCAAATTCAAGAAGACTTATCTGAATAGGATCCCCGAAAGGAGCAACTTTTACTACTTCTATTCGAGTACCTGGAAGAATGCCGACATCCATTATTCTTCTTTTTATTTCATCGTACCTATTACCGATTATATCGACAACCAAAACGACATCTCCTGGCTTAGTATCTTTTAGTGTTATAAAACTCTCCGACATAGCTACCTTACCACGTTTTTGTTGGTATTATATCATTTGCGTCACATAGCGTAAAGTATGTTTGTAATTTATCAAGATATATGCCAAAATTAAAAAAATATTCAGTTGAATTTTTGGCGAAATATTAAATTACCCCTTGACAAAAATGGATTTATAATTTATAATTTATAATTCAGAATTAAAGTACATGTCTTCATAGTAAATGACATTTCTGAAAGATTGCATTAATATTAAATATTTGGAGGTTATTCTATGAAAAAGAACAGAGTTGTGGCGTTGTTAGGTCTTTTGGGGGTGTTTTTATCATCAGGTTTAAAATCTAGTGGAATGGAAAATAATAATTTTGGTAATCGAAATGATGGAAATGATTCGGCGTTTTTCTCAAACATTTGGAATTGTTGGCCAATTCCAGCGATTTTTGTTGGTGGTTACGGTTTAAAGAAATTATTAGGTTCTGGAAACGAAGAAATTGGTTACGATGATGTTGATTGTAGTAATTCTAAATATACACAGAATTTTTTTATACAACGCCATATGGGTAGCACGTTGGTCTTAACCCCAGGTGATCAGAAGTGGATTAGCGAGAATGTGATTCTTTTGAGTCAGCCAAAAAGTTCAAGCACTTGTTGGCATGATGCTTCTGTGAATTATATTTGCGCTCCTGGAAATATCAATATGGATGAGAAAGAGTTGCCAAAGGAAATAAAAAATATTCTTGAATGGCACCATAATGAAGTAAAAAAGGCAAATGAGGGGGTTAATAGTTGTAATTTTAACGAGCGTCTTCAGAAATGTGTGGAATTCCCCCAACATCTAAGAATAGCACCAGATGGACATGATAGTTGGTTGAAGGACCTTGATGACATAAGCAAGAACCATGGTCAAACTTTTATGTTTAATGATTCAGCGATGTTCCGAGGAATGCTTGGTGACGGATCACCTAAGATTTGTGGTGTATCTGTAAACCTTCTGACTACTAATATTAATAGTGAGAAAGTTGGAGACATCAGTAAGGAATTGGATGATCAAGGCGCAGATCGTGCAGTGAAAGCTAGAGTAATGGTTCCTACAAAAGGCTTCATACTTTCTTTTAATAGTCCAGAAGCAGA
Source organism: uncultured Clostridia bacterium (assembly GCA_946186155.1). Classification (GTDB taxonomy): domain Bacteria; phylum Bacillota; class Clostridia; order Oscillospirales; family Acutalibacteraceae; genus Improbicoccus. The sequence goes on along the minus strand of CAMHLN010000004.1, from coordinate 34,457 downwards.
TAAGGAGGTTTTATGGTTCCATCCGAACAATTATTATCCTACTTGTGTTGTGGCTAACCACCGTGCAGGCCACTATGTTACAATATTTTTTGTTTACGATGCGAACATGGAGATTAAATTTTGTGTTTATCTTGATGGGAATGATGGAGATCCAGATGAGCGTACCAGAGAGATAAAAATATTCTCATATACTGATTTGGTAGAATTGCTTGATAATATTGTTATTAATCCAACTCTTGGAGCAAAATGTGGATCTTATCATGTTAGATATTCGACAAAAGATATTGTGGAGAAATATTATACATCAAAAGGTTAGTACGTAATTTAGATTTTGTATGGCAAAATTATGACAGAATTTGCACGGAGGTGACAAAATGAGAAGCTCAAGAAGAAAATTATTATCGAGATTAATGTGTTTTGTTATGGGATTAAGTTGTGGCACAAACGCTGGAGCTCATCAGAAAAAGAAAAGTTCCTCTAACGAAAGTTTAAACCTCCCTGAGTGGATAATCGTTGGTTCCACCTCTATGATGTTGTATAAAATAATTCTCAAACCTTTGGGTAGTAAATTACTCGACAAGGTTTGGAAAAATAGCAAAAATAAACTGCATGTTGGAAATGGTGAGCAAAAGAATATTAATTATATGGGAATTAATAACGAGAATTATAAAAAAATTCAACAAGAAGAGTATATTGAAAAAGTTTTGGATTCTATCGACAAAACTGTAGACGAAGGTTTAGAACATGAATATTTGAAGACTATTCCTAACAGTTTAGGTAGAATAAGAATGGCTTTGCATTGTTTATTCCTGCATTATTCAAATAAAAATGGTAAAGATATAAAAAATGCAAAGTTAACGATTGGTGAAAAAATTGATTGGAGTTTTACGTATGGTAAGGAAAATTATGTGAGTTTAGATGATGTTCGTGAAATATTGGAATGGTATTGCAGTAATAATATATTGGTATTCTCCAATGATTTGACGCCTATTAAAAAATTTGGATTTGTCATTCAGGAATGGGTGAAAAAAATGGATTTCAAAAGTGTAGAAATTGTAATGGATGGTGTTGGGGGCCCCTATGCCGGTGACCACTGGAAATCTTCCGTTAAATTTAAGATTCATGGATTCAAATACAAATTGTCAGACGATGAGCGCATGAGTTTAAGGGAAAGGTTGGGTCTTAAAGATATAGATACGTTAGAGGTTTTCAACGATAACGAGGTTATCGAGATTAAAGGCGAAAATATGGGAGACAACAATGAAGGAGACAAAATTATTGTCCTTGAAAATCTAGTGTGAGAAAATAAGGAAGCTGACAGCTGAAACGATTGCGACTAGAAGAGCGTAGGGCACTTGGCTTGAGATGTGAGCCAAGTGCTTGCATCCTGCTCCGGCAGATGCCATCATTCCCATGCTGGCCACAGGAGAGCAATTGACTCCAGCAATTGAACCTGACAAAATTGCAGCAATTGACATTGCTATTATGTTTTCATTCATCCCCGCAACGACCGTTGAAATTATAGGTATTAATATTCCAAATGTAGCCCAAGATGATCCAATAGCGAAAGATAATGCGGTTGAGATTAAAAATGATGCAAATGGAATAATAGTTTCTGACAGATTAAAGTAATAAATTACATTTTTTATGTAATCTCCCGTGGATAAACAGTTTTGACATATAGAAGTCATACTCCAAGCAAGAAGAATCATAACGTTGATTGAAGTTATCGATTTTATTCCCTCAACAGCAGAATCTGAAAACCGAGTGAATTTAATTTTTCGAGGAACAAAGAGAAAAAGTGAAACTAAAATGGACAATAAACATCCAAAATTGAGAGATAAATCCGAGTTTGCATTTTCCATTACTGATGCGAAATTTCTAGATTTTCCTGAAAAAACTCCTCCTGTTTCAAGCAACATAAATATGGAGCCGAGCAATAAAACTGCAATTGGAATGACAAGTTCCCAAATTTTTCCGCTATTTTGTTTGATGTCCTGGGTAAAATTAGGGTCACGAGACACATCGTCTCCCTTTTTGGCACTATCTTGAAATTTTTTCATTGGGCCAAAATCTTTTTGGATTATTGCAAAAAGAACAGCTGCAATTATGGAGAAAATAGCGTAAAAATTAAACATAATAGATTTCATAAATATTTTCATTCCTGGCAATCCGGCATTATTTATGCATGCAACTATCGCTGCCGCCCAAGTAGATATAGGCATTATGACAGCGAGAGGAGAAGCCATCATATCAATTATGTAAGCGAATTTTGCTCTTGAAACTTTGTGTTTATCCATAATTGGCCTCATAACGTTTCCGACTGTCAAACACAAAAAAGTGTCATCAATTGAACATATAAGAGACAAAAGTACAGTAGAAAGCTGAGCAGATTTCGAAGATTTTATTCTTTCTTCAGACCATTTAGTGTATCCTGAAGCTCCTCCAGAATCTATCAAAATTTGAGAAACAGAGCCCAATAGAGATGTAAAAATTATAACAGATGCATTTGAAGCTAAGTTATCTATCATGAAGTCGAAAATCAGCTCTATAGAATACATAAATCCTGTATGTGCAAAAAATGAATATATTAAAGTACCCGTAAAAATTCCTATTAACAGTGACGATAAAATTTCTTTGGATATTAACGCCACTGCGATAGCTACCAACGGTGGCAATATGGACCAAAGACCAGCATATATGGGCTCGATATTCAAAATTTTCACTCCTTTAATTTATTGTGACCATTTTTTTATACAAAAAGAATCGAAATTGTTATAGTGCGAAGCACTCCACGAGCTTGATGAGAAATATTTTTTCATCAATTGCTGAGATACTGAATTTAACCATGATTTTTTTATTCCTTGAAAAACTGGAGCTAAAGAATTTCCTGATTGCAGATAATTAACGGCCGAGCGCAAAAGTGTATTTTCTATGGAGTCAACATCTCTAATGTCATAAGATGTACAACCTATTTCCTCTAATAAATATTTTCGTGCAACCGGAGAAGAAACAAACCAGGTTAGGAAATCTTGGGCCATTTTCGATTTAGAAGATTTAGCGTTAATCATGAAATAATACGGAACATAAACAGTTAAATTAGTATTTAAATCCTTGTTTTCATCCGGAGTGCGTGAAACTTTGAATGGTATAAAAGTTAAATGCGATGCAACTTCCGAATCACAGTTTTTTATTTCTTCATAGTCAGTGTCATCTGCAACTAAAAACAATGATTTGCCTTCAGAAAACTCTTTTATTGCTTTCGAGCGAGAATTTTGCTCGAGATTGACGAAATCTCGTCCTCTTTTAAGAGAAGTATTAGAAGTTATCAAATCGATGGCTTTAAGCCAGTCTGAAAATTTGCCAGTCATTTTTGAGATACTATCAGAAAGAGCTAAATCTGATGCATCCTCAAAAAATGAACTGAAAATCGCATTCAAAGGGGTTGAAATTGGTGATTCAACGTGAAAAGAAAAAATGTTTTCAGGCGGTTTTTGATTGATTTTGTACTCCATATTATTTAATTTTACGGAACGAGATGATTTCAAATCACTAACAAATTTATCAAATTCCTCGTACGAACAAACTATTAAGTCGTTGACTAAATTTTTGTAAGAATCCTCTCCAAAAATGGATGCCAATAATTTTTGGTTAACCGCCAAACCGAATCCTCTTATGGTAACCGGAATTCCACAACTATTTATGTTACTAACTTTTGCCTGTAATACATCAGGGATATTTTTAATTACTTCCTGAAAAGTTTTTTCTGAAGCATTAAGAAAATCTAATATATTACCGTATTGGAGCTGCACTTTCATTTCGTCAAAAGTTTTTAACATAAATATATCTGGGGATAAATCGGAACTGAAATTGTACAATATTTCTGAGTCTTTAGCAACTACTGCTGGAACAATTCCAGATATATTTCTATATTCTTCAGCAATTTTTTGTAAACAATCTTGAAATTTAGGTTCAGTATTGAATATGAGAAAATCATAACTATCATTTTGAACCATTTCTGCTTTTTCAGGATTCGATTTTTTTTTCCATTTCATAACTAATACTACAGTAACAATAGAAAACACGAAAAACAGAATTATAGCAATAAATCTTTTAGTCCTCAAATATTTCACGTCCGTTCTCGATTATAAATCGTCTATCACATTGAACGCAGAAGCTCTCAAAAGACGATTAAAAACAGCAAGATTCAAATTTGGAGCAAGTCTTACGTAAGCTATTTTTTTGTTAAAATTGTCAATTTTTCGAAGAGAATCAAATAATAATCTGAGCTGGTCATTTTGCGATGACTCAGAACCGTAAGACACAAACTCAGTATTTATATACTTGGAATCTTCGTCAAATGCAACTGCCACGCAATCTGGGTTAGAATTTACAAAATTAGCAAATTTTTTAGAAGACGATTTAACTAGCACAACTTTAGTTTTTGGAGAATAATGCTTGTATTTCACTCCTGGAGACCTAACTTCTTTCAAATCAGAAACAAAATGGTCTACAGATTTATCTATTATAACTTTTTCCTCGATAAAATCAGAAATTTCCTCTGCAGTTATTTTTCCCGGCCTGAGAAGATGAACAGGTGTGGAAGTTAGATCGATAACAGTAGATTCCACTCCCACTGAACAATCTTCTGATTTTAGGATAGCTGCAATTTTACCGTCGAGATCGTCCAAAACATGTCTGTAAGATGTAGGACTTGGTCTTCCTGATAAATTTGCAGATGGAGCAGCCAACGGATGTCCAAATTTTTTAATAAGTTCTCGAGTTACTGGCATGCTTGGAAGTCTAATTGCAACACTATCTAATCCGGCGGTGACAATTTCAGGAATTAAATCACTTTTTTTCAATATCATTGTTAGAGGGCCTGGCCAGAATTTTTGGGCAATCTTTTGTGCCATTGAAGGAAAATTTTTTATCAAGGGAATAATTTCTTCTATCTCAGATATGTGAACGATTAAAGGGTTGTCACTAGGTCTTCCCTTGGCTTCGAAAATTTTTTTCACTGCAGTCTCGTTCAACGCATCAGCAGCTAGTCCATATACAGTTTCGGTGGGAATAGCAACTAATTCTCCTTTTGACAAAAGTTCAACAGCTTTTTCTAAAGAATCTGTAACTAAAGTTTTCATTTTACTTCCTTAATAGACGAAAAATTATGAAATTTTTTCAGGTTTGTACTATAATTCAAAATACAAAAGATCAATCTACTAAAAATTTAAGTATGAGTAGTTAATAGTTCGTTTTTGGAAAAAATCAGATATTGATTTACTCATTTTTACAAAAATTATTTAGCGTTTTGTTTCAAATAGGCGTTTATAAATTCGTTTATTTCGCCATCCATGACTGCTTCTACGTTTCCAATTTCGACTCCTGTGCGATGGTCTTTCACAAGAGTATACGGCATAAAAACATAAGAACGAATTTGCGATCCCCAGGTAATTTCTTTCTGAACTCCTTTTATGTCTTCGATTTTTTCGAGTTGTTCTCGTTCTTTTATCTCAAGAAGTTTAGACTTAAGCATTTTCATAGCCTGTTCCCTATTTTGCACCTGGCTTCGTTCATTTTGGCAGCTAACTACTATTCCAGTTGGAATGTGGGTTAATCTGACAGCTGATGAAGTCTTGTTAACATGTTGGCCTCCTGCCCCACTTGCTCTGAAAACATCCATTTTAATGTCGTCAGGAGAGATATCCACAGTTATTTTTTCATCTATTTCAGGTATGACCTCGACAGCTGCGAACGAAGTATGCCTTCTTCCAGAAGAATCAAAAGGAGAAATGCGAACTAATCGGTGAACTCCGGATTCTCCTTTCAAAAGGCCGTATGCGTTTTCTCCTTGAACTAAAATAGAAACACTTTTTAATCCAGCATCGTCTCCATCCAGAAAATCTAAAAGTTTTACCTTTTTTTTGTTCTGCTCTGCCCATCGGCAATACATCCTATAGAGCATTTCGTTCCAATCTTGCGCTTCAGTTCCTCCTGCACCGGCGTGAAGAGTCAAAATAGCATTACTGCTATCATGAGGGCCTGATAAAAGAATTTCAATAGTGAATTTTTCTATATCTTTGGATAAATTTTTTACGTCACATTTTATATCAGATAAAAAAGAAGAATCGTTCTCTTCGTTGCAAAGAGAAGCAAATTCATTAATATCTTCAAATTTTTTTCTAATTTCATCGAAAGTTTCTACTTTTTTTTTAACTGCTTTTAGATTTTCCAAAATTTCAGATGCACGACCAGAATCGGCCCAAAAATCAGGAGCAGAAACTTTTTGTTCTAAGTCAGATAACAATTCCTTATTTTCATCATAATTTATAGAATTTTCTAAATTAGCAATTTTTTTTTCAATATCTTTTAATTCATCGAATATTTCGTCAAATTCTATCATAAATCCTCTTACTCCGCCAAGCCGTATCGTATCTGTTATAACCTGCTACTCTAGCAGGTGGATGCTCGCCCAGTGACGTCACGTTTCCTGTCAAGCAGGCATACAACTCAATCGCTGGAGAAAAGCTTCCAATATAACGATTGTAGGGTTATATAGATACAGTCCGCGAGCATGGCAGAGATATAATACAGTATATCATAATTTTCTCACAAACGATTTCATTTATCAAGTTTTCGTTTTAATTTAGAATTTATAAAAAAGCTGTTGACTAAAAAATTGAATTATGATACAATTTCACCAACTGGTGGTATCAAAGCCGGTGGTATCAAAGCCGGTGGTATCAAAGCCGGTGGTATCAAAAAATTAGGAGTGATTGTTATGTTAAACAAGTTAGGCAAAAAAATTTGTGCAGTAGTTTGTGCATTAAGTATGGGTTTGGGTTTTAATTCAAATGTTAAGTCTGATGCTCTTTTTTGGGATGTTGCTTTGATTGCTAACGAATTTTTATCTGGAGCGATATTTACATTGGATGTGTCAAAAAAATCTGCAGGAAAATTGAAAGAATTAATTAAATATCTTGCTACGTTTGAAGAAGAAGTTCATGAACTCATGGAAGACGATGGTGAATTGGAAAAACCAAAACCAAAAATGGTGCCAGTAACATGGAATCAAAAATTGAAAAAAATTAAGAAAAAAACTCCGAGTATTTTGTTTGGTGTTTTGGGACCGATTTTGTTAGCGGATGCTGCAAAAAGAAGTTACGAACTCTACAAAAATTTGAGTGAATCTAGTTCTAATCAAAAGAAAACATCTGGCAATGAAAATATTGCAGGCAATAAAGAGAATAAAAAATAAATTATTAGGAGTGATGTTATGTTAAACAAATTTGGTAAAAAAATCTGCGCAGGAGTTTGTGCATTAAGTATGGGTTTGGGTTTTAATTCAAATGTTAAGTCTGATGCTCTTTTTTGGGATGCAGTGGTAGCATGTGCTGAATTTTATACTTCGTTTCGTCTGATGCAGTATCGTGTTTTGGGCCCAGTGTTGAAAATGTTGAAGAAACAGACAGCAGTAAAGGTAGAAATTAACAATGCTGTGGAGCCAGCTCCAAAGGTTGGCAAAACAGTGTCAGTGTTAGCAGTTATTATTTCCGTGATTTTGTCAATTGATGCTGGTAAAAGAGTTGTTAATATTGTGTCATCTTTAAAAAACGATAAGAAAGGTGAACAAAAATTGGATAATGAGAAAGCAACGAATAAGGAACAGATTGAAAGCTCGAAAGCAAGAATGGAATATGATTAGGATTAAATAGAAATTTCAAGAGATTTTTTGTACGATTCGATATCAAATATTCTTTTGGCCTCAACAGAAACACTGAGGTCAGAGTTTATTATTTTATTATCTTTTACAGCAACAACTTGGTTAAATATCCCGCGATCTATGAGCTCTACTGCATAGCATCCCATTTTGCTTGCTAAAACGCGGTCAGCTGCGCTTGGAGAACCTCCTCGCTGCACGTAACCCAAAATAGTGGTTCGAGTCTCGATTCCTGTCTTTTTAAATATCTCATCAGAAACTTTGTTAGCAATTTTTAGCCCTTCGGCTACTATTATTATGAAGTGTCTTTTTCCCATTTTTTGAGTGAAATTTATCTTATCTATTACATCTTCATTGAAATCAAATCTGCATTCTGGAATCAAAATGGCAGTGGCTCCAACAGCTATTCCGACATGCAGAGCTATATTGCCACATTTTTTCCCCATAACTTCGACAACACTGCATCTATCGTGAGCTTGTGCAGTGTCTCTTATTTTGTCTATCATCGACATGGCAGTATTTACCGCAGTATCGAATCCAATTGAATTTTCGCTGCATGCAACATCATTGTCTATAGTGCAAGGAATGCATATGCAGTTGATGCCGTTATCTGCTAATTTTTTCGCCCCATTTATAGACCCTTCCCCTCCGAGAACAATAACTGTGTTAATTCCTAGATCTTTACAATTTTTAACTGCTTTTTCTGTCCCTTCAGGAGTATAAAATTCAGGGCTCCGAGTGGTATAGAGTATAGTTCCTCCCCTTTCTATTATTTCAGAAACAGTTCTGATGCTCATTTCGAAAATATCTTTATTTATAAGACCCCCGTATCCTCTTCGAACTCCTAAAGTGCGAATTCCTTTCGTTATAGAAAGTCTTACAATAGCTCTTATGGCAGCATTCATTCCCGGGGCATCTCCACCACTAGTTAAAATAGCAACAGTTTTACAGCTCAAATTAACACTCCTGATTTTAAAAACGTCTCAAATTTAGACCAGAATTTTAGTATATAACAATAAAAAAGTAAAATAATAATAGAAATTCTAACTTAAGGAGCAAAAATGAAAATTTCTCAAGAAGAATACAAAAAAATGTACAAAAAAGCGTCTCCGAAGAGTCCCATAATGAAGGACTGTTTTTTTGCTTTCATATCAGGAGGATTTATATGCATATTGGGGCAACTTTTTTTTGATATATATACAAAAGCTATGCAAATTCCAACAAAAGAGGCGCAAGCTTGGGTTTCGGTCACTCTTGTGGGATTAGGATCTTTTTTAACTGCAATCAATGTTTACGACAACATAGCAAAATATGCTGGAGCGGGAACTATAGTTCCAATAACAGGATTCGCAAACTCAATTGTTTCTCCTGCAATGGAATTTAAAAGCGAGGGGCATATTCTTGGCACAGGAGCAAAAATGTTCACAATTGCGGGGCCAGTGATAGTTTATGGAGTAGTTTCCTCTATATTATACGGACTAATAGTGTGGATTTTTGGATTAACATAAATTTTCCCATTGACTTTTTACATATATTGTTATAGAATATGCGTATCTTAACTCGTAAGTTTATATTGTCTGTATATATGTTCGTATATATTAATTTAGGAGGTTGTTTTGAAGAAATCTAATAATCAAATGAGTGATAATAAAATTCAGAAAATATCAAAACCTAAAGTATTAGCTAAAAAGCAATTTGCTTCTAAATCATTTAATAAGTCAATAAAAGTTGTTTTCTTAGGAGGTTTAAACCAAATAGGGAAAAATATGACTGCTATAGAATTTGGGCAGGATATAATAATAATCGATTGTGGAACTGCTTTTCCTGATGGAGAAATGCTTGGAGTTGACCTTGTTATACCTGATTTCTCTTACATAGAAGATAATGCAGAGAGAATCAGAGGATTAGTTGTAACTCATGGCCATGAAGACCATATTGGTGCAGTTCCGTATCTTTTAAAGAAAGTGAATATACCTATTTATGCCACCCCTTTAACTATAGGTCTTATATCGTCTAAATTGAAAGAGCATAAATTGCTTGGGAATTCGAAGCTTTTTAAATATAGTGCAGGACAAAAGTTTAATTTGGGTTCTTTCGGAGTAGAATTTGTACATGTAAACCATTCGATTCCTGATGCTGTTGCTTTGGCGATTTCTACTCCTTGGGGAACAATCGTGCATACAGGAGATTTCAAGATAGATTGCACTCCTGCCAGAGGAGAAATGATAAATCTTGCGAGATTTTCTGAATTAGGACGTGAAAATGTTCTTCTCTTGATGGCAGATTCAACTAATGCTGACAGAGAAGGATATACAAAAACAGAGAAAAGTATAAATGAATCTTTTGAGTTTTTGTTTCAAAAAGCGGGAATGAAAAGAATAATAATAGCAACTTTTGCATCAAATATAGGTAGGATTCAACAAATCATCGACTGTGCAGTTAAATATGGCCGAAAAGTTATGTTTTCAGGAAGAAGTATGATAAATTACGTCTCTATTGCTTTGGAGCTTAAATATATAAATGTTCCTGAAGGAGTTATAGTAGACATCGATAATCTTGGAAAATATCCAAGCAATGAAATTGTTCTTGTAACCACAGGAAGCCAAGGAGAGCCAATGTCAGCTCTTCACAAAATGGCATTTTCAGAGCATAAAAAAGTTGAAGTAGGATGCAATGATTTTATAATAATTTCAGCTCATCCTATTCCTGGAAACGAAAAAACAGTTAATAACGTCATTAATGAGCTTATGAAGCTTGGATGCGAAGTTATATATGAGTCCATGTACGAAATCCATGTTTCAGGGCATGCTTGCCAAGAAGAATTAAAAATAATACATTCTTTGGTAAAACCTAAGTTTTTTATTCCGGTGCATGGAGAATGTAAACATTTAAAAAGCCATGCTTCTCTTGCAATTAGAATGGGAATGAGCGAAAATAACACGTTCGTAGGGAATACCGGAGATGTCGTTGAAATTTCGCAGTCTTCAATGAAAAAATCCGGTCAAGTGCCCTGTGAACTCATAATGGTCGATGGAAAAGGAGTAGGAGATGTAGGAAGTGTTGTCCTGAATGACAGAAAGCATCTTGGAGAAGATGGAATTATAATTATGGTGGTAGCTATAAAGTTGAGAGAGAAAAAAATTTGTGCAGGGCCGGATATTTATTCTCGCGGGTTCGTTTATGTCAAAGAGTCTGAAGAATTGATGGTAAATGCAAAAAAACTTGCTTCTAAGACTATAATGAACTGTTTAGAGCAGAAAAATTGTGACTGGAATTTGATTAAAACTCGATGTAAAGATAATTTCTATAAGTTTTTTCATGATAAAACTCGTAGGCGTCCACTGATATTACCAATAATTATGGAGGTAAAAGGATGAAAGTTGTTTTGCTTAAAGATGTTAAAGGAACAGGAAAAGTTGGAGATGTTGTTGAGGTTAAAGATGGGTATGCTCGTTATCTTTTGAATAGTAATTCTGCAAAAAAAGTCACTAGTGGAGTAATGCAGGAAATAGAAGATAAGGAGATGTCGAAAGAAAGGAAAAATGCTTTGGCTAAGGAACAAGCATTGAAGATTTTTGCACAAATTAACGAAAAAATTTTAAATATTGATGTCGACGCAGGAGTTTCTGGAAAATTGCACAAGAGCATTACAAATGCTAGGATAAGCGATGAATTGAAGAAAAAGTTTGGAATTGATATAGACAAACGCAAGATAAGTTTGCTTGATTCTGAACACGTAATAAAAACTTTTGGATCTCATAGCTGTTCTGTCCAGCTTTTTCCCAATATTTCAGCAAATATTTTAGTTAATGTAGTCGAAACAAATTAAGGAGAGAAAATGAACGATTTTTTGTCTATGGCTAAGTCATCAATGGAGAAATCTCTTGGTTTTTTGGAGGAAGAATATAAATTAATAAAAGTAGGAAGAGCTAACCCAAAAATCTTGGACAGAGTTTGCATAGATTATTATGGGACTAAGACTCCCGTAAATCAGGTGGCTTCAATAAGTGTTGATGCCAGAAGTTTAATTATAAAGCCTTGGGATTCTTCCTTGCTCAAAGAAATAGAGAAATCTATACAAAAAGAGGACTTGGGAGTTACTCCGCACAATGATGGAGAAAAGGTAAGGATAAACTTTCCTCCTTTGAATGAGGAAGAACGTTTGAAGACATCAAGACAGGTGTCAAAACTCGCAGAAGATTGCAAAGTTGCTGTGAGAAACGTGCGAAGAGATATCAAATCTAAAGTAGATGCGGCAGTTAAATTGAAGGAAATTACTGAAGATGAATCGAATAGAATTGAGAAAAAATTACAAGATTTGACAGATTCTCATAACAAACAGATTGAGATTATGCGGGATTCGAAAATTAAAGAAGTTATGGAAGTTTAGTATGGGAGAATTTAAAATTCCGAATCATGTGGCCATTATAATGGATGGTAACGGTCGTTGGGCATTGCAAAAGGGAAGACCTAGGATTTTTGGACACTCAAAAGGGGTGGAATCTTTTGACAAAATTGTAAGATATGGGAAAAAAATAGGAATTAAATTCATGACTTTCTACGCTTTTTCTACTGAAAATTGGCAGCGCCCTGCAAAAGAAGTTAATTTTCTCATGGAACTTTTCAGAAACAAGTTAAAAAAATCGATTTTAGACGAAAATAATGGGATTAAAATTAACATTATAGGTGAAAAACAAAATTTGCCTGATGAAATAGTCAAGCTTTCGGAGTCTTTGCAAGAAAAGACCAAATTTAATGACAAAATGGTTTTGAATTTGGCAATAAGCTATGGTTCAAGGCAAGAGATTTTGAATGCATCCAGAAAAATTGCGGATAAATGTGTCAAAAAAGAAATAAATATCGAGGATATAGACAAAAATGTATTCAATAGTTGTCTTTATACATTAGGACAGCCAGATGTTGATTTATTGATAAGAACTGGCGGAGGACAAAGAATTTCAAATTTCCTCTTGTGGCAAATTTCTTATGCAGAGTTGTTTTTCACCAAAACATATTGGCCAGATTTTTCAGAATCAAATCTGGATGAAGCTATAAAAGAATTTAACAATCGCTCAAGGAAATTTGGAAAATTATAGAAATTTAACATAATCAGGAATTTTAATACCAAGCTCTTCGCATACTTTTTTGAAATTTTGCTGGCTTTTATATACCGTATCTATTAACGTGAATAAATCACCACCAGAAAATATTCTTTCATCCTTTTTGTCGAAAATAACTGGGCAAAACCCGTCGTCTATCAGAAGTTTGTTTAACAGGAAAATACAATGAGTTCTGGAATTTCGGTTGGTAAATGGGTGAGTTTGGAAAAGCGCTTGGCACAGCCGAACAATTAGCTCAACTATTTTTTCATCTTTTGTTCCTTTTCTAATTTTATTCTCAATCTTCCATTTATCTAGTCGATTTTGGTTTTCAAAAATATATCGGTAACATTCTTGATAACCAGTATCGAGTTTTTCAAAATTAATAAATTCCTTTATTTTCGAAAAATAATTGTCGTAACTTGTATTATCTGAATATTCCAGTTCACAAATTTCATTATAATTTAACACCTTGCCATTGGCGAATTTAATTTTAAAATTTTCTTTAAGTTGTTTTCCAGAATTTTCATCCCAAAATTCATCATATTGGTAGAACGCATCCAATATAAATTTAAAATCGATTTTACGTTGTGGTCCAATTAAAAATTTTCTTAAATCTTCGTCGTTTTCAGGAAATTGAATACCTATTTCAAATTCATCTGCATTTGATGAACGAATTTCATTTAATATTTTGTCATATTCGCCAAACGACTTCTGAATATATTTTGCTAATTGCTCTGAATCGTTAGATTCGCCTTCTTTGAAGAAACACATGAAAAGATTTGAACAATTTTTTTTATTTTTTTTTACATTTTTATTACTTTTTGGTATATAATTAGTATCTACCCAAAAACTACTTTTTTCAAAGTATCCCATAGCATCTTTTTTTTCGAAGGGGAGCCCATATTTCAATTTCATTTCATGTTCAATTATCCCTTGTTGTGAACCATAATTATCATCAACGCCGAATCTTGGAATGTTATTTTTAATTCTGAGTCCTTGTTTTGGTGATTCTTCGTCAGGAGTTTTATCATGAAAATTAATATATATTTCTAGATCTATCTTGTTTTCTAAATTGTCAACCAAATATTTCCAAGTATCTAAATATCCTGCCGAGACTTTAGATATAACACTTTCTGGTAACGACTTTACCCAATTTATGTAATTCTTATCTTGCTCTGTTAATTCTCTTTTTTCTGACCTATATGCTGAAAATAATTTATTTGCGATTAAGTCGTATTTTTCTTCTTTTTTGACTTCATTAATTATTTTAGGAATTTCATTTTTATTCAGGAAGTCCAATCTTGCTTTAATGTAAGGCCAAGCCTTGTATGCTCCCCCAATTCCAAAAATTGAAAGCAAACAAGCTATAACATAAGGTGTCTTGGATGTTTCTTTATTTAGACTTCCATTTTTGGAATTTTTTCGAATATTTTTCTCACCAAAATTTGACGTTCTCGTTTTTATTGCCGTATTGTTAGCCATTGCACTACATTGTGATTTTGGGCTCATAAGCGCAACAGACAACAGTGCGGAAGATAAAATTTTTTTTATCTTTCTACTCATAACCTCACTCCTAACACCCTAAACAAATACACAAAAACAAAATCTCATCTCTGAGATTATATCATATTTAGTTTATTTTGTCATTAATTATACATCCAAATTTACCACATACTTCGCATTTTTTTCTATGAAATTTCTTCGAGGCTCCACTTTTTCTCCCATAAGAGTACTGAAAATCTCATCTGCCAGGGAAGCATCTTCCAAAGATACTCTAAGCATCGTTCTCGTTTCGGGATTCATGGTAGTTTCCCAGAGTTGTTCGGAATCCATCTCTCCAAGACCTTTGTATCTTTGAATCTCCGCAGATCCTCCTATTTCTTTCAATATATTGTCTCTTTCTTCATCGGAAAACGCATAACTATGTTTTTTTGATTTAGTAATCCTGTACAAAGGAGGGCGAGCTATGTAGACATATCCTTCTTCTATAATTTTGCGAGCAAATCGAAAGAAAAAAGTTAACAAAAGAGTTCTTATGTGAGAGCCATCAACGTCAGCGTCAGCCATAATGATAACTTTGTGATATCTCAACTTAGAAATGTCTAAATCGTTTCCGATGCCGCATCCAAGAGCAGTTATCACAGGCATTAATTTTTCGTTGACATAGACCTTAGCCAGCTGAGCTTTTTCTACATTTAGCATTTTTCCCCAAAGAGGCAATATAGCCTGGAATCTCCTGTCGCGTCCTCCTTTTGCGGAGCCTCCTGCAGAATCTCCCTCAACTATGTATATTTCAGTTTCTTCGGGGTTTTTCGATTGACAATCAGCCAATTTTCCAGGCAAAGAAGCACTTTCCATAGCAGTTTTCTTGCGGGCAAGCTCTCTAGCTTTGCAAGCAGCCATCCTCGCTTTTGAAGATGCTAGAACTTTGTTTAAGATTGCCTTCGCCGAATTAGGATTCTCGTCAAAATATGTCTTCAAATTTTTAAAGACTACCTCATCAATGAAAGGTTTGACTTCTACATTGCCTAGTTTAGATTTAGTTTGTCCCTCGAATTGCGCATTCTGCATTCTGACGTTAATAACAGCGCACAATCCTTCGCGAACGTCATCTCCAGTGAAATTTTTGTCATCATCTTTCAGAATTTTAAACTCTCTAGCATACGAATTAATAGCGCGAGTCAATGCAGATTTAAATCCTTCTTCATGAGTTCCGCCAGACACGGTATGTATATTATTAACAAAAGATAAAATTAGCTCACTGTAACTATTGTTAAATTGCAAAGCTATCTCGAAATATGTAGATATTCCGGCATTTTCAGCACTAAAAGTGACAATATCGTCGTGAATAGCATCTAAAGCTCTGCGTTCTCTTAAAAAGTCTACAAAACTTACTACTCCTCCCTCGTAGCTGAAAACTTCTTTCTGTTCTTCATCCGACCTTTTATCAGATAGAGAAATCTTAAGACCGGCGTTTAAAAATGCCTGTTCTCTGAATCTCGTCAAAAGAGTTTGAAAGTCATATCCTTCAACTTCCTTGAAAATTTCGTTGTCAAATTTGAAAGAAATCTCAGTTCCGCGAGGCTCATTGCTATAAGAAGAAACAAGATCCGAAATGGCATTTCCTCGCTCAAATTTTTGTTCATAAACTTCGCTCCCGGTAAAAACTCTTACATCTAACCATTCAGAAAGAGCATTAACTACTGAAGAGCCAACTCCATGCAATCCTCCTGATACTTTATACCCGCTTCCTCCGAATTTTCCTCCTGCGTGTAATACCGTGAAAACCACCGTAACTGCAGGCAATCCAAGTTTGGGATGAGTTCCTACGGGAATTCCCCTACCATTATCTCGGACTTTTATAATTTCTCCTGGCAAAATTTCTACATTTATCTCAGAGCAGAACCCAGCGAGAGCTTCATCGATAGAATTATCGACTATTTCATAAACAAGATGATGAAGTCCTCTGGTACCAGTAGAGCCTATGTACATACCAGGCCTCTTCCTGACAGCTTCTAATCCCTCAAGAACTTGTATTTGCTCAGCACCATATTCTAAGTCACTCAAAATTTACCGCCTAATGAAAAATTATAATCCAAACCAATGCATATACTCAGCAACATTGAGAAATATAACCAAAGCGAACATCATTATAGCAATGAATCTCGTCCACCTTGCCAAAAAGGCATCTATAATTCTTCCTTTATTTTTATTTAAATAGGAATCTGCTCCTCCACCAGTTATAATTCCTCCCATGCTTTGTTCTTTTCCTTCTTGAAACAGAACAACTGCAACGATAGCTATACTAAATAAAATAATAACAATACCCATAATTATTTCAAATGTAGACACAACTACTCACCTCTTTTTGGGGATTCTACCCTATCTAACCAAGCTGATGCCAAATCTAAAGCTTCAAAGAAACTGCTTTTTTCACTAAATTTCTTAGGTTTGAAGTAATTTCCTTTTGAAGCCGCTAACGTTGGAATCAATCCTACTGAAACTTTGTTGGGAATTTTAAAATCATCATCAGATCTGGAATCGATATGCATAAACACTACACAAGATTCAGACACATTTCCATAAAACACATCGTCCTTGCATCTGACTAAAGGTCTTTTTTTATAAAAAAGAGTCTCTGATTCCATAAAATTCCTCCTTATTCCTGCATTCTATCACCAAAGCGAAATAAAATCAATTGATTACGTTACTTTCGAGAGCATTCTTAAGAACAGTATCTAAATTGTCTGCAACGACAAAATTGATTTCATCTTTTACTGCTTGGTCAACTTTTGTCAAATCACTTTTGTTTCCTTCAGGAATTATAACAGTTTTTACTCCTGCGCGATAAGCAGCCATAGTTTTTTCTCTGAGACCTCCTATTGGCAAAACTCTTCCTTTAAGAGTAATTTCGCCCGTCATGGCAACGTCCTGCCTTGCAGGAATATTACTAAGGGCGGAAACTAATGCAGTGGTCATCGTAACTCCTGCCGAAGGACCATCTTTTGGAACAGCTCCTTCAGGCGCATGAATGTGAATATCTAAATTTTTGTAAAAATCATTGTCTATTCCTAATTTTTTAGAGTTACTTCTTATATAACTGACAGCAAGTTGAGCAGATTCTTTCATGACATCTCCCAAAGAGCCAGTTATTTGCAACTTTCCTTTTCCTTTCATTAAAGAAACTTCTATAGGCAGAGTTTCTCCACCAACTGCAGTCCATGCGAGACCACGTACTATTCCAACTTCTCCTTCTTTTGATATGTCTTCTTTTTTGTACTTTTTAGGTCCAAGCATCTTTTCTAATTCATCCAGGTCTACGTTAATTTTTTTACCTTCTCCTACCACAATATACTTTGCTGCTTTTCTCATGATAGAGGCTAATTTGCGCTCTAACTCTCTGACTCCAGCTTCCCTTGTGTAATTATCTATAATAGTGTGAATGCATTCGTCACTAATTTTAAAAACTCTGCTATTGAGGCCATTTTTTCTCATTTGTTTCGAAATCAAATGCTTTTTTGCGATGCTGAATTTTTCTTTGTGGGTATAACTATAAAGATTAACTAATTCCATTCTGTCTAAAAGAGGAGAAGGAATATTTGAAACGTCGTTTGCTGTGGCAACGAAAAAAACTTTACTCAAATCGAAATCTAAATCCAAAAAGTGGTCATTGAATTCTTTATTTTGCTCAGAATCTAACACTTCAAGCAAAGCAGCAGCAGGATCTCCATGATATTCCTTCGAAATTTTGTCTATTTCATCTAGGAGAATAAGAGGATTGTTTACTCCTACTTTGTTTATAGATGCCATTATTTTCCCCGGCATAGCTCCTACGTAAGTTTTTCTATGTCCACGAATTTCAGCTTCATCGTTGACCCCTCCGAGAGATATTCTGACGTATTTCTTTCCCATTGCTTTGGCAAGAGATTTCACTATCGACGTTTTTCCTACTCCTGGAGGACCAACTAGGCATAAAATTTGAGAATCAGGAGTTTTTGACAACTTTCTTGCAGATAAAAATTCTATAATTTTGTCTTTAACAGAATCAAGCCCATAGTGACTTTTATTTAAAATTTCTTCTGCTTTTAGAATATCTTCGTTATTTTTAGACGATTTGTTCCAAGGAAGACTTAAACAAAAATCGATATAATTTCTTAAAATCGACGACTCACCAGCAATCGGAGACATATGAGAAAATCTTTCTATTTCCTCGGAGAGTTTTTTGAAATTCGCTTTACTCAACTTAAGAGATTTCAACTTTTTTTCGTATTTTTTAGAGTCAGATTTTGGATCATCTGTTTCACCAAGCTCATCTGAAATAACTTTCATTTGTTCTCTTAAGAAATATTCTTTTTGTTTTTGGTCCATGTTTTGCCTTAATTGGACAGCAAGTTTGTTTTCCATTTTCAAAATGTCTAATTCTTTTGCCAAATGAAAAATTACCATGTCCAATCTTTTGCTGTCTCTAAGTTCTTCGAGAATTTTCTGCTTATCTTCATACTCTAGTGGCAAATTTGAAGTTATGAAATCTGCAACTTGCCCAAGTTCCTTGATGGCATGAGCCGCAATAATCAAATCTGGAGAAACTCGCGGTGAAATGCTTAAATACTCCATGAACATTTCTTTCGATTTTCTCTCCAAAGCTTTTGAGGACAAAGTTTTAGATTCCATTAATTCTGGAAGATACCTAACTTTAGCACTCAGAAAAGGAGTAGAACTTTGCATTTCCAATATTTCTCCTCTCTGGTCTCCTTCAACCAGAGCTCTAATTATTCCACCGGGCTGTTCGACCACCTGTTTAACCTTAGCTATTATCCCAATTTTATATATATCATCAACCCCAGGTTCATCCACTTTGATATCTTTTTGGGCAACGACAAAGATATTTTGTCCATTCTTCAAAGCATTTTCCAAAGCCAGAACAGATCTTTTTCGTCCAACATCGAAATGAAGAACCATATTCGGAAACATGACCATTCCTCTGAGCGCTATCACAGGAATGACAAAATCAGAAGATAATTTCTTACAGGAATCGTTATCACCAGAGTTTACTTCCAATTGAATTTCTGTATTTTCTGTCATATTCATCCCCTCCAATGCAAAAAACTAGGGCATCATTTATACTCATCAACCATTATTAATGACTAACATGATACTATTATACCAAAAATAGTACCAAGATGTCGAATATTATCTCTATTTTTTTCGAATTTTGCCTATTTTAAACCAATGACTATTATGTGGCATTACAAAAAAGAGTACAAATAATTGTTTAAAATAAGAGATTAAATTAGTGTCCGAAAAAACACCTACATGTCTTCATCGTTGTGTATCATGTCGCATGTAGAAACTATAAAACAGGTTTGTACAAAAATTGGAAAAATCTTCAAAATCAACCTGATATCTTCTGACTACGATGCTCAGATTTTCTAAAAATTTTAGGTTCTTCGCTGTTTTCCACCGTTTCTTTTGTAATAACAATTTTCTCTATAGATTCATCTGAAGGAGCGTGATACATGATATCAAGCAAAATATTTTCTAATATCGAACGCAATCCGCGAGCTCCTGTATGCTTGGCAATAGCTTTTTTAGCAATAGAGACCAAAGCATCATCATCCACAGTTAATTTTATTTTATCTAACTCAAAAAGCCTTTCATATTGCCTAAGAATGGAGTTTTTAGGCTCTTTCAGTATGCGAACCAGAGATTCCTCATCCAATCCCTGAAGAGCAGTGATAATAGGCAATCTACCTACTAATTCCGGAATCAACCCAAATTTAACTAGGTCTTGGGTAACAACTTTAGACATCCAATCAGTAGTCTCAATCTCTTTTTTGTCCATAACATTCGCGCCGAATCCCAGAGATGAACTATGAAGTCTTTTTTCTACGATTTTTTCAAGTCCATCAAATGCACCGCCACAGATGAAAAGAATATTTTTGGTGTTAATTTGGACATACTCACCTTGTGGATGCTTTCTTCCTCCTTTTGATGGAATATTGGAAATAGTTCCTTCGATAATTTTCAGAAGAGCTTGCTGGACTCCTTCACCGCTAACATCTCTAGTTATAGAGGTATTCTCAGATTTCCTCGAAATTTTGTCAATTTCGTCTATGTATATTATTCCTCTTTCTGCCTTTTCTACGTCTAAATCTGCAGCCTGAAGAAGCCTGAGCAAAATGTTCTCGACATCATCTCCGACATAACCTGCCTCCGTAAGTGTAGTAGCATCAGCTATAGCAAATGGAACACTTAAAAATTTAGCAATAGTTTGAGCCAAGAGAGTTTTGCCGACTCCAGTAGGGCCAAGCAAAAGAACATTACTTTTAGTCAATTCAACGTCAGATTTTTGATCTACTCCGAAGTATATTCTCTTGTAATGATTGTAGACAGCAACGGACAAAGATTTTTTTGCTTCATTTTGACCAACAACATAATCATCCAAAATTTTTTTTATATCTTGAGGTTTTGGAAAATTTTCTCCACTTTGAAAAGGTTCAACAGATTTTTTAGAATTATCGCTTGATTTTCTGAATTGATTTTCCTTACTCTTTTCTTCATTGAACGCATGAACACATAAATCAACGCAAGAATCACATATGCAACATCCAGATGGAGATGCAATAATGCGCTCTACTTCGTCTTCAGATTTCCCACAAAAAGAACAAATATGCTTACTCATAACATCCTCAATTCAAAACCATCAACGTGTTTCTATAATCCTATCAACCAGTCCATAAGCCAAAGCATCTTCCGCACTCATTATGTTGTCTCTTTCTGTATCGAGAGCAACTTTGGCCACCGGTTGCCCCGTGAACTCAGACAAAAGGTGATTTAATCTATCTTTAGTCTTTATTATCCAATCTGCATGAATTTTAATATCAGTAGCCTGCCCCTGAACTCCTCCTAGAGGCTGATGAATCAGAATTTCGCTGTTCGGCAGTGCTATTCTCTTTCCTTTTGTTCCCGCAGCAAGCAAAAAAGCTCCCATACTAGCACTTAACCCCATAGATATCGTTCTAATGTCACACTTGATATACCTCATCGTGTCATAAATAGCGAACCCATCTGTTACTGACCCACCAGGACTGTTAATATAAAAATTTATATCTTTCGATGAATCTTGCCCTTCAAGATAAAGAAGTTGGGCGACTATAAGGCTAGCAGTTACAGAGTTAACTTCATCATATAGCATAACTATTCTATCATTAAGAAGCCTGGAGAAAATATCATAACTTCTTTCTCCACGGCCTGTGTTTTCAATTACGTAAGGAATCGACGGCATACAAATACTCCAAACAAATCAATTTAAAAAATATAGAAGATGAAAACTATTTTTCAGCATCTTCATGTGCAGCATCAAGTTGTGTGACTTTTTTTGAATCATTAGCGCCAATGTCATCTGGCTCTTTTGTTTCAACATCCTCATGCGCAACATCAGACTTTTCAACTTCTTTCTGTGTTTCAGCGTCAGCCTTAGATTCCTCTTTTTTGTCGACGAACTTAACTTTTGACACTAAAAACTCTAACGCTTTGTTCAACGCCACAACTTCTTTGACATTAGCATCTGACAATTCGTTGACAGGAAATCCTTGCTTTGAAAGCGTGGAACGAAAAGCTTGCATTTCATCATTAGTTGCAGTTATATTTTCTTTTCTAGCGATATTACTTAAGGCTATAGCCTTTTTAAACTCTGATTTTACCGAATTACTGATCTCTGCCTCAAGGCCCTTTAACTTCCCAGGATAAGACTCTTCAGCCCAATCCTCCAGATTTTGATTAAAACGCTGCCTCACTTGTTGAGCAAATTGCTCCTTAGCAAGCTTAACCCTTCCCTCAAGCAAGTCTCCAGCAACAAAATCATCAGGAACCAAAGACGACAGCTTATCCCTAAGCTCTTTTCTCTTGTTCTCTTCCCTGTTTTGGTTGTAATAATTATTTATGTCATTTCTGACAGAATTGGTGAATTCTTCCTCAGTTGCGAACCCTTGTTTCTGTGCAACTTCAAGCATAGTGTATGGCCTTTTTACAGTCATTAATTGTAAGCTGGCACGAACTCTTTTCCCCGCTATATCCTTGCTAGGCCAACTTTCAGGAAAAACAAGATCACTTTCAAACGTTTTTTCAGAAATACTATGTCCTTTGATTGCTTCCTCGAGAGGTGCAAAATTTCCAGAGCCTATTTTCAGCTTAAATCCCTCTAAATTTTTGATTTTTTGCAAAAATTTGTTGATACGTACCACATTTCCTTGTGCATCTAAACCATCTTTCTCAAGAGCACCACCTGCTGCGTCAAATCCTTCTGGAAGAGCTACATTGCCCGCTGCCGGATCTATTTCTCTCATCCAATTAATATTCAAGCGGACAAAATCACCATCCACAACTCTGTGGTTTAAGTCCATGTATTTATTCTTCATTTCCCTGCGAGCATTTTCTTTATAGTCCTCGACTTCTTTATCGGTTGCTTGCCTCTCGGGAGCAATTTCAACTTCTAAGTTGTTATAATCAATATCAATTTCTGGATATATGTTCATATTCATTTTCACCTCGACGTTCTCTTCATCTTTATTGACAATTTCAGGTTTAGATTCTTTATCCATTTGCATGTATAACTCCCCCTCTATACTAATTATTTTTTCTTGAGACTCCTCCATTAGGTACTCTAACATTTTTGGATACAACAATTCAAGAGCTGATTCGTAAAAAATATCTTTGCCATACTCGTTTTCTACGATTCCTCGCGGAACTTTTCCTTTTCGGAAACCGGGAATATCAAACCAACGTCTTTGACGTTTCCAAACTGTATCCACCGCTTTTTCAAATTCTTCGATGTCTAAAATTAGATGCGCCACAGCTTTATTTCCATCTTTTTTAAACGAAAGTAATTTCATAAAACATTCCTTTCCTAACATTGACTTGCTTTGCACATCCTAACACACTTATTTATTTAAGTCAAATATTTATCAATTTAGGCCTAAAATTTAAATAATCACAAGAGACAAGCTCACATTTCACCCCATTGAAAATACACGAACAAGTATATTTTGAGGAATCTTTGGAATGTACGTGGCCATAATAGCAATATTTTATTTTATTTTCAGCAAGAAAATCAATTATTTTTGTTGTTTCTCCTAAATAAATTGGAGGATAATGAAGAAAAACGATTTTTTTAAGTTGGCTGTTTTGGCATGAATTTAAAGAAAGATTTAATCTTGCAATTTCTCTTTCTATCATCATTGTGTCGTGCTCATCTTTGACTTTTGTAGTCCATCCTCTTGAACCACATATGCAATATCCCTGAGATTCTATGCAGTTATTCTGTAGTATCTTGAAATTTTTGAATTTATTTTTACTCATGAAATCATCTATTTTCTTCAAAGTAGACCACCAATAATCGTGGTTTCCTTTTAGCAATATTTTTTCTCCAGGCAAAGAGTTCAAAAATTCGAAA
This sequence comes from uncultured Clostridia bacterium, assembly GCA_946186155.1. Taxonomy (GTDB): domain Bacteria; phylum Bacillota; class Clostridia; order Oscillospirales; family Acutalibacteraceae; genus Improbicoccus. Next base: position 10,684 of record CAMHLN010000004.1, on the reverse strand, counting down.
TCTTTTTGTGCTTCATCTAATTTCATAGACCACGATATATCTCCACATATTACAACAGAATCATCTTCTGATACTATTTCTCTCCAATTTTTTTCTAATAGTTGAACGTAATTTTTCCATCCTGGAAATATTTCCATTGATTTGTCATTTCCTAACGAAAGATGCAAATCGGAAATTGCAAAGAGAGCCATCTCAACTCCTTATTTGTAATTTTTGTTTAGTACAATTCACAATTCTCGATCCTTTGTAGGTTTCAACTCCCCATTTGCAGTTGTCACAAATATCTAAATACTGAATTGTTTTTGGAGCAAAACAATTTATAGGGCATTTTTGAGTAACTGAAAATTGTTTATATCTAATTTTTCTTTTTAACTTAACAGGCACTTTGTCTAAACTATTACTGATATAATTCAAATACACCACCTCATATTTTTATTACAAAAAAATAATATTTTCAATTAATTGAATTTCTTTTTTAATTTTAAATCCAAGAGAAAAATCAAACAGCACATAATTAAAGCTACACTTCCAAAAACGTGGGTAGACGTTTGAGGAACTTCGATTTTTCGAAAACCGAAACTTATATTCTGAATTTTAATCAGAATATAAGTTAAAAAAGAAGATAAACAAGCATTGAAAAACCGAAATACAAAAAATTTAAGATAGTTTATCTTCAAATTTTTCATTATTGAAAACACCTGAAAATGAACACACAATCCTCCCCACGAAGTTGCAAATGAAAGTAAAGAAGGAAAAACTCCGTAACTTGAAATCATTTCGCAAGATTTCGTTACCTCCATTATTATCTGAGGAAAACAATCTGATATTTCTCCAGGAAATTTTAAATATGACAGTATTCTACTACAATACGATAAAATTTGCAAATTGTCCAAAAAAATAGAGAAAATATTGAAAATTATAACTAAAGTACACATTTGAATTATAGATATAGAAGACGATTCACAAGATTTAATAATAGATTCTGTAAAATTTTCTTTTTGTACTTCGTTGTTTGAAGAGTAAATTCTACCAATTTTTACTTTTGCTAATATTCCCAAAATTGATGCTATTATGACAGAAGATAGTATCTGAGAAACGAGAATGATTGACGCTATTTTCAAATTTTTGATTAAAGAATTTCCAATTACTCCTAGAATAAAAGCAGGCCCTGCATTGACACAAAATAGAAGCATTCTTTCGGCTTGTTCTGAATTTATTTCATTTCTTTCGAAAAGATCCTTTATGCCTCGTGCCCCGACCGGAAATCCTCCAATCATGCTAAGCAAAATAACTGATGAAGATGATGGAGGGAGAAAAAATAGAAATTTAGACACTGGAGACAATAACTTACCTAATATTTGAAAAATTCCAGAATTTACCATAAGACATGAGAAAAAAATAAACGGAAATAATGCAGGAACTAGAGTATTTAGGCACATTTTTATTCCAGATGTTACTCCGTTTATAGATTCTCTGGGATGTAAAACAAGGAAAATTCCGAATAGTACTGTAAAAACGAAAGATATTGAATTTGAGAAAATTTTCTTCACTTTTATCATAACATTATTTATGAGATGTATATATTTTTTATGTGTTGGTGGAAAGTAGAGTGAAGAAAGAAAAAATAAATAAAATTTTTAATATTCTGAAAAACTCACCTATCAATTTCGCTTCTGAAAGCTCGAATTTTGAAATTTCCGGAAACAAAGAGGTAAAAATCGAAGGATGCAAAAAAATTTTAGAATTTTCCCAGGAATGTATAAAAATTTCAGTAAAAGGAATGCATGTAATATTTTCAGGCAGAAATTTGACAATAAAATGTCTTACTTCTGATTCTTTGCTGGTTAAAGGATTCATCAAAAACATAGAATTTAATACGTAGGGGTAAATGTGATCTTGAAAAACAACAAAATACATATTCGGACAAGTAACTTTCACAAAAGAATGCATGTAATATTTTCAGGCAGAAATTTAACGATAAAATGTCTTACTTCTGATTCTTTGCTAGTTAAAGGATTCATCAAAAACATAGAATTTAATACGTAGGGGTAAATGTGGTCTTAAAAATTATAAGATGGATGTTCGGATACGTAACTTTCAAAGTGGATTCTAAAAGATCGAATTTTTTTTTGAATCTTTCTTCAAAATTTAATATGCATCTTTGGGATATATCAAAAATAGACAAAGATTTGGTTGCAAAAATAAATTCAAGTGAATTTGGAATTTTGAACAATTTGTCTAGAAGAAACAATATAAATTTAAACATTATAAGACGAACAGGACTCCCATTTTTTTATCAGAAACATGAACATAGGAAGGGAATACTAGTAGGAGCGACTCTGTTTTTCTCTATAATTCATGTTTTGTCGATGTTCATATGGAAAATAAATGTGATAGGAAACGAGAGTATTGATACTCAGAAAATTGTTAATGTATCTCGAGAAAATGGAATATTTGCAGGATGTCTGAGAAAAAAAATAGACGCTCAAATAGCAGGGCAGAATATTATGGAGGAAATTCCTGATATATCATGGATTTCCGTTAATCTCGATGGATGCGTCGCAAATATATCCATCAAGGAACAAGTTAAAAAGCCTGAATTTGAACAAAATCCTGAAAAATGCCATATAGTAGCAGAATGTGATGCACAGATATTTAGAATGGAAACTTTCTCTGGAACTCCAATGGTTAGTGCAGGAGATACAGTTTTGAAAAATCAAGTGTTGGTGGGAGCATTCGATAAAGATATAGATGGCAATCTCAGAGATGCGAATGCGAAAGCAAACGTTTGGGCAAAAGTATCTGACACAATTTCTGAATCTGAAAAGTTGGAAAAAACTTTGGATTTAGAAACAGGAAATGAAAAAAAGATATTTAAAATTAATCTGTTTGGGAAAAGTTTCAGTTTAAATTTTTGGGAAAATCCTGAAGACAGCTGGAAAAAAGAAATATATGAAAAAAAATTTAAAATTTTCGGATTTGAAATTCCGTTAAGTTTTTCAACAGAAAAATTTATTGAAACAAAGCAAACTAAGGTAAATATTACCAAAGATGAAGCTTTTGAGTTGGCAAAAAAGAGAGTTTATGAGAAAATGAGCTGCAAAAATCTTGATATTATTGAAATTTCAGAGTCAAAATTAGAAAAAGAAGATGAAATAATATTTAAAATTGATTTTCAATACTTGAAAAATATTGCGAAGTATGATAAGCAAAAGTGAGTGAGTTGTGTTCTCAAATTTTTGGAGGAAAATATGTTTTCAAAGTTTAAATCTTTGGTTTTAAATGTAACTTTATGCTTTATTTTTTCTTTTTGTCAGAATCCCATTTTGCTTTGTATATCTGATTCAGAAACTAAAATAGTCATTCTTCACACAAATGATGTGCATGGTAGGTTCAAAACTTCAGAGGAAACAATAGGATTAGATACTATAAAAAGTGCTAAAAAGTTTTTTTCTTCGAAAAGTCCTACAATTCTGGTAGATGCTGGAGATGCCATACAAGGCACTCCTTTTTGTTTGCTAAATGGAGACCAAGATGATAATGCTAGAATGAAAAAATTGGCAGATTTAATGAATTCTGCAGGATATGATATCCAGGTTCTTGGAAATCACGAATTTGACCACGGAACGTCAAATGTTCTGGAATATGTTCAAAATTTAAATTCTCAAGTTTTAGGAGCAAACATAAAAAAAATTTCAGATTCAAATTTATTCTTGGGCAATGCCAACAAAGGTAATGGAGACAACTACATAATGGAGATTGGTGGGAAAAAAATAGGATTCTTCGGAATAACTACTGAGGAAACTACAAGAACTACTCCTCCGCAAAATTTGACAGATATAAAATTTGAAGATGAGATAGCAACTTCTTCTGAGCAAGTTCAAAAATTGAAAAAAAAAGGAGCAGATTTAATAATAGGAGTAACTCATTTAGGGATAGGAAATTCTACTAAACATACAAGCCGCGAAATTGCTCAAAAAGTGCAAGGAGTAGATATAATTATAGATGGACATAGTCATAGCAAACTTTCAGAAACTGTAAATGGAGTTTTAATTGCCCAAACAGGAGCATATTCATCAAGTTTAGGGGAAATTGAAATTGACTTTAAAAAAGATGGATCAAAAAAAATTGATTCATCTCTAATGGGTGTAAAACAACTTGGAGAGATGGTATCTCCAGATAAAGAAGTCTCTGAAAAATATGAAAAATATTACTCTGAAATTTCTCCTATTGTTGATAAAGTCATAGGAAAATCTTCATCGTCATTTTTTGGAGGAACTTACCGAAATCAAAATATAACAAGAATTGCAGAAACTAACATGGGAGATATTCTATGTGATGCAATGTTGGGATATGGAAAAGAAAAATTGAAAAAAACGGAATGCAAAGATATTCCTATAGTTGCATTTGATAATGGTGGAGCGGTAAGAGCTGGGATTCCAAGAGGGTATATAACATATGGGAATCTGTTGGAGGTTTTGCCAACTGGGAATAGCATAACTTTTCAAATTGTAACTCCTAAACAGCTTTATTCAGTTTTTGAAAGAGGACTTGGAAAAATTAAATTTAATGAGGACTACTTTGACGGAGCTTTTGGAGGATTTCCTCAGGTTGCAGGAGTAAAAATAGACTTCGATATTTCAAAAAAAGGATACGACTATAATACTAATAGTGGAGGAGAACGAGTAGTTTCTGTTTCTTTGGCTGATGAGGATGGATGTACTCATAATTTGCTATCGAGAGATGATGACGAAACTAAAATTGTACTTTTATTCAACGATTGGGCGATATCTGAATTTCCGTCCATATCTGATACTCCCGTTTTTCAAACTGGGGACAAGCTTGTGGATATTTTAGCAGAACATATGAGGAATTTGACTCTAAAAAATGAGAAAGAATTTAGCTATCCTGTCACGCAAAATAGAGTCAATTTAATTTTCAAAAAAGAATTTCCAGTTTTTGATTCAAAGATAACTGTTAGAAATTCATCGGAAGTTTTGGCAAACTCAAATGTGAAAGTTTCTGTTGATGATAAAAATGCTGTTTCGTACAAAACTGACAAAAATGGCGATATCATAATAAAGAATCTAACTCCGGGAATTCACAGACTAAAAATAACTTACGATAACCATATGGAAGATGAAATTTTGGTCAGTAATTTTCTAGATTTAAAAGATGGAACTTGTAATCTTAGCAATAAATATTACACGGATGTTTCTAGTGTTGAAAACATAATAGGCCAAATTCCTGCAAAAATAAGTCTTGATGACGCTAGTTTTATAAAATTCGCAAGAAATTCATATAATTCGTTGGATGATTTTGTTAAAAATCAAGTGGTTAATTATTCCAAACTTGAAGAAGCTGAAAAAAAATTAAGTAAATTAAAAGGAAATTATTTTTCGGACATGAAAGGAAATATTGTAGTAATTGTTTCCGTCATTTTGGCGTCTTCTCTTGCAGTTTTAGCTGTTATGGTAGTTAAAAATAGAAAATATCAAAAAATTAACAAGTGAAAATTTGCAAAAATGTAGTAGAAAGTATAATCTTTATGCAGTGTTCTCAATGAGAGCAGGAATGAATTTGAAGTAATTATAAGGAGAAAAAATGAAAAATTATTATATTACTACGCCTATTTATTATCCGTCTGCGAACGCTCATTTAGGCCATTGCTATTCGACGATTGCTGCTGACGTTATGGCTCGTTACAAGAGATTAAAAGGATTCAACGTAATGTTCTCCACAGGAACAGATGAGCATGGTCAGAAGATTGAAAACTGTGCAAAAAAAGCAGGAGTTTCTCCAAAGCATTATGTTGATGAAATAGTGTTGAATTTTAAGAAATTATGGCAAATTTTAGATATATCTTACGATGTTTTTATACGTACAACTGACGATTATCACGTTAAAGCAGTTCAAAAAATATTTACCAAATTATATGAATTGGGAAAAATATATAAGGGAAAATATAGTGGGTGGTACTGCGTTCCTTGTGAATCGTTTTTTACGGAAACTCAGCTTAAGGAGGGCAAATGTCCAGATTGCGGGCGAGAAGTTAAAAAACAAGATGAAGAAGCATATTTCTTTAAACTTTCAGAGTATCAAGATAAAATTTTGGACTTATTGGAAAATAATCCTGAATTTTTAGAACCCGAAAGTAGACGAAATGAGATGATAAATTTTGTGAAAGAGGGGCTGCAAGATTTATGCGTAAGCAGGTCGAGCTTTAATTGGGGAATTCCTGTCGAATTTGATAAATCTCACGTGGTTTATGTTTGGATTGATGCTTTAACCAACTATATAAATCTGCTTGGATATCCATACGAAACTGAAAATTTTAAAAAATTTTGGCCTGCTGATGTTCATGTTATGGGGAAAGAAATTGTCAGATTCCATTCTGTGATATGGCCTGCCATTTTGATGGCTCTCGGATTACCTGTCCCAAAAAAAATATATGCTCATGGGTGGATTTTGTTTGGAGACGGCGAAAAGATGTCTAAATCTAAGGGAAATGTAGTTGACCCGTTCGTTTTGTGTGAGAGGTATGGCTCAGACGCTTTGAGATATTTTCTTTTAAGAGAAATTCCTTTTGGTAGCGACGGATTTTTCTCAGATGAGGCATTTTTGAAAAGGTTAAACTCTGATTTGGCAAACGATTTGGGAAATCTTTTGTCTAGATCTACAGCTTTGGTTGAAAAAAACTTTAATTCCACTTTGATTTCTGAGCGATTTTCTGACGAAAATGATAAAAATCTTATCGATATTGCTTCGAGTTTGGCAAAAAATTGCGAAAAATATATAGAAAAGATGAAATTTTCAAACTATTTGTCTGAAATTTGGAAGTTTGTGTCAGAATGCAATAAATATATGGAAGTTTGCGCTCCTTGGAATTTGGCAAAAGATGAAAATCAAAAACCGAGATTGGCTACTATTTTGTATAATGTTTTGGAATCTTTGAGAATAGTGTCCATTTTGGTGGCTCCTGTGATGCCTAAAATTGCCAAGGAAATTCAGAATCAGCTGGGATTAAAAGATTCAGATTGCACATGGGAATCGTCGAAAAAATGGGGAGTTTTAGAAGAAAATGTCAAAATTAACAGATCAAATCCTCTTTTTGCTAGGTTAGATATAGAGAAAGAGATTAAAATTTTGGAGAATATTAATAAAAAGGACGATAGTGGTGCAAAGATATCTATCGAAGATTTCGCAAAAGTGAATTTGATAATCGCAAAAGTCGTTGATTGTGAGCCAATAAAAAAATCGAGAAAACTGTTAAAATTGACAATTAATGACGGAAAAACTAACAGAACGGTAGTTTCTGGAATATCGCAGTATTACTCTCCTGAGGAACTTATAAATCATAATGTGATATTAGTCGAAAATTTGAATCCAGCTAAATTGTGTGGAGTAGAAAGCAATGGAATGATTCTTGCAGCGCAAAGTGACGGGAGAATCAAAGTTATATTTGTAGACGATATAGTTGCAGGAAGTAAAATAAGCTAATATCAAAATAGATGCTCGGGATTCATATCAAAAAAGATGTGAATTCCGCTTTTGTTTCTTGGATTAATTTTAAACTTGTTAATTTTGCTATTTTGTTGGTAATAAATTAATGAATCAGTGAGAAATCTTCTGAATTTTTGATTATTTCTACATTTTATTGTTATTCTGAATCTGAATTTTTTGGATAACTTAGTCATGAATGCTTTCGATGGAAATAGAATTTTTATAGGAATATCGTTAAATTTGATTTTTGCATTGTATTTAAGAGATTCAAAAAAGAACAAACAAGATTGCCAGGTTTTTTCCTCGTTAATTCCTACGAATCCTATGGTGCACAAATCTGCAAATGGAGGATACAACATTAGTTTTCTCAATTTGATTTCTTTCTCAAAAAAAACATCATAATCCTGTTTCGCAGATATCTCTATAATAGGGTTGTCTGCTGAAAAAGTTTGTATTAAAGCTTTGCCGTTGTTATTTTTTCGCCCTGACCTTCCAACTGCTTGAGAAATTAGAGAAAATGTTCTTTCATAAGATTTGTATCCTTCTCCGAATAAAGATTGGTCAGCACAAAGTATTCCTACCAAACTAACATTATCAAAATCCAGCCCTTTAGCTACCATTCTGGTTCCAACCATGATGTTATATTTGCCTGATTTGAAGTTATCAAACATTTTTTCGTAAACTTTTTTCGATTTGGTGGTGTCAGCATCTACTCTCAAACATTTAGATTCAGGAATAGCTGTTCTAATTTCATTTTCCAGGCTTTGTGTTCCTACTCCGATTAAGTTTATTTTATGATTTTTGCACTTTGGGCAAAGTTCTGGAACATCTATGTTGAAACCGCAATAATGACAAATTAATTTGTTCTTCCTATGAACTAAATGATGGACCAAAGTTGTACTACAATTTTCACACGATATCGAAGAGCCGCAATATGAACATCTTGCGAGAGTATGGAATCCTCTTCTATCGAGCAAAAGTATAGATTGTTCTCCTTTTGATATTTTGTCTCTTAGTTCATCTAAAAGTTCCAGACTTAAAATAGATTTCGCATTATACAAATTTTTGTTTATGTTAACTATTTTAACTTCAGGTAATTTAGAATTTCCGTATCTTTTTTTTAATTGAAATAAAGAAATTTTTCCCGATTTTGCTAAATAAAACGACTCAACTGAAGGAGTAGCAGATGATAATATTAGTTTGCAATTGTAGTTCTTGCACAAAAATCGAGCTACTTCTTTTGCATTAAATCTAGGAGTTTTATCAGACTTATATGTAGGCTCCTGTTCTTCATCTATTACTATCAAATCAGGAATCATTGGAACAAAAATTGCACTTCTTGTGCCTAAAACTATGTTAACTGCTTCGTTTTTGATTTTATTCCATTCAGAAGACCTAACTTTGTTTGATAATCCGCTATGTAAACACGCAAAAGCATATTTGCCAAAAAACTTTTCGATAATTTTGGCCATTTGTGGAATTAATGAGATTTCTGGGACCAAAATAAGCACTTTCTTACTTTTAAGAAAAAGCCTTTGAGCCAATTTGAGAAAAACTTGAGTTTTACCGCTTCCTGTTATGCCATATAGCAAAGACTCTTTTTTTTCGGAATTAAAAAACCAATTTAAAATTTCAGCATACACATTATTTTGATAGTCCGAAAGATTTATATTCAACGGCAAAGATTTATCTTGTTTTTTCTCAAATTCATTATTTTTAACATACCTAGGTAAAATCAAAGACAAAGAATCATATAAACTGCACAAATAGTATTCACTTACCCAGGAAACTAACTTTATTTGTTCCGGGCTTAATATTGGGCTCGAATCGATTAATGAATCGATTTTCTTGAGAACTAAATTAGATTCTAGATTTTGCTCTTTCAGATTTATAACAAAAGCTCTTCTAATTGAGTTTTTACGACCAAACGGAACCGCAACACACGCACCAACAGAAACACGTTCAGCTAGATGTTCTGGAACAATGTAGGAAAACAACTTATCAAATGCAAACTGAGTTTTCTCAACCGCAACTTCAGCTATCATTCAACGATTATTTCATATTTCCCATCTTTAAATTCTTTGCTGGCACGCTCAACGGTATTGTAGTCAAGCAAAACACCATGAATCAAAGCATCGTTCATAATTTGCCTGGCTCTTTTTGCAACTGCAACAGAGATTGCAAATCTACTAATTTCTTTGTTCATTTTTCCTCCAAACCATAAATTATATTCAGAATTTTGTTAGCACAATAATCAACAACGTCATTAACAACCATATAATCGTAGTTGACAGACTGCTCTATTTCAAGTTTAGCTCTTTTCAAACGAGAATCCAAATTTTCTTGAGATTCAGAATTTCGAAGCAAAATACGTTCCCTTAAATCTTGCAACGACGGCGGAAGGATAAAAATTCTCAAACATTCTCTGAAATTTGACCTTATTTTCTCCGCTCCTTGAACGTCTATCTTCAAAATAATAGATTTTCCAGCGCACAAACATTCTTCTATAGGCTGCCTGGGAGTTCCATAATAGTTCCCACAGTACTCAGCATACTCCAAAAATTCTGAATTATCAATTTTTTTTTCAAATTCTCCTCTTGTCACGAAAAAATAGTCGTGCCCATCTTTTTCGTTCTCACGCAAGCGACGAGTAGTGCAAGAGACTGAAAGAGAAATCGAAGGATCAAGCTCAAGAATTCTATGTATAACACTATCTTTTCCCACTCCAGATGGGCCAGATATAACGATAAGATTACCATTTTTGTTAGAACTAATCATAAAAATCCTAAGTAAAGAAATGGAGGCGCCACCCAGATTCGAACTGGGGATGAAGGTTTTGCAGACCTGTGCCTTACCACTTGGCTATGGCGCCGAATTAAGTAAAATAATCACAATTAAAAATATGATATTCAGAGGTAAAAGTCCTCGTGCATTACTAAGACAGCCTGAAATCCACATTCAAAAACGTGGAGCGGATGACGGGGCTCGAACCCGCTACCTCCACCTTGGCAAGGTGGCGCTCTACCAGATGAGCTACATCCGCAATGGTGCCTTCGGGCGGAATCGAACCACCGACACAAGGATTTTCAGTCCTTTGCTCTACCGACTGAGCTACGAAGGCAAACCTGGCGACCCGGAACGGGCTCGAACCGTCGACCTCTAGCGTGACAGGCTAGCGTTC
>CAMHLN010000003.1 GCA_946186155.1 uncultured Clostridia bacterium | reverse complement strand
AAAATAAAAAAATTTGCTGATGAAAAAGTTGGAGTTACTCTTTCAGTTTCGTTGCACTCAGTAAAAGATGAGACGAGAAATGATATAATGCCCATAAACAGAGCTTACAATTTAGAAAAACTTCGCGATTCTTGTAAGTACTATAATGACAAAACAAATAAAAGAATTTCATTTGAGTATATAATGCTAAAAGATGTGAATGATTCAAAAGAAGATGCTTATCTTCTGGCAAAATTTTTGAAAGGGTTGATTTTTCACGTTAATTTGATACCAGCGAATAATGTTGGAGGCAAATTGGTATCTCCATCTTTGGAAAGAGTACATATTTTTGCGAAATGGTTGATAGATTTAGGAATTAACGTTACTGTTCGTAGGACTTTGGGGTCTGATATAAGTGCATCATGCGGCCAGCTCAGAGCTAAAGTAATAAAATAGGGGAAAACATGAAAATTGTATACAAAACTGATAATATGGGAAGTAAATTAGTATCTCCATCTTTGGAAAGAGTACATATTTTTGCAAAATGGTTGATAGATTTAGGAATTAACGTTACTGTTCGGACTTTGGGGTCTGATATAAGTGCATCGTGCGGCCAACTCATAGCTAAAGTAGTAAATAGGGGAAAATATGAAAGTTGTATACAAAACTGATAAGGGAGTAGTTAGATCTTCGAATCAAGATTGGGTGGAAGTAAGAAATTTTGGAGATTCTTCTTGCTTAGTGGTTATTTGTGACGGGATAGGAGGAACTGCTGGAGGGGAAATAGCAAGCAAAAATGCTGCTGTTGAAATATGCAACTATTTCGAAAATTCTAGCGAAAAAAACATAAATACCATTCTTGAGAGTATAAAGTTTGCTAACGAAAAAATATTAAATATAGGGAAATTGAATTCTTCTATCTCTGATCTCGGAACTACTTCAGTAGTGGCTTTCGTTAGAAATGATAGTTTATTCGTTGCAAATGTGGGGGATAGCAGAGCATATATTGTTTCAAAGTCTGAAATAATTCAAATAACCAAGGACCATTCAGTAGTGAATGAGTTAGTTATGCAAGGAAAAATAAATTCTTCTGAGGCTGAAAAAGCTCCGAATAAGAATATAATAACGAGAGCGTTGGGGTGCGCGAATTCAAATCCTGATTATTACGAAAGAAAGTTAGAGCAAGATCAAAAAGTCTTGTTGTGCACAGATGGCCTTACGAATTGTGTTTCGGATGACAAAATCGGACAAATAATAAATGAAAATAATCCCGATGATGCTTCGAAAAAATTAATCGACGAAGCAAACAGAAATGGTGGAACAGATAACATAACTTTGGCTATAATCTTTAATTAATTGGGGGAAGTTTTGGATAAATATATAGGAAAAAGACTTGATGCTAGATATGAAGTTCATGAGCTCATCGGAGTAGGAGGAATGTCTCTTGTTTACCGAGCTTATGACGTTATAGAGGCCAAAAATGTTGCTATTAAAATTCTCAAAGATGAGTATTTTGGGAATAAAGATTTCATGAGAAGATTCAAAAATGAGTCTAGAGCAGTTGCAGTTCTTTCTCATCCGAATATAGTTAAAGTTCTCAATGTTAGCTTCGGGACAAATTTTCAATATATAGTTATGGAGTATGTATCAGGGATAACTCTAAAAGAGTATATCAGCAAAACAAATAGGATAGATTGGCGAGCATCTTTGGCAATAATCAAGCAAGTTTTGCTTGCTCTTTCTCATGCTCATTCTAAGGGAATAATACATAGAGACATAAAACCACAGAACATAATGATAACTGATGGCAATGTAGTAAAAGTAACAGATTTTGGAATAGCTAGATTTTTTAATAACGAAACCCAAACTATAACAGATAGAACCATAGGATCTGTTCATTATATTTCTCCTGAACAAGCAAAAGGATTAAAAACAGATGTGAAGTCAGATATATACTCCGTAGGTGTGCTTCTTTATGAAATGCTGACGAATCGTTTGCCATTTGAGGCAGATAATGCTGTATCAGTTGCGATAATGCAAATGCAAGTTAGTCCACAGTCTCCGAGAATTATAAATTCATCTATTCCTGTAGCGCTAGAAGAAATCACTTTGAAAGCAATGCAGAAAAATCCGGAAAACAGGTATTCTTCAGTTGAAAGTATGCTAAATGATATAGAAAAATTTGAGGCAAACAGTGATGTCAAGTTTGGATATAATTGTTTCGTTGACAATAATCCAACAAAAGTGTTGTCGAAAGATGAATCCGATGAATATGATGATGAGGAAAAATCAAAGAAGAAAAAAACTCTTTTTATTGTTGGAGGAATAGCATCTACATTAGTGCTTTTTGCTTTGGCATTTATGTTCATGACTATGTTCACATCTTATGGAGTTTCAAAAAATGTAGATGTTCCGAATTTTATTGGCATGAAAGCTTCTGATGTGCAAAATAACAAAGATTATAAATTTAAATTCCAGATTGAAAATGTCTACGACCACTCAAAAGAAGAAGGAATTATCATAGATCAGGAACCTAAAGCTAATTCTAAGAAGATAAAATCTGACGGAACGGTGATTTTGAAAGTCAATTCTTCCGGAGTTCCTGTTGCAGTTCCGAAAGTTGTTGGATTAGGAGTAGAGGAAGCTAAGTCTAAAATATCTGACGTTGGGTTAACTCCTGATGTGGTTCTTATATCAGACCCATCTGTTCCTGCAGGAAAAGTCAAGACAGTTGACCCATCTGAAGGAGTCAAGGTTTCAGTCAACTCTATAGTCAAAATTTATGTTAGTAAGGGAGTATCTAACATCAAAATTCCAAATGTCATAGGTCAGACATTTGAAAAAGCTAAAAGTGAGATAGAATCTCAGGGATTAAAAGTTGACACAGATATAAAATATGAGAAAAGCAATAAGGATAAAGATATAGTTTTGAAAACTAACCCTCTTCCTGGAGTTGCTGTTGACGCTGGAACTTCCGTAAAGGTGACTCTTAGCTCAGGAGAAAGAAAAGAGAGAAAAATAGAATTGACAGTAGATTGGTCTGATATAAGAGAAGAATTTGATAAGGATATAGTCTTGAAAGTTTATGTAGATGGAGAATTAGATAGCTCGAAAACAACTACTGTGGATTCTAGTGTTAATAGAAAGACGTTTTATTTCTCAGGTTCGAAAGGTAAGAAGCATATAAAAGTTAAGATTAAAGGTTTTGTAGGGGAACGTGAAGAAGAATATGAAAAAGAATATGAAATAGATTTTGATAGGTAATATATTGACAAAATTTATAATTATTAATAGAATTTTTCATCATTATTTTGGAGGTTTTTATGGTAGTAGATTTCGCAAACAGTAAAACAAAGTTGAATTTGATGAAAGCGTTTGCGGGAGAATCTCAGGCGAGAGAAAGATATAGCATAGCTGCATCTTTTGCAGGAGAAAAAGAAATTTATATTGTTCAAAAAGTTTTTCTTGAAATTGCTGACCAAGAAAAAGAGCATGGAGAAATTTTTTACGAATTTCTCAGACAATTTTCAGGTCAGAGCATAAAATTCGATGCTGATTATCCTGTTGATTTGTTCGATAGTGTTCTTGAGTATTTGAAAAAGTCTGCAAAAAATGAGACGGATGAATATGAAGATATATATGATAAGTTTGGTAAAATAGCTGCGGATGAAGGATTTTCTGATATTTCAAATAAATTTTTCGGAATAGCAAAAATCGAGAAAACTCATTCTGAGAAATTTAGTAAACTTGCTAAGTTGGTAGAATCTAATGAACTCTTCAAATCGAATAATGGAAAAGCAAAATGGACTTGCATGAAGTGTGGGAATGTTTATGAAGGTACAAATGTTCCAGAATTTTGTCCCGTATGTGGCCATGCTCGTGGATATTTTGTAAGAAATGATATTTGTTTGTAGAAAATAATGAAAAAAAATAGGATTTTAAGTTTTATTTTCAACGGAGTCTTTAGAAAGTTTCGATTTTATATCTCATTTTTAGTTCTTGCTCTGGCTGGATGTTGGATATTGAATTCGCACAACGAGTCTCCGAGAGAAACAGGAAACAAAGTTTTGTTTCCTGAGTTTTCTTCTTCTGATTTGAATTTTGATTTTTTAGACGTTGGCAAAGCGGATTGTGCCGTAATTCATAATCAACGATCTATCGTTATAATAGACGGGGGACTCAAAACTTCGAAACTTTCTGTTGTTGATTACATAAAAAATGAAGTTATCAAAAATGACAATCTTAAGAATATTAATCTCATGATTCTGACGCATCCGCATTCTGACCATTATGGCCAGCTTGGAGATGTCGTAGATTGTTTTGCACATAAATCCAGGTTTAGATTCGTGACTTGTAAATCAAGAGTAGATTCATCAAGTCATAGAGGATATGAGAATCTTTTGGAAAAATTGAGGCATTTTGGTATAAAAGTAGAAGTTCTGAAACCGGGAAATGTTATTAAATTAGGGGGAGTAGAAATTGAGATATTGGGCCCTATCAAGGAAGATCTAAAAAATGTGAATAATAATTCTGTAGTTTGTAAAATCAAGTATAAAGGTAAGAAGTTTCTGTTCACAGGAGATGCTGAAAGAGGAGAAGAGGAAGATTTGATAAACTCAGGTCAGGATTTGTCTGCAGATGTTATAAAAATAGGTCATCATGGAAGTAAAACATCTTCATCTTTGAAGTTTTTGAAAGCAGTTGGAGCAAAATATGCGGTTATATCAGCAGGAGACCACTACAATATGGTTTCGATTTATCCAAATAAAGAGGTTGCTGACAGATTGAATTTACTTGGAGTTCAATATTTTGTGACTAAAGATTTGGGAACCATCAGGTTTTCTGTATCTTCAAATGGTGATTTAAAAGTGCCGAGAAAACCAGATTTGAAAGAGGCTGCATAATGATAATTATGGGAATAGATTTAGGAGATGCGCATACCGGAATATCTCTTTGCGATTTTAGCCAAACTCTTGCTTATCCCTTATGCACTATAAATGAAAAAAATAAAAATTTACTTGCAAAAAAAATAGTTAAAATAGTAGTTGATGAAAATGTTGAATCTATAGTTTTAGGATACCCTAGAAATATGGATGGCTCAATTGGAGACAGAGCTCGAAAGGTTTCTAAATTTAAAAAAATACTCAAAAAAAAGTTAGATATGGACATTATTTTATGGGATGAACGGCTGACCACAGTTGAAGCAATGAAAAATTTTGCTTCTGCTGAGATAAATTCTAGAGACTATAAAAAAAACATTGATGCTGCTTCATCATGTTTGATTTTGCAAAACTATCTTGATTTTCTGAAAAATTCTGCGAAGTAATCACAATTTTGACCTCAAAATTTTCAAGATTTTCTTTTCTCTTCTGGAGATTTGAACTTGAGACATTCCAAGAATTTTTGCAGAATCTGACTGGGTTTTAAATTCGAAAAATCTCAAGATCTAGTTTTTTGTTTATCAAATTATCTTGATTTTCTGAAAAATTCTGCGAGACAATCACAATTTTGACCTCAAAATTTTCAAGATTTTCTTTTCTCTTCTGGAGATTTGAACTTGGGACATTCCAAGAATTTTTGCAGAATCTGACTGAGTTTTAAATTCGAAAAATCTCAAATTTACTAGTTTTTTGTCTTCATCGCTGAGATTTTCTATCGCATTTCGAATGTCTATCTTTTCTGATACCGATTTCTCATGAGACTCTTCAAAAATTTGTGACTTTAAATTTGAATCATCCTCATCCATAGATGATATCTCTTTGTGAGATTCAATAGATTCTAAGATATCTTCTATCGATAAATTCAGAATTTCGGAAATTTCACTCAACGAAGGATCTCTGCCATTGTTTTCAAAAAACAAATTTTGCTCAGATTTTATAAGATTGTACAATTTATCAGAATCTCTACCTACCTTAAATTTTTTGTTCGAGTGGAAAAAATTTTTTATTTCCCCAAAAATGAAAGGGACTGCATATGTAGAAAATTTCGTCCCCTTTGATGAATCGAACTTCTGAGCAGCTCTGGTTAATCCTATGCATCCTGCTTGGAAAACGTCGTCATAGTCCAAATTTTTGAAAAAAAATTTAGAAACACACGACCTAACTAATCCGATGTTTTCTTTTACTACTTCATCTATCACTTTTGGCCAATCTTCTTATTATCGATTTTTCCATAGTAACAGTGGTTCCTCTGTCAGGTTTCGAGGAGACTTTGATTTTATCCATGAAACTTTTCATAACGGCGAATCCTAATCCTGCTCTTTCGCTACCACCAGTAGTAAACAAAGGTTCCATCGCTTGCTGAACATTTTCCATTCCTGTTCCTTTGTCTTTTATCTTTATGACTATTTTTCCGTTACTGAAAATTTTCGAGTTTATGTATATGGTTCCTATACCTGATTTGTAGGCATGTGCTATGCAGTTAGTTACAGCTTCAGAAACTGCAGTTTTAATGTCTGTTATTTCGTCTATTGTAGGGTCAAGTTGAGAAACAAAAGCAGAAATTGCAGCTCTTGCAAACGATTCATTAGACGATTTGCTTGGAAAACTTATATTTACTTCATTTACACATTCAATTTGCATGTTTGACTCCATTCATTCAAAAATTCCAAGATTTTTTATTCCTGAAAGATTTATAATTCTTCTCATTTTTTCTGGGATATTTATTACTTTAAAATTTACACCTAAACTTCTAGCTAATTTGAATCTCCCTAGAATCAGCCCAATACCAGAGGTATCCATGAAACTAACTTTTGAAAAATCTAAAATTAGCTCTTTAAGATTGTTCGTACGAACAAAATTGTCTATTTTTTCTCGAATTTCTGATGCAGAGTGGTGATCAATTTCTCCGGAAACCAACGCCACAGCAGTATCTCTATTCATTTCAACCTTAATTCCCATAGTAACCTCGTACAAAACTCTGATTCTGTTACTATTATTGGAATTTAGCTTTAGGAAAAAGGTCGAATCTTGGACAAGCTAAAAAACTCAAATTTTCATAAGAGATATGAAAAATGATCTTACTGCTTCATAGTTGTCAACAGATGATAGTTTTATTTTTTTGTCAGCTTTTATGAGTAAATCTATTACTTTATGAATATCGAATCTATTTTTTAGATTGGAGGCATAATTTAGTTTGAATTCTTTTCTCTTATAATCGAAAAAATTTGGTATATCATCTATGGATACTCCAGATTGTTCAGCTTCACAAACTCTTAGAGCATCAATAAAATCAGAAGATATAGTATATAAAATTCTCAAAGGATCTTCTCCAGAATTGACCAATTTTTCGTAAATTTCAATCGCAGATTTGATATCCTTAGATCGTATAAGTTTTGAGATATTGTAGATGTTTTGTTCATTTTCTTTTCCTACTGAGAAATCGTTTATTAACTGCTCGGAAATTTCCGGGCTATCCGAAGTTATGCAAATTTTTTCCATTGTTTCTCTTATGAGACTTAGATTATTTCCACATTTATTGCACAAAATTTTTGCATTTTCTTCGCTCAAGAGTTTATCAAAATTTTTTGCCCACAAAATTGCCTGCTTTTTGGATGAAATCGAATCGCATTTAAATTCTAAAAAATCTGCTATTTTTGACAATTCATTTAAAAACTTAGAATAAACTACGTTTTTTTTACCGTCTTTACGCAGCGTGTCGTAAATTATTAAGTTACAAAATTCAGGAATTTTACGAAGAATATCTAAAAATTTTTCACAAAAATCTTTTGTCATACTACTTAATTCCGAATTGGTTATTAGTATGTTCTTTTTCCCTCCAAAGATTGGATAAGTATCAATGGTTCTCTCTAAAAGAGTCAAATCTAATTTTTCTTTATCGAAAACAGAGATATTTTCGAGATTTTCATCAGACAATTTGAAAATTTTGTTTATAATTTTTTTTGCTAAAAGAACATCGTCTCCGTAAAAATAATAAAGATTTTTCACATTTTTCTCTCTAATACTTTTGCTTATAGATGTCAAGCTAATTTTCGGCAAAACTTACACCTTCCTACATATTTGATAATTTTTATTAGTACAATTTATCGATATATCGTTGAAATTAGAAACGTAATTTTTATATTTTGAAATTTTATTGCAATTGAATCTCGAAAAGAATGAATTATCTGCAAGTATTATATCTTTGAAATTAATTTTACTAAAATTATTCGGAATTTTGAATGCTAAAAATATATCACATGATTTCAAATTATCAGGCAAATTTTTTGCATCTCCTCCGTTAAAACAAACTAAAATTATAGTATTTAGCAATCGAATTTTCGCCCAGAACTTATTTTTCAATTTGAAATAAAACATTTGCATTTGTTTTTCGTAGGCACTAATTTTAAAGAAATTTTCTTGCTTTAAAATAATTTCTGAACTATTTTCGTTTAAATAATCTCGATTTTCACTTTCGTCTGGTGAAAAAATTATTTTGCTTTTTGCATTCGAAACTACAATTCTGTTCGAAAAATTTGAACAAACGACATCTAATTTATACGAATTTTTATTTTTGATTTGATACGATATTGAACCTATTTCTAAAAAGATGAAGAAGCAAAACGCTATTTTAAGCATATCTTTTTTCAAATTTCCGAATGTGATAGAGACAAAAATCATTATAAATAAACAAGCGACAGAAAATGGAATGAAAGAATAGTCTATATTTATGCAACAATGTGACAATTTTTCTACTAAAAATAATATTAGTTTAGCTATTGAATTTGCAAATTCTGAAATAAGATTTAAGACTATGGTTTCTTTTGTGATAAACGAAATAATGAATGAAAGCATTAAGATGTAAATTTGAAATGAGATTAAAAAATTTGAGATTAAAAAGACCAAAGAAATAGATTTGAAATATAACGATATAATCGGGAAAACTGAAATTGTTCCTATGATTGAATCTGATGAGATTGTTATAAGATAATCTAAAAATTTGCTAGAACTGAATTTTAAATTTAGTTTTTTGTAAAGATATTTTTTCAATTTTGAGCTGAATAAAATTAAACAAATTGACGAAACAAAAGACATCCAAAGACCTATATCTAAACACGAATCAGGATTTAAAAATAATATTGCTAATAATGCTAAACTGAGAGAATTAATTGAGTCGTCTCTTTTAGAAAAAAATTTTGCAGCACAACTTATCATTATCATGATCCCTGACCTGACTACAGATGGAGTAAATCCTATCATTGACATGAAAAATGCTACAAAAAAGAAGCATATTATTTGAGATGCTTTCTTATTTATTTTAAATAAAGACAAAAAACTATTCAAAATTTGGGTTATTATGGCGAAGTGGAATCCCGAAACAGCCAAAAAGTGAAAAATTCCAGCTCTTTCGAACCAGATTTTCTCGTTGTTTGTCAATTTGCTTCTGTCACGAAAGAAAAGAGCTCGTAATAAACGAGCGCATTCAGGAGCAAAAACTCTGTCTATGTAATTTATAATTTTTTCTTTAAAATTCAGAAGATAATATCTAAAAGTTTTTTTAGTTTCCAAAGTTTCAATAGGTTGATAAAAAATTACCGAACCTGAAATGCTTATTCCTTGAGATTTCAGCCGCAGACAATTTGAAATATTGTTGTTATCAAAAAAATTGATTTTAGTCTTGAATTTTTGGAATAAACCCAAATTTAGATCATCTTTTGAAACAATTTTTGCTTTGAATTTTGGAAATTTAGCTTCTTTTACATCTTCAATTTGCACTAAATATTCGCAACGATTTTCACTATAGATAGGCAAATCAACGACGTATCCTGTAACTATAGCTGATTTTCCTTTCAGAGAGTTTATAAATGTATCTTTTTGATAAAATTTCACTACAAAAACCAGACACGAAATAAAAGCAAAAACAGATGCAACTAAGAAAACATTGTTTCTGAAAATGAACCAAAATGTGAATATTAGCAACAAAAACATGCCCATCAATACAAATGAGCAAAAAATAGGCAAAAAATTCAGACAAACAAGACAAAAAAGAGAAGAAAGTCCTGCAATTAGAACAGGATAGTGCAGTTTATCACCCTGGAGGCCATCCAAGAGATCTACCTCCTAAAATGTGAAAATGCACATGCATAACGCTTTGCCCAGCATCTTTTCCGTTGTTAGAAACAAGTCTATAACTTTCCAAACCAACTTTAGATACTATTTTAGGAATGCTGGAAAATATATCTCTTATAAAATCAACGTTATTAGAGGAAACATCTGACAAAGATTCTATATGCAATTTCGGAATAACCAACAAATGAACAGGAGCTTTAGGGTCAATATCAGAGAAACAACAGCATTTGTCAGTTTCATAAATCCATTTGCTCTTGTCGTTTGATTTTAAAATATTACAAAAAATACAGCTCATGAAATCTCCAATGGGTGGAGAAAAAATTCTCCACCTCTCAATTTTTTAGTCTCCAAGACCTTTCAACATATCTCCAACTTGAGAGAAAGAAGAACCTAATCTTCTCAAAGCTCCAGGATCTTCAGAGTGCAAACGAGTAATTTCGTCTAACCCGGCAGCTAACATTTCAGTTTCGTTGTCATCAAGTTGAGAAACAGTATGCTTAGCTTCTTTGTACTGATCCAGCAAGGTGCTGAAATTATCGTCTGACAAATCAACCCCTCTTGAAGCATAAATAGACTTAACTGCAGTCTTTGCTCCATCAATATTTCCGTCTCCTTCTAATTCTCCCATAGTGGTAAAAACTGATTTCATAAAATCCATGTCTTTCATTAAATCTTCAAAAGTTGCCATATTCAACACCTACCTTTTCTATATGGTCTAGACCTGCTCTTAAGTTATCACATATTTTATATAAAGTCAAATTTTTTTATTTTTTTTGTAGATTTTGTTGAATTGTGCCTAGTTTTGTTGAATACAATATAGATATTTTTCCAGTGCTATATAATAGAATTTGC
Organism: uncultured Clostridia bacterium; assembly: GCA_946186155.1. Classification (GTDB taxonomy): domain Bacteria; phylum Bacillota; class Clostridia; order Oscillospirales; family Acutalibacteraceae; genus Improbicoccus. Next base: position 41,613 of record CAMHLN010000003.1, on the reverse strand, counting down.
GATTTACAAATAAGTGAAGTTTTCAATAATACGGTTTTGTTTTTATTTGACAATTTAGAATTGTCGTAGTAAAATAAAATCGTGTTTAGATTAAAATGAAGGAGTGAGATTATGAAAAATAAAAATATTAGAAAAAGACTGTGGTGTCTGTTGGCATCTTGTGTTTCTTTTGTGCCATCATCTAGGGCGATGAAAACTGAAACTTCGGTGGATCCTTCAGGTTATGAAGCTTCTGATGAAGCTTCAGATAGTGATTATAATGATTTTATTTCTAAGCTTAATGAATCGAAGAAGAAAGAAAAGCTTAGAAAGAAAAAAGCTCCTATTCAGACAACAGAAGAAGAAAAGGTCCAAAAACTAACGCTTTTAGGGGTGCTGTCTAAGATTGATAAGTTAGATTTAAAAACTTTCGGTATACCCACGCTTTGGTGGCTCACAGGAGGAAGGCCTGTAACGACTAGTTGGAACAAGTTTATGCACAATGTAGATTTTTTCGATTCGAAATATAGGAAGGTCATGTTTAGGGATGTTCAAAGTTTAAATATACCATCTCGTGGTCACAGTATAAGTGTTGGTGACACATTTAGGTACACTTTTAATCCTGCGCCAATTTTGAAGGAAGAAGAAAAAAAAGAAGAAAAAAAAGAAGAAAAAAGTTTGAAAGCAACAATTAAATCGAAAATTAAGGGGATAAAAAAAAGTATTAAAGGCGGACTTTCAGCAACTAAGAATTTTATAACTAGAAAAACTGACAGAGAATTACAAAAAGAAAAAGAGGAAAACGAACAACTTGAAGAAGACAGCAAAAATGGTACATTTTTTGTTTCTTGCAAGGGAAATAAACAAGTTGTTAATTTTGGAGATTTTGAAGAAGCGAAAGATAATAAAATCAATAAGGTTATTGTTTATGCGCAATGCGATGATGTTTTTCTGGTGGGTATTCCGGAAAATATACGATATCTCACTGTTGTAGGAACTAACAATGTTTCAATTAGTAGTGATTTGACGAAGTTGAAGTATTTTGAAGTTCATTGCAGAAATTTGTATCTTTGTCCGCCATATAAAACTTTAAAAAATAGTGTAAAAGAACAAAAACTTGGATATGAAAGTAATTTAGTTGAAGCAGTCCTCGATATACGTGGTCTCTTTGGCATTAAGGCTAAAAAATTCAGCGCACTTAGCGAAGCCAAAAATAGGAAAAATCAAAAGAAGGGAAAAAAATTAGAGCTTGACTATGGTTTCAAGGAGTTGCTTAGGATCGATAGGAATGGCAATAATAATTTGCCGGGTTTTGGAGAATTAAAAAACTTTAAAGTCACTGGCAGCTTGGGTGAAGGCAATTGGCTTAAACTTCAAAAAAAAAAAAATGAAGCCACCGGATAGCTTTCTCAAAGGGTTCAAAGAAGATTGTGATGAATTAGATGATAAAAAAAGTAAGAATAAAATCAAATTTAAACCAAAATCGATACTGAGAAAAGGAAGTCAAACTAGAAGAGGCAGAAAAAATATCAAAAATAATTAGTTTAACTGTGAAAGGTTGGTGGATGATATTAAAATCAAATCGAGAATTTTGTCTGGGTTATGTGCAATTTCATTGGCTTTTGGAATGAGTAGGACTAAATCTGATGCTAAATTGGTTAATTATGCTTTTGATGCGGTCATGGGAGGGGTTTCGAGCTGTGTTGCTCTTCTTTTTGCAGATTTGCTGTGGTATGAGGAATTAGAAAAAGATTTTAAACAAAAAAAATTCGCTGGACCTAGTATTATAGGTATTGTGAATGTTTTGGTAATGGTAGACTATTGTAACAGAATTGTTGATGCTAAATATGTTCAAAATCTTGAAGCTGAGTTGCAAAAATTGAAAAATCCTGATAAAAAAGTTAACAAGGCAACGGATGGTAAAAATGTGGATTCTAAGGAGCCTAAACAAATATAGTATTTGAGTTTTTTTAGGTTATTAACATGATTTTCAAGATATCACTCAGTCAATTTTTTGGCTCTGTTAGCTATGGTTAGTTCTTCTATTAATTTGTCTATATTGCCCTCCATTATGCTGTCTAAGCAATGGAGGGTTAGTCCTATTCTGTGGTCGGTTAACCTATCTTGCGGAAAATTGTATGTTCTTATTTTCTCGGAGCGGTCTCCTGAACCAATTTGGCCTCTTCTTTGAGCATCCAAAGATTCAGACTGCTCTTTTTGTTTTGCCTCCAAAAGACGAGATCTCAAAACTTTCATTGCTTTATCTTTGTTCTTATATTGACTACGCTCATCCTGACATTCTACTACAATTCCCGTTGGGATATGTGTAATCCTTATTGCAGAATCAGTAGTGTTAACATGTTGGCCCCCTGCTCCGCTTGCCCTATAGGTGTCTATTTGCAAGTCTGTTGGATTTATATCTATTTCAACTTCTTCAGCTTCTGGAAGAACTGCAACGGTGACTGTAGAAGTGTGAACTCGTCCTTGAGATTCAGTTTCAGGAATTCTCTGAACTCTGTGCACTCCACTCTCAAATTTGAACTTGGAGTAAGCTCCATGCCCAGAGACCATAAAGCAAATTTCTTTGTATCCCCCAAGACCTGTTTCGTTGCTATTCAAAAGTTCTATTTTCCATCTTTTCTTTTGAGCATACATGCTGTACATTCTGAAAAGATTAGACGCGAACAAAGCTGCTTCTTCTCCTCCTGCTCCTCCACGAATTTCTATTATGACGTTTTTGTCATCGTTGGGGTCTTTCGGAAGCAATAAAATCTTTAATTTTTCTGTGATTTCTTTTATTTTTTCGTCCAAATCTTGAATTTCTAGTTCAGCCATTTCCTTTAACTCAGAGTCTGAATCTTTAGATTCCAATATTTCTTTACATTCGTCCAAGTTTTTTTTCAATGATTTATAATTACGAAATTCTTCTACTATGGGATCTAGATTTTTTAATTCTTTCATAATAGATTTATGCAAATCTAATTGTTTAGAGATATCTATATTGCAAAGTTGTTTGTTTAAACTTTCATATTTTTCTTCAATTTTTTCTAGTTTTGAAAACATAAAACCACCTCTGATATTCTAGAATTATACATGAAAATCAATCATTTGCAAAATTTTAATTTCAAAATATGCTATCGAGGAGCATATTGCTTTTAAAATCGAAAATATTTTAAGTACTATATTGTGTTTCTTCTATAAAATCGAGGAAAGTGTTTTCAGTAATCATTGCTGGCTTCGAAGGAAATCTAACATTTGACTGCATTTCCATTTTATTTTACTATTTTTTTGAAAGACACTCTTGAAAAATTTTTCAAAATGATTAAATTTGTCATTGAGCAGAAGAAGATGCAATTGACTGTGTTTTCTGTGTGTTTTTTAGTTGGTAAAAATTCATGTTTTCAAACGAGGGTTTATGAAATTTGTTTATTTGTTTTCTGAAGCAACTGGTTTTTCGAGAGATTTACTAGGCGGAAAAGGATTTGGTCTAGTTGAAATGACTTCTATGGGATTGCCTGTTCCTCCGGGATTCGTCATAACAACTGAAGCTTGTAAAAATTATTATGAAAATGGTCAAAAATTATCTGAAGAGTTAAAAAATCAAATTCTAGATGCTATTAGTCGTTTAGAAAAGATAACAAAAAAGAAATTTTACAAAGATGGCGAGCAATGTGATTTGTGGCCTCTTTTTCTTTCTGCTCGCTCAGGAGCAAAAATTTCTATGCCCGGTATGATGGATACAATATTGAACATAGGAGTAACTAGAGAATCTCTTGAATTTGTTTCAAATGAAACCGGAGATTCAGATTTTTCACATAGTATTTATCTTAGATTTTTGCAAATGTTTTCCGATGTTTATGCGAAAATTTCTAAGGAAGAAATTTCTAGTTTATATGACAAATCTGGAAGTTTCGAGGATAAGGTAAAAAAAATTAAAGAGATTTATAAATCTAAAACTGGTTTTCATTTTCCTGAGAATCCTTATGACCAATTGCTTTTAGCTGTGGAAGCTGTTTTTAAGTCTTGGAATAATCCCAGAGCGATCTACTATAGAAAAATGAATAATATTTCAGAAGATTCTGGAACCGCGGTTACTATTCAAATGATGGTTTTTGGGAACTACAAAGAAAATTCAGGAACAGGGGTTGCTTTTACGAGAAATCCTACTACAGGAGAGAAACACATCTTTGGAGAATATCTTATGAATGCCCAGGGGGAAGATGTTGTTGCAGGTATAAGAACCCCGTCTCGTATAGATAATTTAAAAGTTGAAATGCCTGGGGTATACGGGCAATTTGTAGAATATGCTAAAAAATTAGAGAATCATTTCAATGATATGCAAGATATGGAATTTACCATCGAGAAAGGAAAGTTGTACATACTCCAGACGAGAAATGGAAAAAGAAGTCCTGCTGCATCTGTTAAAATAGCTATGAATTTGCTAAAAGAGGGAAAAATTTCTGAATTAGATGCTATCGATATGGTTTCTGAAAAACAGATTCAGTCTTTGCTTCATCCTTATTTTAAAAAAGATTCTTTGAAAAATGCAAAAATCATTGCTAAAGGGCTGCCTGCTTCTCCAGGAGCTGCAGTGGGCAAAGTAGTTTTTGATGCTAAAGAGGCATCAGAATGCTTCAACAACGGAGAGAAAGTTGTTCTCGTTAGAAACGAAACTTCTGCTGAAGATATAGAAGGAATGTCAGTGTCTGAAGGTATTTTGACTGTTCACGGAGGAATGACTTCTCATGCTGCGGTTGTTGCTCGAGGAATGGGGAAATGTTGTGTTTCAGGATGCGAAGAAATTTCTATTTTCGGAGAATCGTTTTGTTGCAGAAATTTCAAAGTCAACAAAGGAGATTATATATCAATTGATGGTTCTTTGGGAAATGTTTATCTAGGAGAGGTAGAGCTAGATTCGTTTGAATTTTCTAAAGATTTCTCTGAATTTTTAGAAATTTCTGAAAAATTGGGCGGAATTAAAGTTATGGCTAATGCAGATAATCCTGAAAGTGTTGGAATTGCTATTAAAATGGGAGCCAAAGGAGTAGGATTGTGCAGAACTGAGCATATGTTTTTTGGAAAAGATAGAATTAATTTCATGCGGGAAATGATAATTGCTCAGAATTCTGACGATAGAAAAAAAGCATTGAGCAAATTGTTTGAATTTCAAAAAAATGATTTCTATAATATGTTCATCTCTGCAAAAGGTAAGCCAGTTACTATTAGACTTCTTGACCCTCCTTTACATGAGTTTTTGCCCAAATCAGAGGATGAAGTTGACCAAATATCCAAAGATTTGAAAGTTGACAAAAAAATTATTTTATCAGTTTCTGATAGTTTGAAAGAGTTCAATCCGATGATGGGACATAGAGGATGCAGGCTTTTAATTAGTTACCCTGAGATAGCTGAAATGCAGGTTAGAGCTATAATTTTGGCATCTATTGAGTCTTCTAGAAAGATGAATTTGAAGGTTATTCCTGAAATTATGGTTCCTCTTGTGGGAGATTTGCGAGAAATTAGATTTTTAAAAGAGATAATACGCAAGTCTGCTGAAAAAGTTATGAATGAGAATCAATTTGAGATTGATTATAAAATTGGCACTATGATTGAAGTTCCGCGAGCTGCTCTTGTTGCAGATAAAATTGCAAAAGAAGTTGATTTCTTCAGTTTTGGAACAAACGACCTAACTCAGATGACTTTTGGTTTCAGCAGAGATGATGCTCAGAAATTTTTAAAAGATTATTATGAAAACAAAATATATGATTTTGATCCGTTTTCAGCTGTGGATGAGACAGGAGTTGGTGAGTTAATGAAAATAGCTGTGAAATTAGGACGTTATGCAAATCCATCGTTGAAAATAGGTGTTTGTGGAGAACACGCAGGAGACCCTAAATCTGTAAGATTCTTTAAATCGTTGGGATTAGACTACGTTTCATGTTCTCCGTTTAGAGTTCCAGTTTCTTTGTTGGCTTCTGCAAAGAAGTAAATTGCAGGGAGGGATAATGTTTGAGAATAGGAATTTTTGATTCTGGTGTAGGTGGTCTTACAGTTGTCAAGGAACTTTTCAAATTAGTTCCTGGCGTTGAGGTTTTTTATTTCGCTGATACGTTGAATATGCCGTATGGTAATAAGAAAAAAGAGGAAATAATAGAATGTGCTTCGAGAATAGTGAAGTTTTTGACTCTGTATAGTCCAGATTTGATTGTTTCTGCCTGCGGAACTATAAGTTCCGTTCTTGCTGACATGAATATGTCTAATTATGTCATTGGAGTCATACATCCGTCATGTTATGCGGCATCTAAAGTTACAAAAAATGGTAACATAGGAGTTATTGCCACGTCTTTTTCTGTTGAATCTCGTCAATATTCGAAATGTCTTTTAGAAATTAATGAAAAGTTTAAAGTGTTTTCTGAGTCATGTCCAAGCCTAGCAGGTATAATAGAAGATGGGGATATAAGAAAAGAAGATTCCGAAATTGCAAAATATATGAATTTACATGTCAAATTTTTGAAAAAATATGACATTGATACTCTGATTTTGGGATGTACTCATTATCCGGTGTTTAAAAGTTTGATTAGTAGTATTTTTGAAAATGTCAGTATAATAGATTCAGGTTTTGAAACTGCTAAGTATGTCGCTCAGATTCTGAACGGCAAATTTCGTGATAGAGTTTTAAGTGAAATATCTGGCAAAAATAAATTAAAAATTTTTGTTACTAAAAGAAGAAAGAATTTTATTTTGAATGCTTCGAATATAGTTGGATTTGGTGTGTCTCGTGATGTTGTTTTTGTCAGCTTGTAAAGTTTTATTTTTTTCTGTAAAATGTGAAAAAAATTCACAATTCAAAAGCAACAAAAGTCTGGGGGAAATAATGAAAAAGAGAATGAAAAAAATAGATTTTATAATACATAACATGAATAATATCTTGTTTTCTATATCAGGTTTGATATTGACAGGGCATAAAAAAGAAGCTCAACTGAAAATGCAACAAACTTTTGGGGCATTTCAACACATAAATGAAAATCTTAGACCTATTGAATATTTAATTAATGCAAAAATTCATTTGATAAATAAATATAAGATAAAACTATTTATTGATAAAGATATATCATTTCCAAACATAGATGAAGCTGATCTTTGCTTAATTTTTGGAAACATTCTCGATAATGCAATAGAATCATGCATAAAATTTGAGAGAGATAATAAGTTTATATCTTTGATTTTTTCTAAGAATGATAAGGAATATACTTACGAAATTTCTAATTCAAGAATTTTTTCAAATAAAAAAGATAAAAATAAAAGTCATTTGGGGTTAAAAACAATAGGGAAAATAGTTCATAAAAATCACGGTTATTTCAAAATTTGCCAAAGTAATAAAGATGTATTCAAATTGAAAATAAAATTATTCGATTCATAATTTTGATTTTAAAAAATATTTTGGAGAGAGATTTGTTCGGATTTTTTTAGAGATTCTACTTTTGACTTCAAGCAATTGCACGATTTCAAAATTTCGAATGAATTTTCATTTTTCATAGCTACTTCTAGTTCAGATATATACTTTTCGATATCTTCTAGCATTTCGTGATGCACTATCATTTCAAGTTTTTTAGATTTTTTCTCCCAAAATTTTTTGAATTCTTCGAAAATTTCCTTAGATTTTTCATTATTTTCCTTATTTTGGAAGTTTTCTATTATGTTAATATACTCCTGTGATTTTTCGGCAGTAGTTTTCACACTCATAAAGCTTATGAAGCATAGCATTACCGTTATTGCAAATATTAAAATCGATGCTTTATTTTTGTTCATTACGTTCCTTTTTTATTATATTAAATTTTTTGTTTTTGTTTGCAGTCATAATGAATATATCATCTATGTTTATTTTTTCTTTTGATAAAATATCATTTATCCATTGCCTATTTAAGCAGCAAATAGATAGTGAATAGTCGTTAATTTTTCCTTCTGATATAACAACCAAGTCTAATATGGATTTTTCTGTCTGAACTTTTAATGTAGAAGAATCAGGAGGTTGTTTTTCAGACTTTTTAAGGACACTTAGTTTTCCGTTTGTTTCCATTATGGCGTATGCAACATCACTTATGGAAAAAACGTTCATTTGCCTGAGTTGTTCACATAAGTCGTAAACGTTAATTCTTAGTTTATGCAATTCTTTTTGATTTATTTTTCCGTCATTTATGACTATAACGCATTTTCCGCAAGTTAGAGTTCTGAATTTATAACTTTTGAGCATTAACCAAGATACTAAAATTTCGAGACAAACCAAAACTCCTATGGGAATTAATCCGCTTAATATAGGCTGAGATGAATTTTGCATAGGAATAGATGCTATGTCTGAAATCATGAAAGTTATAACTAATTCTGATGCTTCTAGTTCTCCGATTTGTCGTTTGCCCATAAATTTTATTGCGCAAACGACGACAATGTACATAATTACGGCTCGTATGAGAGAGATAAACATTAGTATGATCCTTATTTTTTGAGTTATAAGTTTTTACTATGATATTCCCCGAAAATTTGAAAATTATTTATCTAGATGTTGACATTTTTTTTGAAAGTTAGGATAATTCAATATTCCATGGCAAAATAATAATTAGGAGGAAAAATATGGCAGGAATTATGAGAAAATTTTTTGATATGTGGAGCCCATCAGAAGAAGAGGAAGAATATAGCAATGAAATTGAGGATATGGAATCTGAAAGTTCTCAGACTAGATACGAAAAAGAGAGTCCAAAAGTTTTGAATATACGTAGGGGAAAGACTAAAATTTCGTGCTTTAAACCAACTGAGTACAACAGGGAAATTGCTGAAATTGCAGATAATTTGCTTGCAGGTGATATTGTTGCTATTAATCTTGAAATTGAATTGAGCCATCCTGAGGTTGCTAAGAGAATCATTGATTTTTTAAGAGGAACAGTACATGCGGTAAAGGGAAGATTTACAAGAATTTCTAAAAACACCTATGTTTTAACTCCGAATAATGTAGAAATAAGCGGCAGAGATTTGATCGACGAACTTGAAAACAACGATATTTATATCTAAGAGGTGATTTCTGTGTCTGTTTTAGGAGATATAAAAATCGATTTGGGTGAAGTGAGATTTTCGAGAAGTCCGTTTGGGTACAAATCTTCCGAGGTTGATGATTTCGTAGACAGTTTGCGGAGAAAACTTGAAAAAGCTATGGATGAGAGGGTAGAACTCATTGATTTGGTAGAAAAGTTGAGAAATGAAAATTCGTTTCTTCGGAAAGAAAAAGATTCTGTTACAAAAGCTATATTGAATTCTGAAAAAATTGCTCAAGCAAGTGTTATAGATGCTGGTGTAAAATCTAAGTATATATTGCAGGATGCTTCAGAAAAGGCTGCAAAAATGGTTGATGTGGCTCGCAGTGAGTACGAGAAGAAAATGAATGAAGCTATGAGATTGAATGATGATATGGAAGCTTTTTCGAATGAGTGTATTCAAAAATTAGGCAAACAAATAGAAATGATAAGGTCTTTTACAAGAGTTCCTATTAAATCTTTGGATTTAGAACAATTCAAAATAGATGATGTTGCTGAAAAGTTTTCTCTGAAAGATGATTCCAATCAAATTTTTAGTGATGGAGCAAGTAGTTAATAAAAAAAGGAGGTATATTTTGTCCAAAAAATATAATGATACGTTGAATTTGCCCAAGACTGATTTTCCAATGAAAGCAAATTTGTCTGCTCGTGAGCCGGAAGTTTTGGATAAATGGATAAAGAATGATATTTATAAAAAAGTTTTGAAAAAAAATGCAAAAAATAAAAAATTTGTTTTGCATGATGGCCCTCCGTATGCAAACGGTGAGATTCATCTTGGGCATGCTTTGAACAAAATTTTGAAAGATTTTATAGTGAAATACAAAAGCATGAGGGGATTTTGCTCTCCTTTTGTTCCTGGGTGGGATACTCATGGATTGCCTACTGAGATTAAGGCTAAAAATTCTGTTAAGAACTATGATAGTTTGAGCATTCCTGAATTGAGAGAAATTTGCAAAAAAACTGCTATGCATTATGTTGATGTTCAACGTGAAGCATTCAAAAGATTAGGAGTTTTTGGAGATTGGGAAAATCCTTACATAACTTTCAATCCTGAGTTTGAATCTAAGCAGATAGAAGTTTTTGCAGAAATGGTAAAGAGGGGAGCAATATACAGAGGATTAAGGCCCGTTTATTGGTGTTCTTGTTGCAAAACTGCTTTAGCTGAAGCAGAAATAGAGTACAAGCAGGATAAGTGTGAATCCATATTTGTGAAATTTCAAGTTAAAAATGACCTGGGAAAATTCTCAAAGTTAGGAATAGATATTGAAAAAACTTATTTCTTAATTTGGACTACTACTACTTGGACTTTGCCTGCAAATGTTGCAATTTGTTTGAACTCAAATTTCAATTACTCAGTTGTAAAAGTTAGTGGAGAGTTCCTAATTGTTGCTTCTGCATTAGTTGAATCGTGCATGCAATCAGCTGGGATATCTGATTTTGAGATTGTTGCCAATTTAGAAGGAGAAACTCTCGAGAATATTACGGTTCATCACCCATTTTTGGATAGAGAATCCTTGATAATACTGGGGAATCACGTTAATCTTGAGAGTGGTACTGGGTGTGTTCACACTGCTCCTGGCCATGGAATTGAGGACTTTGAATGTTGCAAAGGATATAATCTCGAGATTTTGGTTCCTGTTGATGATAATGGAATTTTAAATTCAGAGGCAGGACTGTTTGAGGGATTAAATTTAGAAGATGCTAATGTTAAAATCGTTGAACATCTGGAAAAATCAGGGCATTTGTTTTGCAAAAAGAGTATGATTCATAAATATCCCCATTGTTGGAGATGCAAATCGCCTATCATCTTCCGTGCTACGAATCAATGGTTTTGCTCTGTCGATTCGTTCAAAGAGAAAGCGGTAGATGCTTCTTTGAAGGTTAAATGGATTCCCGGTTGGGGTAAGCAGAGAATAGAATCTATGATTAGAGAGCGTTCTGATTGGTGCATTTCTCGCCAAAGACGTTGGGGAGTTCCTATTCCTATCTTTTTCTGCAAAGACTGTGGAGAGCCACTTGTCGATTATAGCCTTATGAAACACATATCTTCGGTTTTTGCTAAGCATGGTTCTAATATTTGGTACGAAAAAGATGCGAGTTATTTTCTTACTAATGGGGAATCTTGCAGCAAATGTGGTTCTAAAAATTTTGTTCAAGAAAAAGATATAATGGATGTCTGGTTTGATTCAGGGTCTACTCATTATGCGGTTTTGAAAGATTCAGAATTTCCTGCAGACCTTTATTTAGAAGGCTCTGACCAATACAGAGGATGGTTTCAGTCTTCTCTATTAACTTCAGTAGGAATTGGAAGAGAAGCTCCTTATAAGTCTGTTTTGACTCACGGGTGGGTTGTAGATGAAGAATCCAGGAAACAGTCGAAATCTTTGGGAAATGTCATAGCTCCATCATCGATAATTGAAAAAAATGGAGCAGATGTTCTTCGCCTTTGGGCGTCGTCTGTAGATTATACTGACAATGTGAAGATATCGAATGAAATTCTTTCACAAATTGGTGAATCGTATAGAAAGATAAGAAATACTGCTCGATTTATATTGGGGAATTTATATGATTTTGATCCAAAAAGTTGCGTAAAATTTGATGATTTGAATTCAGTAGACAAGTTTATTTTGATAAAGTTCAAGTCTGTTTTTGAGAATTGCATCAATTTTTACGATAATTACGAGTTTTATTCCGTATTTCATGAAATTCAAAAGTTTTGTATAACTGACCTTTCGAATTTTTATCTTGACATCATAAAAGATAGGCTTTATGTTAGTGCAAAAGATGGTATTTTACGAAAAAGTGCGCAGACTACTATATGGGTGATTTTGTATCATATGACTAAGATTCTTGCTCCTATTTTGTCGTTTACTTGTGAGGAAATTTGGAGTTTTATTCCAAAATTGGATAATCTAGAAAGTGTTTTTCTAAGCGATATCTCTTTGGAATATGAGATCCTTGATGATTCTAAGTTGATAAAATATTGGAATGATATCATTGAAGTTTGTGATTTCATAAAGAGGCACCTTGAGATTGCTCGAAAAGATAAAGTCATAGGGTCTTCGTTGGAAGCTGATGTTTATTTGAATGCAAATCCTTCTGAAGTTGAAGGGGATTTGGAATTTTTCATAAAAAATGTCAAAGATGTTTGCATGATTTCAAGTCTTAATTTTGTTGAATTTAATCCAGAATCTGATGTCAAGGTGACGATTAAAAAATCTAAGTTTGAAAAATGCCAAAGATGTTGGATGTACGACGAAAGTGTAGGAAAAAACGAAGAAAATCCAGATTTGTGCAGTCGTTGTTTGAAAGTTTTAAATTAATAGTTGATTTTTCGAAAACAATGTGATATTATTCGCAGAAAATGGAGGTTGTTGTTATGTATGCTATTATAGAGGCGGGAGGAAAACAATTTAAGGTAGAAACTGGCAGTGTTATTTATACTGAATCGTTGAAAGTTGATGAGGGTTTTGAGGTTAATTTTAAACCTTTGGCTAAGTGTGATGGAAAAAAATTGCTTTTTGCTAGTTCTATTTCTAAAGATTCGCTTGTTACTGCCAAGGTGTTGAAAAATGGGAAAAAAAAGAAGCTTACGGTGTTCAAATATAAGCCCAAAAAGAATTACAAGAGAAAAAAGGGTCATAGGCAAGGTTATACTAAGTTGGAAATTACGAAATTAATTTAGTTAGGAGGTGTTGTTATGGCACATAAGAAAGGAATGGGTTCGACTAGAAATGGAAGAGATTCTGAGTCGAAACGTTTGGGTGTCAAGAGAGCTGATGGTCAGACAGTCAATGCAGGAGAAATTCTTGTTCGACAAAGAGGTACTAAGATACATCTTGGGCAGAATGTTGGAAAGGGTTCAGATGATACTCTTTTTGCGTTGATTAGTGGCACGGTTGGATTTAGGCGTTTTGGCAGAAATAGAACTAAAGTTCATGTTTTTGCTTAGTTTTTAGTTATCAGGTCTCTTCTATTATTAGGAGAGGCTTTTTTCTTTTTATGATATACTATTGAGATCTATTTACCAAATAGTATTGTAAGATTGTGTTTAAATGAAAACAAAATTTATAAATTTAATTTTGATTCGTTTATTGTGATTATAAATTTGTAAGTTTTAATTGAATTTCGGAGGATATTCTGTGTTTGTGGATTTAGCTGAAATAAAAATAAAATCTGGAGATGGGGGAAATGGTGCAGTTTCGTTTCATAGAAGTAAGGATACTCCTTGGGGAGGCCCTGACGGAGGAAATGGAGGAAAAGGAGGAGATATTGTATTTGAAGCTGACAGCAATATGTCTACTCTTGCGGAGTTTAAAAGCAAAAATAAGTTTTTCGCACCAAATGGACAAAATGGATCATCCAAAAAAAGTAGTGGCAAAAGTGGAGAAGATTTAATTATTAAAGTTCCATGTGGGACCATAATAGAAGACATGGATTCAGGAAGAATCATGCATGACTTGTGCAAAACAGGAGAAACGTTCGTGGCTGCTTTTGGAGGCAAAGGAGGAGTAGGAAATTTTAATCTCAAATCGTCTATCGATAGAGCTCCGAAGCGTGCCAAAGAGGGAGAACCTGGAGAATTTTTTAACATATGCCTGGAATTGAGACTTTTGGCAGATGTTGGGTTAGTTGGAATGCCAAATGCAGGGAAATCTACTATAATATCCACTATAAGCAATGCAAAACCTAAAATTGCCAATTATCCTTTCACTACTTTGTCTCCTGTTTTGGGAGTTGTGAATCATTTTGGAAAATCTTGCGTTGTAGCTGATATACCTGGACTAATTGAGGGAGCGTCGAAAGGTATTGGTTTAGGACATGAATTTTTAAAACATATACAGAGATGCAAAATTCTTGTCCATGTTGTTGATGTTTCACAAGAAAACTGCATAGAAAATTTTGAAATTATTAACAATGAACTTATAGAATTTGATAAAAAATTTGCAAAAATTCCTATATTAGTATTAGCAAACAAGATTGATATTTCTTCAGAGAAGAATATTTCAAAATTTGGGAATTATTTAAAAAGTAAAAAAATAGATTTTCTGAAAATTTCTGCATCTAAGGGAATAAATGGTCTTAGATTTTTTTTGGATGAACTATTTAGAATGGTAGGTACTGTCAAAAATTCAACCTAAAAACTGATTTTGCAAAGGAAAATTTTCAAAAAAACATATTCAATATCAATAATTACATTTGAACATTGGGCAACGCCAAGAAGGTATGGAAATAATCTAATGAAGAATTTTAAATATGAACGTATTTAGCATAAAAGACTTAAAAACTCTCCCTGGTGGTGCCGGAAAGAGATGTCTGTACTTTTATATTAAATGTCGAGTACAGTTTACGAATAATAAAATCATTTTTATATCCGATTAAGTTCAAAATAGACTTGATCCTGGTTATAAGCTGATAATTTTTTTACCCATAGTGTCAGCGACAGATTTCGGTAAAACGATGGAACCATCTTGTTGTTGAAAATTTTCCATCAAGGCAAAAATTAGTCTATCCGTTGCCATGGTTGAAGATATGGTATGAGGAAAAAATTTTTTGCCGTTAACCTGGGTTCTGATATTTAATCTTCGTGTTTGGTAATCCCACAAATTTGTATTTGAGTGAGTTTCTCTGTATGCGTTGAATGAAGGGAACCAACTTTCGACATCGTATTTTTTATATCCAGGAGCTCCCATATCTCCTATACAAACTCTAACAACATGGTAGGGAATTTCTAAAACTGCACTTAATTTTTCGATATTCGCAAGGCATTCTTCATGATATTTTTCAGAATCTTCTGGACGGCAAAATATAATTTGCTCCATTTTATGAAACTGATGAACACGAAAAGCTCCCTTTGAATTTTTTCCATAAGATCCAGCTTCAGTTCGAAAACAAGGAGTAATAGCAGAATATTTAATAGGTAACTTGTCATAATCTAGAATTTCATTGTCGTGAAATGCTAAAAGAGTTTGCTCCGAAGTTCCTATTGCGTACAAATTCTTATCCTCTACTTTATAGTTTCCTTCAGGCTCAAATGGGAAATACCCCGTTCCCATAAACGTTCTATGAGAAGCTAAAACAGGAGGAACGACAAACGAAAAACCATCTTCTTTAAGAATTTTGCGAGCAATAGAATAGACTGCAAAAGCTAGCTCCGCTCCATCTCCAACTAGATAATAAAATCCGCTTCCTGAAACTTTCGCTCCTCGTTCGAGATCTAAAATTCCCAATTTTTTTCCAAGTTCATCATGTGCCTTAGGAGTAAAATTGAATATGGGTAACTGCCCAAACTTCTTTATTTCTACGTTATCTTTGTCGCTTTCTCCTTCGGGAGTGTTTGGAGCTAGTCTGTTTGGAAATAAAAGCCACATGTTATTTCTTTTTTCTTCAAGAGATGATACTATTTGCTTTAGATTTGAAATTTCTTTTTTTATTTCCTTTGCTTTTTCAATATCAGATTTTCTTTGTTCAGACCTTAGTTTATCCATTTCTGATTTTTTTAAATTCAACTCACTGTTTATTCTTAAAAATTCATCAACATCGACAGTGCATCCTCTTTTTTTAAAAACTTCTTTTGCTTCTTCAGTGTGTTCTTTTATGTAATTCAAATCAATCATAATATTTTTACTCCTTAGAAATTTGTAAACAACGGGCATCATTTTATCATTACAATCCGGAATAAGTCAAGAGGTTGGAACAAATTAATTTAATATTCCGATATATCAAATAAAATGGGCAGAAAAACTAAGTACTTTTTTCAAAAAGTGAGAATTAATAGCAATTTGTGGACAATAGGTGTTATTTTAGTGTTTTATATTACGTTGTGAATAAATTAACAGTAGGTGAAAGAAATTAAATTATTTAATATTCCGATATCTCAAATCAAGGGAATAGGAAAAAAAACTGAATATTGTTTCCAAAAAATAGGAATTAACAGTGTTGGATCTCTTTTGACTTTTTTCCCTGTATCGTATGAAAATTGGATGGATGTGAAAAAATTAGATGAACATCTCGGGGGAAATTGCGTAATAAAGGTAGAAATATTGGAAGAATATTCTAGTTTTGAATCTCGTAATGGAAAAAAATTTTACAAAGTGAAATCTATAGAAGTTGAATCAAATAACATTGTAGAATTAACTTTTTTCAACAACTCTTTTACTCCAGCATCTATGAAAAAAGGACAGAAATTTTTGTTAATGGGAGACGTAAAAATAGGATACTCTGGAAATTATGAGATGGTTTGTCCTAAGGTGAGAAATGCAAGCCAATATATTTCAAAATTTGAGCCTATATATCAAGCAAAAGATTTGCCAGATTCAAAAATAAGAAGATTAGTATCTGAAGCGATGAAATTTTTGCCTGAAAAACTGAATGATACTATTCCTGAGAGATTTTTAGAGAAATATGGACTTCCGTCTTTGGATTTCACAATAAGAAATATACATTTTCCGAGTTCTAAGCAAGATTTGGAAAAATCTAGGAAAAGAATCAAGTTTGAAGAGCTTTTGTCGTGGATTTTATCAGTTAAAAAAATAAAAAATACATATGATTCTAAATTTGTAATACAAAGTTTTTTTGATGAATTTGAAAAAAAACTCAATTTTAAATTAACTAGATCTCAGATGACAAGTTTGAAAACTTGTGAACAAGATATGTCAAGTGGGAAAACTATGATAAGATTGCTTCAAGGAGATGTTGGGTCAGGTAAAACAATTGTTGCAATGGCTCTTGCTTATAATGTTATAAAATCGGGGTTCCAAGTTGCAATCATGGTTCCTACTGAAGTTCTAGCTATTCAGCATTATGAAAGTTTCTCAAAAATTTTAGGTTCAAAATTTGTGTGCATGTTGACTGGGTCAACTAACAAAAGAGATAGTAATTTCATACGAGAAAAATTATCAATGGGAATGCCATTAATAGTAATCGGAACTCATTCACTGACGTCAGATAGTTGGGAGTTTAAAAATCTTGCTTTTGTAGTTACTGATGAACAACATAGATTTGGAGTAAATCAGAGATTAAAACTTACACTTAAAGGAGAAAATCCTCATAGTCTTGTTATGTCTGCTACTCCCATTCCGAGAAGTCTTGCGATGATATTATACGGCGACATGGATTTATGCGTAATAAATGAAATGCCCAAAGGAAGAAAAAAAGTAAAAACTATAGTTATAGAAAGTTCAAAAAGAAAATCAGCTTTTAATCTTATAAAAAAACAAATTCTGAAAGGAAATCAAGCTTATATAGTTTGTCCGAAAGTTCGAGATGATGATGAAAATTCAACAGAAGTCGATGTGGAAAGATATAAAGATAAGATAATGAAAAATTATTTCTCAGACTTCAGGGTAGATATTTTACACGGTCAAATGAGACCCTATGAAAAAGAGCAAACTATCCAAAATTTTGCTTCCGGTAACATAGATATCCTAGTTTCTACTACAGTAATAGAAGTTGGAATTGACGTTCCGAATGCTACTGTCATTTTGATTGAAAATGCTGAAAAATTTGGATTGGCTTCTTTGCACCAGATGAGAGGAAGAGTTGGCAGAGGATCACAAGAGTCTTATTGCATTCTAATTTGTGATAAAAAATCTGAATCTTCTGCTGGAAGACTGGAAACTATGGAGAAATCAAATGATGGATTTTTTTTGGCGCAAAAAGATTTAGATATAAGAGGTCCTGGAGATTTTTTCGGAATTCAACAACACGGAAAGCTAAGTGAAGGATTAGTTGAATCTTTGAAAAACCCCGCGCTAATATCGCAATCTTTGGAATTTGCTGATTTTATATCAGAAACAGGATTCAAATTTAGGCCCATAAAATCTTTTAAATCAAATAATTAAAAATTTTTCTTGACAAATTTCACAATATGGTGTAAAATGATAACTACACATTAATTTAATGTGCATCTAATAAAAAAGGGGTTTTTTTATATGAATTTCAAAAAGTTTGTAGCAAGTTTAGCAGTTTCAACTATGTTAGTAGGTTCTCAGGCAGCAGTTTCAAATGCAGATGAGAAATCTCCAAAGAGCAGCCAAAAGAGTAGCCAAAGTGAGACCATCGGCATTGTGAAAAAAACCGCTGGAGGAGCTGGAATTGTTTATACAGTTGTTGATGTTTTGGCAAAATTAACTGGTAAATATGGGTTTGCATTGCAGGTTATGCCAAATAAAGGTGATGATTGGGGTAAGATAGTAGTAATTGACGCAGATGGTAAAGCAATTAGTAAAAAAAGTTACCTGAACGATCTTTTGGTTTTTACTCTCAGCAGTTTGCTTTTTGTTTAATAAATAAGTTGAAATGCAGGGCGGAATCGAAAGATTCTGCTCTCTTGCTTTTTACATAATTTAATTTTAGCTTGACAAATTTCACAATATAGTGTACAATGCAGATTACACGTTAATTTAATGTGCATCTAATAAAGAAGGAGTTTTTTACATGAATTTCAAAAAGTTTGTAGCAAGTTTAGCAGTTTCAACTATGTTAGTAGGTTCTCAGGCAGCAATTTCAAATGCAGATTATACAGGTGAGAAATCTCCAAAAACTGAAGTGAGCCAAAAAGCAAATTCTGAAGGACGTGGTGTTGTTAAAACAGTTTTGAATGTCATCCCTGGGGTTTTTGGGACTTATAATTCTGCATTATATTTTTTCTCTTGGGATAAAATAAAATTACCATTTATTGGGAGTTTAAAATTGCCGTGTTTTGTTGGTTTTGTTGGCAAAGATGGCTCTAGCAGTTGTACATATACAGTGGATGGATTATGTATTGCTTATAGTGTTGCACAGTTTTTGGGTTAATTTAGTTGATTCAGCTGAAATTCGTCGGGGATTGCCCCCGGCTTTTCTTGTTTGATTGACATTATCAGCTGTTTGATTTATAATATCAGGAATTACTCCGCGAAATTTTGTGGAAAACGGTAGGATTTCAACTAATGATAAATGTCTTAATACTTGTTTTTTTGATTTTCTTGAATGCTTTTTTTGCTCTGGCGGAAATAGCTGTGGTGACCGTGAACGAAAAAAGAATAAAGAAAATGTCAGCCGAGGGGAAAAAAGAAGCTATCCAGGTTTTGCAACTTTTGAAAAATTCAAACGATTTTCTTGCAACCATACAGGTAGGAATAACTTTGTCCGGGTTTTTAACATCTGCATCTGCATCTCAGAGTTTTGCTGACCCTCTAGTCGATTTACTCTCAGCTTTGCCTATTCCAAAAAACATGCTTTTGACCATAGCAACTTTTGTTATAACTATAGTTTTATCTTATTTTTCCCTCGTTTTCGGAGAACTTGTTCCGAAAAAAATTGCAATGCAGTCTCCAGAAAAAGTTTCATTCAAAATAGCAGGAATTTTGCTAGTTTTTGCTAAAATTTTCAAACCTTTCATAAGATTTCTTTCGATATCTTCTGATTTAGTCGTCAGGTGCTTAGGGGTAGATCCCAACAAAAACGAAGAAATAGTCACCGAAGAGGAAATAATGATGATGGTCGACGCTGGAAGAGAAAAGGGACTAATTGAAGATAAGGCAAAATCGATGATTAGCAAGGTTTTCGACTTCGATAACACTCCTGTGAGTGAAGTCATGACTCACAGGGTTGATATAACTGCGGTCCATTCTGACATGCCTCTCAGTGAGATGGTAGATATAGCCATGAAGCAGGGGAGATCCAGAATGCCTGTGTACATCGGAGATATAGACCATATCGTAGGTATGATTTACATAAAAGATGCTTTAAAGTTTGTGAATAAAAAAATTCCGGAAAATTTTAAAATAATGGATATAGTAAGACAGCCTATATTTGTCCCGAGCACCAAAAGATGCGATGAGCTTTTCGCTGAGTTTACATCTAGCAAAAGGCACATAGCGATAGTTGTTGATGAATACGGTGGAACCGAAGGATTAGTAACTATCGAAGATTTGGTAGAGTCTATTTTGGGCAACATTCAAGATGAATATGACAACGAAAAAGAAGAAATTCACAAAATAAGTGAAGGAAGTTTTGTAGTTGAAGGATCTACTCCAATAGACGAAGTGGCAGAGATAATAAACACCAAAATGCCCGAAGGGGATTACGATACCATAGCGGGTTTTATGAGCGATAAACTTGGAAAAGTTCCCAACAAAGGAGAAAGCGTTATATTTAAGTCTAACAAGTTCACTATTTTAGAAGTCACAGACAGGAGAGTGACAAAAGTTACCATAAGTAAAGCTGATATCAAATCTTAGTTTTTTGTGAAAGATTAACTGCAGTAAATTACGCGTTGATTACTTAGAAAGTTTTCCTAAAAGAAAAATATACTCAGCTATAAAGTTAGAATCTTAAAATTTTTTATGAATATTTCATTATTGAGCCTATTTAAGCTTAAATTTATGTCAAAAATTGCTTTGACTTTTTCATTACAGTTTTTAAATTTCTATCAATAACCAAGCTTAAACTTTAGATTCCATCATTTCCGAAAATTTTTTAGATTCTTTCTTTGCTTTTAGCATGTGGTAGGAAAAAAATCGTTCTATTATCATTGACTGAATTGTTCCTGTTATGCTACTGACTATTAAGTACAATCCTACGGCTGCGAAAATTCTGGAAACTATCCATGCTTGAAACAATGAAAACAAATACACTGAGTACTTTCCTATGCCCTGCACATTATTTGCTACTCCTGATGTTTTTTGTATGATATAAGTTCCGAGAGCAGAAAAAACAAAACTCAAAGCAGGAAGAATCCACAGCATTTCTTTAAACTCCGAAAACTTTGGAATATTCAATAAATTTAGACCTAAAAACTTAAATCCTTTGCTAAATTTCGAAATTTTATCTATCTCTTCTGTGCTAAACATATCCAATTTTGGTTTCACATCGTCAAAACTTCGAACCAAGTCTAGCTGATCTGATCCTTTTTGTTGCTTTTGCTCCAAAGTTAACTTTTCCGTAGCTTGGGAAATTTTTTCCTTCGGAAGATGCAAAACATTACTGAGAGGCCTCTGAATTGTGGAATATATACCGCTGAAAATTACTATAGTGAACAAAACCGAAAGATTAGTGCATCCCTTCATGGGATTCACTCCTTCTTTTTGTGCAAGCTCTAGATATTCTCTGTTGTATCTCTGTGCGTCATTTCCGCATCTTTTCTTGAGTTCTTCTCTTTTGGCCTCGAACTTCTCATTAGTAGACATGCTTCTGCTTCTTTTTATTGCTATTGGAAATGTTAAAAAATTCACTATTAGAGTAAACAAAATTACTGATACTCCGTAATTTCCTGTCAAATCGAACAAAAATCCCAAAGCATATCCGAAAAAACTTGAAAATATGTCAAAACCAAACATCAATATCCTCCATCATTTTATATCGTCTATTCCTCCTCGAAAGAAGAAATTGCATCTTAACAATCTTCTTAGAGCAAGAAATCCTCCTCTGAGCGTCCCATATTTTTCAATAGCTTTAATGGCATAACAAGAACACGAAGGGAAATACCTACATTTCCTAGAGGTATATTTAGAAAATTTTTGGTACAATTTTATAAAAAAGATAATCAAACGGCTAACCGGTCTTCGAAAAAAATTTCCCAGATTTTTTCCCCCTTTCAATTTTAATTAAAATATCAGAAATTTCCTTTTTGACGTCCTGCATCTTTAATTTCAAAATAGAAGGCTTTGCAACTATTATGAAATCTCCCCAAAAATTAACACTAAGATTTCTCCACGCCTCTTTAATCAACCTTCTAGCCCTGTTTCTCTTTACGGCGCATCCTACCTTTTTACTTACAGATATCCCCAATCTAGCTTGTCTTAGATAACCTCTCCAAAAATACACAACGAGATTCGAGCTAAAATTGCACTTTCCTCTCGAATAAACTCTTTTAAAATCTTTCCGTTTTCCTATTGTTATTACTTTACTTTTTTTTTTATCTTGAGATTCTTTTTCTACCTTTGCACCTTCTGCGAGCCAAAACTGCTCTCCCTGCTCGAGTAGACATCCTTTTTCTAAATCCATGTTCTCTCTTTCTTTGAATTTTCTTAGGTTGATAAGTTCTTAACATATTATCCCTCTTTCTTAATTTTTTGTCTAGACTTTCAAAGTCATCCTGATTGTCTATCACAATTTCAAAACTAAGTCAACTTTTTCAGACAGACGAAATTTTATTATGTTATGCTTGACAAATGAAGAGATTTTTTGTAAATTAATATATGGGGTCACGTGTGGGAAAATTGTGGTATTCTCATAACGCTAATAACAGATCACTACAGAAACTACGATGAGCGTGGTATGAATAAATTTAATTTGTTTTAAAGGAGAAGTTTTATGAATAAATTCAAGAGATTGAAAATTACATTGGCAACAGTTTTATTAATTGGTGGAAACGAAGTTTCTAGTTCTAAGGTGAATGCAGAAACGCCGAAATCGGCACAAGTTTCTCAACAAGCTCAATCCAAAGACGCTAAGGCGAAAACTATGTCTACTGGAACAAAAATTGGTATTGGTGTGAATTTTGTTGCACTTTTTATCCTTGTTAGTATTTTTGTAAGACGTATGGGAAAGAAAAAATATAAGCTAGTTGATAATGTTGAAGAGCTTAAAGAGGTAGTTTAACCCTAGTAATTAAAAAAGGTGATGCTTTTGCATTTGAATTTTAGTTCTTAATGAGCTAAAATTCATTTGTTTTTGGTAGAAAATCATTTTCAGGAGGTTTCGTTGAATTTGGAAGACTTTTGCTTACAAATAAGGAAGGATATAGTTCGTGAGATTGCCGCATTTGGAACAGGACATATCGGGGGTTCTCTGTCTATTGTGGAAATATTAGCCGTTTTGTATAAAAAACACATGAATTTTGATCCAAAAAATCCTAAAAAAGAGGGAAGAGACAGATTGATAGTTTCAAAGGGCCATTCTGGTCCTGCAGTTTATGCGGTTTTGAGTAATCTTGGATTTTTTGACAAATCGTGGTTATCAACTTTGAACAAGCCTAATACGAATTTGCCAAGTCATTGCGATATGAATAAGACCCCCGGAATCGACATGACAACTGGGTCATTGGGCCAGGGATTTTCATGTGCAGTTGGAATTGCTTTAGGGTCGAAAATAAAAAATGATGGTGCCAGAATTTACACAATAATCGGAGATGGTGAATCTCAGGAGGGCCAAATTTGGGAGGCTGCTCTTTTTGCGCACCAGAAAAAATTGGATAATCTTATTGCGTTTCTCGACTACAATGGAGCCCAAATAGATGGTTACACTAGAGATATTTGCTCTTTGGACCCAGTTTGTGACAAATGGAAAGCATTCGGATGGCACGTTATAGAAGCTAAAAATGGAAATTCATGCTCAGAAATAGATAAAGCTATTTGTGAGGCGAAAGAAGTTAAGGACAAGCCTTGTATGATAGTCGCGAGAACAGTTAAAGGATATGGGGTTTCATTTGCTGAAAAGGCAGGATTAAACAATCACAGTATGAACGTAACTCAGGAGAATCTCAAGGAAGCTTTGAGAGAATTGGGAGAAAGTTTCTAATGAATTTATCAGATGAGGAATTGATTGGGAGGTAAAAAATATTGGAAATGCGAAAAGTTCTAGCTGAAGAGTTAGAAAAAATAATGAACGAAAATCAAAAAGTAGTTTTAATAAATGCTGATTTGGCAAAAGCTGCGGGATTATCTGGCTTGATTTCAAAATTTCCAGATAGATGTTTCAATGTTGGGGTAGCAGAGCAAAACATGGCCAGTGTGGCTGCGGGTCTTTCAAGTTACGGATTCATACCTTGCATATTTACGTTTACTCCTTTTGCAACAAGAAGGATATGTGACCAGATAGCAGTTTCGATATGTTATTCTAAGCAAAATGTCAAAATTTTTGGACTTGATCCTGGAATTACAGCTGCGAACAATGGTGGGACTCATATGAGTTTTGAAGATGTGGGAATTATCAGAAGCATGCCCAAAACTGTCATTTTTGAACCTTGTGATGAAGTGCAGATTAGGAAATCTCTTAATGAAATAATTAATCTTGAAAGTTCTGTGTACACGAGAATATTCAGAAAAGGAACAACTAAAATTTTGGATGATAATTACGACTTCAAATTTTTTAAGGCTGATGTGCTCAAAGAAGGAACAGATATTTCTATTTTTTGTACTGGTATAATGGTTGAAGAAAGTTTGAAATCTTATGATGTTTTGAAAGCAAGAGGAATATCTGCTGAGATAATAAACGTGCACACTATTAAACCTATAGATGTTGAAGCTGTAGTTTCTTCATTGAAAAAAACTAAAAAAGCTGTTGTAGCTGAAAATCACAATATGTTCGGAGGGTTATTTTCCGCAATTTGTGAAATTTCGTGCCAGAATTTTCCTGTTCCTGTGAAATGTGTTGCAATAAATGATGAATTTGGCCAAGTGGGAAATATTGATTTCCTGAAAAAGTGTTATGGACTGACATCTGATAAGATAGTGGACATTTCTTTGGAAATGCTTCAGAAGTGATAAGTTGAAGATATTTACTCTTAGAAGAATAGTATTTATTCTTGCATTTATATTATTCATCATCGTTGTCAGACATATTTATGTATCTTTTTTTGTTAAAGTTAAGACGGAATGCGCAAAGTTAACGCAATTTGACGAGTTTGTTGATGCTAAAGCGTTGATAGTTCGAAATGAAAAAGCTCTTAGCAATGAAAACAGTTTTTTGAAAGTTACATGTGGACATAATTCGAAAGTTGCTGGAGGTCAATGTCTTGCCCGCGTTTATTCATCGGAGAACGAACTTCAAAGTGATAATAATTCAAATTCGAGTTTTAACTTTGCTAATGAAGATATAAATTTTGAAATTAACAGATTGATTAGAAAACTTAGTCATCAGCAAAAATATGATAAAAAATTGGATTACTTGGTTAATATTCATGAGAAAATTTTACAAAATGATAAAAATTTAAAATTGTCAAATAGTTTTAGTGAAAATAAGTCATCAAATTCAGGTTTTGGGAAGTTAAAATCTGATTGTTCTGGTTTTTTTTCGTCGTGCAGTGATGGATTCGAGAATCTCGGGTTGAATATTTCCGATGATGAAATAAAATCTTTAAATATTAGAGATTATGAAAGATTGAATGATTCTGTTTCGAACGTTTTTGGCAAATTGGTGGAAGGAAGTAAATGCAATATTATTTGTTTCTTAGACAAAAGTGTAGATTTAGACAAAAAAAGATTCAGCATAAAATTTCAACTTAATTCCAATTTAATAGAATGTGATCTTGTCAAGATATTAGATTCCAACAATGGAGGAAAAATTGCAGTATTCGAAGCTGAAATGAATGAATTTCTTATAAATTCAAGAGTTGAAAATGTTAAAATAAGAACGCAATCAGCTACCGGAGTAAAAATAAAAAGGAGCAATATACATGATTATAAAGGGCAAAGGGGAGTGTTTACTCTTGAGAGGAAAATTTTGAAATTTAAGCCTGTGAAAATCAATTACGAAAACGATGAATTTGCTATATGTGATTTAGGAGGATCAGAAGGAGGATTAAAAATTAACGATTTGATAGTAATTGATGGGGATCATCTATATGATGAAAAAATTCTTATGTCCTGATAGATAGCTAAAAATGGCAATTTAGTAATATTTTACGCTTTAATCCAATCTATTTTTCCTTTTTCAAGAGCTTCATTAAAATTTGGAAAGTTTGGGACTTTTTGTTTACGCGATTTGTACCAAATTTCTGGCATAAGAGGGTTATTATTCTTTTTTACTCTAGTAAAATCTATGCTAGTATCTTCTCCTGGTCTAATTTTTCGCGCAAAAACTATAGTTCTAAAATCTTTCATTTCGTACGAGCAAGTAGATAGAGATATTATTTTGTCATCTGGAGATATATCAATAGGGATATCTAAAACTGACCTTATTTTTATGTTGTATATAAATTCCAAAAACTCCTCGGGAGAATCGAACATAGGTGTAAAGTAATTAAAAAGAGGACCATCTTCTTCTTTGCTGTTTGTCTTTAACACAGCGAAAACTTTCCACTTTCCCGCTTTGTTTGGCTCATATCTAGAGTCAAATCTTACAATTGGAGATTTTTTAAAAAATTCTATGTCTGAATATTTGATAATAGCTGAAAACATTTTTCCGCTTTTCATGCTGTGCCCGTGCATGACTATATTCTGCATTTTGTTGTGAGTTTCTTCATTAAACAATGGATTATAAGAATTTATAAATATACTTCCATTTTGATCTTTTTGCTTCTTGTAATTTTTATCCAGATAAAATATGGGATCATCTTGCGAAGACTGTAAAACTGGATAGTCTATGACCGTGTTTTCTATTTTTATCCATCCTTTTATGTCAGGATTCAAGTTTATTAGGCTATCAAAATCACGGATTTTTTCATCCACGTTTTGTTCTTCATTAGATTCTTTAATTTTCCTAACTTCTTCCATATTTTTTTCAGAAATCCAGGGGTCGAATACTAAATATTTAAGCAAAAAAATTCCAGAAATAACAGCCGTTAGTAAACTAATAAAAAGAACAATTTTCCTGAAAATACTAAAAAAATTGTTTTTATTGTTAGAACTTTTTTCCATCAATCATCACTACCTTCTAGGTGGTATTTAATTTTTTCTGTTCAGATATTTCTCCTCATATATAAATTTTCCGATAGCATCTCTGCATTCTTTCAAATCAGAAGTTAAAACACTTTGGCCGTTTATCATTTCACACTTAGAATTAACCGGAATACTAAGTTCATTATTTTTGGTGTCATAACCCATAAATTTTTCAGATTTACGCACTAACGAAAGAACTTCTGCCAGTGAAAAGTTTGTTTTGACAGATTCAATAGCACTCTGAGCGAAAGACATTAAATCCACAAGATTTGAAGATTTAAACTTTTCCATTATAGCACTAACCAAAATTCTTTGCCTCTGAGTTCGTTTAAAATCTGCACTTGGATCATCTCTATCTCTTGCATATTGCAATGCTTGGTCTCCGTTCAAATGCTTCCTTCCAGAACCTGTTAAGTGTCCTTTCGAACTGTGTGAATTTATAAAACGAACTTCCTCTGAGGTCAAATCCATGTCTATTCCGCCAAATTTATCAATAACTTCCTCAAATTTTTTGAAATCTACGACGATATACCTGTCTATTTTCAATCCAAAAACAGAATTGATAACTTCAACAAGCAACTTTATTTCTCCGTAAGCGTACGCAGAATTAAGCTTACTGTATCCACGTTTTGGAATTGGAACCCATAAGTCTCTCATAAGAGATGTTAATTTTACTTTTTTATGTCTGGCATCAAGAGATACCACCATCATTGAATCACTTCTGCCTCGTTGTTTTTCTTGAATTTCATCTAATCCCACAAGAAGAACATTAAGAACCATATCATCATCAGTGGCAATAAGCGAATCAGATTCTCCTATTTTTTCTTCATCGTTAAATTTTTTGCTGTAAAGAAAATGCAAAAAAATCATTCCAATTCCGGCAAGAATTAGAAGAACAAAAAAAACAACCAATAAAATTTTTACTGATGAAATTTTCCTTTTCCTGCGCAAAAAAATCACCTTTCTAAAAGTCTACAATTCTGATTTTGTACCTAATTAAATTATACACCCGCAAATTGTAATATAAACAAAAAAAAAATCAATAAAATTAAGTATCTTGAAATTTAGCACTGTGAATTATATAATTCCATTGAGAAAGATTAGGTAGGTGTAAAATTTATGTCTGGTCATTCGAAATGGAGTACTATAAAAAGAAAAAAAGAAAAAAGTGATGCTCAGAAGGGAAAAATTTTTACCAAAATTGGTAGAGAACTCTCTGTGGCAGTCAAAATGGGAGGGCCTGATCCCAATTCTAATTCTAAGTTGAAGGAACTTATATCTAAAGCTAAATCGTTTAATGTTCCGAATGAAAATATAAAAAATATAATTAAAAAGGCTGCAAGTGGAAGTTCAGAAGGTGATTGCGAAAGTTTGAATTACGAGGGATTTGGTCCTGAAAATGTAGCGTTCATAGTTAGTACACTAACCAACAATAAAAATCGGACTTCATCAAATATTCGTATGTATTTTGATAAAAGTGGAGGCAGTTTGGGATCAGTTTCGTTTATGTTTGATGAAAAGGGAGAAATTATTATAGAAAAAAAGCAAAATATGAATGAGGACGAAGTTTTCAATGATTCTCTAGAATCAGGAGCATCAGATTTTTATTCCGATGGAGATTCGTTTGTTTTAACAACGGAAAAAAGTGATTTTGAAAATGTAAAAAGAGAAATAATTGACAAAGGATACGAAATTATGTCGTCTGAAATTGCTATGGTTCCAAAATCTTGCTATGTTATTAGAAATCCTGAAATTAAAGAGAAAATTTCAAATTTTATAGACACTCTTGAAAATGATGAAGATGTTCAATGCGTTTGGAGCAACTATGAGTTCGAAGAGTGATTTGCTCGTTTCAATAGTGGTTCCTGTTCTCAATGAGGAGAAATATATAAAAGAATTTATAAATTCTATCATTGTGCAGGATTTTGATTTAAATATCTTGGAATTGCTTTTAGTTGACGGAATGTCTGAAGATGATACTAGAAATATAATAAAATCTTTTTGTGATAAATTCAGTTTTATACATATGTTAGATAATCCCAAAAGAGATATTCCTTTTGCATTGAATATAGGAATAGAGAATGCTTTAGGAAAATATATCGTTAGAATGGATGCTCACACTTACTATTATCCTGATTATGTTCGAAAATGTGTGGAATATATAAAAAAGACAGGATGCAGAAATGTTGGAGGCCCTACAATTGCTGGGTGGAAAACTAGAAAACAGCGTGTTATTGCTGCGATAAATGAAAGTGTTTTTGCTCTCGGAGGAGGAAAGAACCATTCCAAAAGTTACGAAGGATTCTCTGATACAGTTCAGTTTGGGACATTTGAAAGAGAATATTTAATAAAATTAGGAAAATACGACGAAAATATAAAGTTTGCTGAAGATGATGATTTAAATTTTAGAATTTCAGAAAACGGAGGAAAAATTTTTATATCTCCAGGAGTTAAATTTGTATATTACCCCAGAGATAATTTTAAATCTTTGTTTGTTCAATATTTTAGATATGGAATGTGGAAAGTAGCGGTGATAAAAAAGCATAAAAGACCGGCTAGGATATCACATTTGGTTCCGTTGGGGTTTATTGTTTTTTTAATTTTAACTCCTTTGTGTTTTTTTAATAATGTAACTATGTGCCTTTCTGCTTTTATAATTTTAATTTACTTATTCCTAACAATATTATTTTCGTTCAAAAGCAAAATTGCTAAAAAGTTCTCAGATAAAATTCTTTTGTGTTGGGCTCATTTTGTAGTCCATTTTTCGTATGGAATAGGAAGTTTATCTGGAATTTTTAAATTTATGGGCAAAAAATTTGAGAACAAGAGACTAGAAAAAAAAATTTTTCCCGATTCTGAATTAAAGAATCTCCAAAAAAAAAATCTTGAGTTAATTCTCAAATTTAAGAAATTTTGTGATAATAATAATTTGAAATTTTGCTTATGCGGGGGAGGATGCATTGGGGCTGTTAGACATTCAGGGTTTATTCCCTGGGATGATGATCTCGATGTTTTCATGCCTAGAGAAGATTATGAACGACTTTCAACAATAGATTGTTCTCAGGAAGATTTTGACGTAGTAAGGACTAACAAAAAAATTTTTTCAGGTCAGACTTTTATAGTTGTATCTGATAAAAATTCTACTTTAATAAAAAGAGAGCAAATAGGATTGAATGTTCCCAGAGGAGTTTCTCTTGATGTCTTTCCGTTGGATGGATGCCCTTATAGTAAATTTAAGCAAAAAATCCAAATGTTGTGTGCTCGTTTGTTTTCTCTTTACACAGCACAGGTCGTTCCTAAAAATCATGGACTATTTATTGGAATTATAGGAAGAATATTATTAACTGTAATACCTAAAAAATTCAGATTTGACATTGCTTCTTTTTTCGAAAAGAATATGTCAAAGTACAAAATTGAAGATTGTAAATATATCAAGGAACTTTGTGCTGGCCCAAAATATATGCAGAATGTATATGATAAGAAAATTTTTGAATCTTTTGTGCTGAAAGATTTCGAAGGACATAAGTTACCGATTCCCGCAGGATATGATGAATATTTAAGAACTGCCTTTGGAAACTACATGGAATTTCCTCCTGAGGAAGAAAGGGTTAACTCTCATGATATAGTTTTTCTTGATTTGGAAAATTCGCATTATAAGTATAAAAACGAGTTTTAGGAGATTAAAATGTGTAACAATTAGGACGATTTAAGACTTGAAAGTCGTATCACAAAACCATTTTTGAAATTTGTAAACGAGTTTATTATTTATGTAGTCGGATGAATTTTAAAGATACACAAACTTAGGAGATTGAAATGATATTTGCAGGTATTGTAGCAGGTGGAATGGGCTCTAGATTTAGAAGTGATATTCCAAAGCAATTTTTAGATTTGAAGATGAATTATAATTTATGTAGTTGGATAAATTTTTATGAAAAATAAACTATTTTTTGGAGGTTCAAATGATATTTGCAGGTATTGTGGCAGGTGGAATGGGTTCTAGATTTGGAAGTGATATTCCAAAGCAATTTTTGAAACTTGGAAATAAGCCTATAGTTGTTCATACGGTTGAAAAATTTTTGCTCTATTCAAAATTTGATGCAATTTTCATTGGAGTTAACGAAAATTGGATTCCTTATGCACAAGATTTGTTTAAAACTTATGGGATAAACAGTGAGAAAATTTTCTTTTCAAAAGGTGGAAAAGATAGAAATTTGACCATAATGAGTATAATAGATGATATCGAGGGAAAATTTGGAAAATCAGATGATAATATTATAGTTACCCATGATGCAGTTAGACCTTTCGTTACGTTGAGAATAATAGGTGAAAATGTTGAGGCAGCAAAATTATACGGTGCATGTGATACTGTGGTTAATTCGAATGACACAATAGTGGAATCTGATGTTGAACGCAAAGAAATCAGGAGCGTTCCTAATAGAAAATATATGTTTCTAGGGCAAACTCCACAAAGTTTTAATATGTCTAAACTGAAGATATTTTTCAATAATTTGAGTGAATCTCAGAAAAGTGAATTGACAGATGCATGCAAAATTTTCACTCTTAACAATCAAAAAGTTCACTTAGTTATGGGAGAATTTTCCAATTTCAAGATAACTACTATGAGTGACTACAAAATTGCAAATTCTTTGTTGGAGATTAAATTTGATTAACTGTATTTATCAACTTACTTCGCCTGGGAAAATTAATTTAAAATTTGAAGACGTTAATTTCAAAGGCAAGGTTATAGTTAAACCTCGGTATATGTCTATATGTCATGCTGACCAGAGATACTATAGAGGCAGACGAAGTAGAGAGGTTTTGAAAAAAAAGCTTCCTATGGCGCTAATTCATGAGTGTTGTGGAGAAGTTCTTGAGGATTATTCAAATACATTTTCTGTGGGGAGTAAAGTAGTTTTAATTCCTAATGTTTTGTCTGATGTCCATCAGGAAGGAATTTTCGAAAATTATCAAAAAGGTTCTGGATTTCGTTCAAGTGGAATAGATGGATTCATGCAGGAAATTGTTGCAATGGATTCGAATAGGTTAGTTCCATTTAATGATTATTACGGTAACGAAAAGGTTTTTGCTATTACTGAGATGATAAGTGTTGCTGTTCATGCTGTTGAGAGATTTATTTCAAATTCTCACGAAAAAAAAGAAAGAATAGCTGTTTTTGGAGACGGAAACTTAGGATTTTTAGTTTCTTTGGTTTTGAAAAGGACTTTGCCAAATTCTAAAATTGTAGTCATAGGACGTCATGAAGAAAAGTTGGCTCATTTTTCTTTTGCTGACCAGACTTTTGTCGATATTCCTGAAAATTTTGAATTTGACCACTCTTTTGAGTGCACCGGAGGAGCAGGTTGCTCAGATGCTGTAGATAAGATTATAAAGTTTATTAATCCTCAAGGGACTGTCGTTCTTCTAGGAGTCAGTGAGGAAAAAGTTCCGATAAATACTAGGAATATATTGGAAAAAGGATTGACATTTGTAGGAGCAAGCAGATCTGGTTTTAACGATTTTGTGAATGCTGTTAAGTTTTTGGAAGAGGAAAAATTCAATAGGAGAGTTTGCAATTTGATTTCAGTTGGAAGTAAAGTGAATTTTATAGATGATATTCACAAAGTTTTCGAAGAAGTTTTAAATGTTCCATTTAAATTAGTTTTTGAGTGGAACATGTAGGAGTTATATGACAAAGGTTAGCGTTATTATTCCTGTTTTTAATGTTGAAAATTATTTAGAAAAATGTCTTGAGAGTTTATTGTCTCAAACTTTTGACGATATGGAAATTTTGCTGATAAACGATGGTTCTACAGATATAAGTGGAGAGATATGCTGTGAATTTTCTAAAAAAGACAGAAGAATCAGAGTTTTTAATCAAAAAAATTCAGGAGTTAGTGTTGCTCGAAACAATGGAATAGAACTTTCTGAAGGAAAATATATAACTTTTGTTGATAGTGATGACTACGTTGAAGAAGATATGATAGAATTCCTAGTAAAAAATTTGGAAGAAAATGATGTGGATATATCTACTTGCGGAGTATGTAATTGCTATATTACGAATGATTCTATCGTTAAAGAATATGACAAAAATCCTAATCAATCAGGAGTTATAAATTCTAAGGAGGCTTTAGGGGAATCTCTTATAAATGGAAAGGTGGCCTTGTTTTCGTGTGGTAAACTTTACAAAAGAGAACTTTTCGGTGATTTAAAATTTCCCGAGGGAATGATTTACGAAGATGTTGCAATTATTCCTACTTTGATGACTAAAATAAAATCTCTGCATTATAGTTTTGCTCCTAAATATTATTACATCAGGCATTCGAAAAGTATAACCGGTTCAAAATTTAAAGAAAAAGATTTAGATATGATAAAAGCTAATCAAAAAAATTTTGATTTGGTTAAAAATTGCCATGAATATGCAATTAAACAAGCAGAATTCAGATTACTATGGTCTTATATTCATCTGATAGATAAGATTATATGTAGCGATTCTGATTTTCCAGAACTAAATAATATGTTAGAATTAGTAAAAAGTCGAAAGTATGATATACTTAAAAATAAATATTTTACTTTGAAAAGAAAATTGATGTTTGTTTTAATGGTTATCAATTTTAGATTTTACAAAAAAGTGATAAAATATTTTAATAAAAGCAGAAGGAATTAACGTGAGAACTAGAAACTCTTTTTTGAATGTAGTCTCAAATTGCGTATGCTACATAGTTTTAATGTTATCTGGGTTTATAATTAGGAAAACGTTTGCTGAAGTTTTAGGATTAGAATGTGTCGGGATAGATGGGAGATTCACAGATTACGTGCATCTTATAACAATTTTAGAGCTTAATCTTGGGATGAGTTTAGTGTACAAGCTATATGACCCAATCGTAAAACAAGATTGGTCAAGAATATCTACTATACTTAGATTTTTAAGGAACTCTTACATTATAATATCACTGTCCATAATAACTTTCGGACTTTTGTTTTCAATATTTGCAGTTAACTCTATAACTGAGAATATCTCCAAAGAGTGGCTTTTCAGAATTTTTTCCCTTTACCTGATAGATATAACAAGTTCTTATTATTACTACCATAAAAGAATGATGATTATCGCGGACCAATACTCGAGAGTGATAGGAATAATAAGAATTTGTTGTCTTGTTGTTATGTCTATATTTCAGTTTTTTGGATTAAAAATTTTTAAATCTTTTGAACTTTATCTTTTGATTAAAATTGCTTCAAAAATGTCAGAAAATATATGTATTTCACGTATATTTAATAAAAAATACAATATGATAGATTTAAAGAGCAAACTGAAACTTGTTGCTGAACAAAAAAAAGAAATTCTGAAAAATGTTAAAGCTATGCTGTTTCATAAAATAGGAGGAACAAGTTTAAACCAAATATCTACCTTAATATTTGGCCTTATTTCGCTGCCCTTAAGTGAGAATGGGGTATACTGCAACTATATGATAATAATTCTTGCTCTTTGGGGGATATCCAGGGAATTTTTTAGCGGAGTAATGGCAAGTTTTGGGAATCTTTTAAACACTGAAAAAGGAGAGAAAGTAGAAAAAAACTTAAATGTTATTTTTCTGATAAATTTTTTCATTTACTCATTTTTTTGTAGTTCGTTTTTTTGTGTTTCTGCTCCATTTATGAAATTTTGGATAACATCTGGAAATTCAGTTTTCGGGTTGTCAACTACTATAGCTCTCACAGTTTATCTTTATGTGTATGGAATGAGACAAAGTTTAGAAATGGCAAGATCAAGTGCAGGAATATACGTCCAAGACAGATATGTACCTCTCATAGAATGTTGTATAAATTTTGTGGTTTCTTATTTCCTCGCGAGACGAATGGGAATAAACGGAGCAATCATAGGAAACATAATTAGCTTTATTTGCACTACGTTTATAACTTATCCATTTCTTGTTTACAAAATAATACTCGGAAAAAATCCAAAAGATTATTACAAAAAATATTGTTTATACACAGTTTTGACTTTAGCGGAGTCATATTTATGTTATTATTGCACTAATTCGTTTACTCTTAGCTCAAATTTTTTACAAATTATAGCAAATTTTATATTGTGCTTGATTATTTCAAATGGTATAAATATAATTGCTTTCTGCAAAACCCAAGAATTCATTCATATGCGTTCGTTGTTTTCTAGAATTTTTCTTAGGTTTAAAAAAATCAATTCATCTGTTTGACAATTTTGTTTTGCTGAGTTACAATATTAGTATAATTTGCACTAAAAAAAGATTTAGGAGGTAAGATTATGAGTGATAATCCACAAGAAAATGATTTAATCCTTAAAACCAACAAATTGGTAAAAATTTACGGAAAGAAAAAAGTCATAGATGAATTGAGTTTATCAGTTGAAAGAGGCGCTATATATGCTCTGATAGGTAAGAATGGTTCCGGTAAAACGACAATTATGAGAATGATTTTAGGTTTGGCTAATCCAAGTGGAGGAAATGTAGAATTTTTAAGTGATAATCTTAAAGGAAAGAACAGGTTTAAAGTTAGTGGGGTAATTGAAAATCCTGCCTTTTATCCTAATATGAATGCATTGGATAATATGAAATGTCAGTGTTATTCCTTGGGAGTGAAAAATGCTACTAATGTTTCCAATGATTTGCTGAGTATGTTAGGATTGGGGAATTGTGGAAAGAAAAAAGTTAAGAATTTCTCTCTTGGTATGAAGCAAAGATTGGCTATTGCCATGGCCTTGATTGATAATCCTGAGTTTTTGCTTTTGGATGAGCCTATAAATGGGTTGGACCCTCAGGGAATTAAAGAAATTCGTGAGCTTATACTTAAATTGAATTCAGAAAGAGGAGTAACGTTCATAATTTCAAGCCATATTCTTGGGGAGTTGACCAAGATTTCGACTGATTATGGGGTTATATGTAATGGAAAATTGGTAAAAGAAATAAGCAAAGAGGATCTTGCCAAAGATGTTGAGCCTTGTGTGAGAGTAAAAGTTAACGATGTTTCGAAAGCAGTTGAAGTTATCAATACTGAATTAAATATAACTAACTATAAAATGGATGGATCTGAAATAAGTGTTTTTGGTCCTGTTAGCTCTTCTCAGATAAACGAAGTGTTGGTTAAAAATGATTTGATAATTGAGTCTATTTCTTCTCAAGATGGAGATTATGAGGATTACTTTATAAAATTGATGGGAGGTGAGTCGTAATGTTAGGGATGTTAAAAGCTGAGTTTTATAAGTTGTTTACCAAAAAATCGTTTTACGTTTGTGCATTGATTTTAATGGTAATTGCTGGTGCTACCGTTTGGGGAACAGAAAGCTTATTGTGTGCTCGTTGGGGTATAGAAAGTCTCGATTTGAAAAGATCAGGGTATACTGGTTGGACTGTTTTCAACGTAGGAATTGATAATTTGCCGGTTTTGTGTTCCATATTCAGTTCTATTTTTGTTTGCTCTGAGTTTAGTTCAGGAATGACAAAAAGTTTGGTCATAAGAGGGAAAAGTAGAATTGTTATTTATTTGTCCAAATTGATATCTTCGATGGTTGTTCCGGTCGTTTATTCTTTGCTTACCGTAGCCACTGCATATTCTGTTGGGTCTTATCTTTGGGGAGCAGGCACATGGAGTGATAAATATGTGAATTCACTTTTGATTCCTATGGGTATGTTCATTCTTTTGCAGATGATATATCAATCTATGTTTGTTATGTTCGGTTATGTGTTTATGAGTTCAGGATGGACCACTGCTATCAATTTTGGAACTGCATCTGGATTGCTTCCTGGACTAATCGTAGCAGGAATAAGTTATGTTGCTACAAACTGGTTCGGAGTAAGTCGTTCTGTCGCATATTCAATAACTGATTATTGGATAGGGAGTTATGGCAGTATTCATGATGTAGAGTGGCCTTATGAGCAAGATGCTCTTAATAAAATCATTTGGGTAATGGTTGCTTATTTAATTATTCCAACAGTGATTGGAATGGTAGTATTTTGCAAACGAGAAGTTAAATAATTTATTTTAGGAAGTCCCAGTTGGGGCTTTTTTATTGCTAGAAAATTCTCTCCTAATGGAGAGAATTTTGGGAATGATGGTTTTGCAAGAGAGATTAAATGGCTGATTTTAAAAGGTCCCAGTTTGGGACTTTTTTATTAGATTTCTTTTTTTGAAACTTGAAGATTAAGGTTCTCTCCGGTAGCGCCGGAGAGATGTAATTATTGGTTTCAAAAGACTCTGTTGTCACTCTCCATTTTGAGAAAGTTATCAAACAAAAAACAAGCCCGCAGAAAAACCCCGATGCTCAATTTTTTGTGCAAAAATTATGCATCCTTGACCTTTTTCTCATTTTTCTTATTTAATTCCTTGTTGTCTGTTTTCTCCGTTTTGGAATTACCGCCATCGAATACTAAAAAGTAAGCTCTTTGAGCGACGTCAAAAAATAAAAATAACCCAACAGGTATGGTAACCATATAACTATTTTTATTTTTATTATTATTATTATTATTATTTATGTTTTCTTCAATATTATCATCTTTTTTTTTGTATGTTATTACTCCGTCAATAAAAAAGACCCCACCAAAAACGCTTTCAAAGATTATTCCTGGGACTTGTAAAATTTCCTTAACCAAAGCATTACTTTTCACATTTAGGCTGAAAACCATAGCTGCAGTGCATAAGTACGCACCAATTTTTCTCGTTAAACTCATTATAAAACCTCCAAAATTTTTTTAAGTTCAAAGAACCGTATTGAACTATACAATAAAAAATCTGATATGTCAAGATGTTCTTTCTCAAATTTTAAAATTCAACTGGAAAGTGAATTAAATTTCGAAAATCTGCAGATAATCTCATAAAAATCTGGAGGTTTTGATTTGAACAGTAGAAAAGTTGAAATTTGTGGAGTTAACACTGGAAATTTGAAAGTTCTTTCTGAAAAATCTAAAATTAATCTCATAAAGATGGCAAAAAGTGGAGATAAAAAATCGAGAGAAAAACTCATAGAATGCAATCTAAAGTTGGTTTTGAGTGTTGTTCAGAAATTTTCGAACAGAACTGACTCTCTTGATGACATTTTTCAAGTAGGAACCATAGGATTGATAAAAGCTATAGATAATTTTGATTTATCTCAAAATACTAGATTTTCAACTTATGCAGTTCCTATGATTATAGGAGAAATAAGAAGATATTTGCGAGATAATACCTCCATACATGTTAGTCGTTCAATGAGGGAAATAGCATATAAATCTATTCAGGCGAAAGAAGAAATTTTTTGCGAAACTGGTCGAGAGCCTACTGTAGGTGAAATATCGAAAAAATTAGGGGTTTCAAAAGAAACTATAAGCATTTCATTGGAATCTATAATTGATCCCGTATCACTTGACGAACCTGTTTTTTCAGGAGAAGACGAAAGCGTCTGTTTAGTAGAACAAATTCAAAGCAACGAAGACGAAGATTGGGTGGATGAAATTTTAATTAAGGATCAAATAAAAAAATTAAGTGACAAAGAAAAGTTGATATTATCTTTAAGATTTTTAAAAGGATTAACTCAAACTAAAGTTGCAAAAAAACTAAATATAAGTCAGGCTCAAGTTTCTCGAATAGAAAAGAATGCAATAAGAAAGATAAAAAATAAAAAATCAGATTGATAGTGCTGGAGAGGTATATAAATAGTTGATTTATACTGCGGCATTGCTGGAGAGAACACTTGAACTCTTTGATTTATGTTTACCAGATATATTATTTTGTTTTATATTTATTTGATTTTAGCAATGCCTATGCTGCTGTCAATGTAAATTTTATTATTTTTTACGATGTATTATGAGAGAATATCTATATGAAATATTTGATAAAAAATTTAAAATATGATATCATGAACAATAGTAAATTTGATATAATTCTATTTTGAAATGTGAGGTTGTTGCGATGATGGAAAAATTTAAGAGAATAAAAAAGAAGTTAGTTTTGTTGTCTGCAGCTTTGTGTGTGAATTTGTCTGCTGTTCCGAAGTCACAAGCCATGGGGCCTAATGAAGCTCAAAAGTACAGTGATAGTATGAAAAAAGAAGATGAAAAATCAAATGAAGGAGTAGTTCGCAGAACAGTTAAGTCTTTGATTCCGGTTGTTGCCACTGTGGGAACTGCTTTGATTGTCAGAAGATGGTATGGGATTTTTGATAACGAAATCATGCCGTATCAGTTCTTTAATATTCTTGGAGTTAGTGGTTTAGTTGGGACAATTACTTCGATAGCAACTGAATTTGGGTTTGATACTGTTTGTAGTGCATTCAGTAAGCTTGGCAACTTTTTTAGCAATGGGAAAAATTCAGATGAGGATGATTTACATATATATATGAAAGATAAAAAAGATAAAGATGTAAAAGAAATTGAAGGTAAATCTGATGCTGTTTCGAAAGCTCAGTTGGCTGGTAGGAAATTCATAAAAACTTTGTCAGATTTGTCGGTTTTCAGGGTGTTAGAAGTTGACGAATCTGTGAAATCTCAAATAAGAGAGATTGAGAATGAAGCTTTTTATAAAGCGGATGTGTTGAAATCGTTGACATTAGATGCTATACTCAACGCTAGGAGCAAAAAGATGGATAAGGTTTCTCGTGAAGTTATAGAAAAAGAGATGCAACATAAATTTGTTGAGGAATTTAAATTTTGGTTTACGCAAGTCCATGCTGAAGTTGTAGCAGAAAAACTTGAGGAGGCTACTAAAAAAATTGAGAAGATTTTATCTGATCTCGATATCAAAAAGAAAGAGTCAGAAAAGTAAACGAGTCCCGATTCTAAAAAGAAAGAATCAAAAAAGCAAACGAGTTCTGATTCTAAAAAGGAAGAACCAACAGAACAAAAGTCTGAAAATTAAGGAGGAATATTATGAATAAAAATAAGTTAGCTGCAATGTTTCTCGCTTCCGTTTTATTTTTATGTTATTCTAATAGTACAAAGGTTGACGCTCATAGTTGGTTGTATCACATAGGTAAAGCTGTTGTTTATCTTTTAAGCGTGAAAATTGCTAATAGTATTAATCCATGGGGATTAAATACAAATGTAAATAGTTATAAAAGTCTTTGGTGGCTGGTTAATATTTCTGGTTTTGCCTTGGTAGATTGTGGTTACGACTGGGCTTGTGAAAAGATAAAAAATTATATTGTAAGCGACAGTCCTAAGAGTGGAAAAACTAAATGAGTTGTAAAATCTGGAATTAAAAGATAAAATTATCGTTAGGGGGAATTTATTATGATGAGGAAAAATTTTAAAAAGAAATTGGCTGTTTTGTCCTCGGTCCTCGCGTTGAATATTTTAAATGTTCCAAAAACACAATCTTGGGGTGTTGTTAGAACTTTCAGCAAGGTGGTAGCTGTCGTTTTTTCAGATCGTCTGATTGGTCCAATAACAGCCAGTTGGTTTGTTCCACCAAGGGGCTGTATTTTTGTCGATTCGAAGGAAAAGTCAAATGGGTATGACAAAATGACAAAAAAGGAATTTGACAAAAGGGTAATCCAGCAGCGAATAGCATTAATGTTTGCTTTAGCTTTGGAAGTTGCACTTTCAGATGTCGTTGTGGATGAAGTTGCAGACAGAATTGGCAATAAAAATGTTGTCAAAGAGACAAAAAGAGAGAAAAATGAGGGAAATCCCGACCCTGCAAATCGTAAACAAAGTTAAATAGAATTCAAAAAATTGGATATTCCGAACTTGCTTATGGAAGAGTGAAGTTTTACTACGCGCTCATTTGCTCCTAAGAGATTTGAGTAAGATGCTTCTGCAAATTTCTTAGGATTGAGATAAATATGTTCTTGAGATTCCAAAAATTTCAATCCATTTGTGTCTTTTTTTATCAAACTCATGAAAACTTTTACCATTCCTTCTATGGTTTTCAGAAATATGTTTCCGTTGAATCCGTCGGAGACTAATACATCACAATCACTAAAGAAAACATTGTTGGGCTCCATGTTTCCTATGAAATTTATTTCATTACTCGATGAAAGTATTTGGAATGCTTCTTTTCTGAGGTTGTCTCCTTTGTGATTTTCAAAGCCGATATTCAAAAGAGCAACCTTAGGAGATTTTACTCCCGAAAATTTTTTCAAATGCTCTGAACCCATGACAGCAAATTGATGTAAAATTTCAGCAGAACACTGGGAATTTGCTCCTGCATCTAAGAAGAGAAATTTTCCATTCAATTTAGGAATAAACGGTGCAAACGCGATTCTCCTAATTCCTGGAGATTTTTTTACTATTAAACTAGTTCCAACCAGAAGAGCCCCACTGTTTCCTGTTGAAACAAAGATATCAGCCTTTTTTTGAGCCAAATATTGTAACCCTATTGCCATAGAGGAATGTTTTTTCGACTCGACTATACTCATAGGTTCATCAGTGTTTTCAATTTCCGATTCACAATCTATTATACTTACATTTTCTATATTTAAATTATTTTTTTTTGCTAGCTCGAAGATTTTTTCTTCGTTTCCTACTAGGCTTATTTCTATGTCTTTTCTTGCTTTTGAAGATAAAACGGCTCCTTCGATTATGTCCAAAGGAGAGTCTCCTCCAAATGCATCAACTATTATTTTCTTCATTATTTTTCTCCTTGTCTTTTTTCTTATTATCGCAAAATTCACAAAACGTGCTTTTGCCTTTTAAAAATAAGGGATTACCGCAAATTTTGCAAACTTCTCCACTAGGTATATTCCATGATACGAAATCGCAATCAGGATAATTAATGCATCCGTAAAAAACTTTCCCTTTTTTGGATTTCCTTTTAATTATATCTCCTCCGCATTTGTGACATTTAACTCCTATAGTTTGGACAAATTTTTTGATATTTTTACACTCAGGATAACCAGAACATCCTATGAATTTTCCGAATCTGCTCCTTTTTACTACCATAGGCAACCCACACTTGTCACATATTATATCAGTTTCGTTTTCTTTTAGTTTGATTTTCAAATCTTTAGTAGATTCTTTTGCATTTTC
>CAMHLN010000002.1 GCA_946186155.1 uncultured Clostridia bacterium | reverse complement strand
TAACATCACATCCGAATTCATCTTCTAATTGTTTTTCAACACGATCAACTATTTCGTTTATTTTATCAGGTTCAAATTTATATGCCAATGTTACTCTCAAAGAAACAGCACTTTTATGAGGTCCATAGTTATGAACTGATATTTCTTCCACTTTCTCTATTTCTTTGTTAGACAAAACAGATTTTATTATCTTATTTGTATATTTTTTATCAGGAGCTTTTCCCATTAATGGGCCCAAGGATTCTTTCAAAGTTTTGCTCCCAGTTACCAATATGAATATAGAAACTATCAATCCTGCATAGGGGTCAACGTATATATTAGTCAAATATGAAATTAAAAATCCACCCAAAACTGTCGAGGTAGCTATTGCATCAGATAAAGCGTCATTTGCAGTAGCAATTACTGTTAATGAGTTTATTTTTTTACCTATCGCACTATTGAATCTCCACATGAAAAGTTTTAAAATTACTGAAGATATCAATATAATTAGGGAAATAGAATCAAACTCGAGATTTTCGGGATTAAAAATTTTCTCGATCGAAGATTTAACAAATCCTAGTCCTGTTAAAATTATAGCTATAGATACTATTAAACTAGAAACATATTCTATTCTTCCGTGTCCAAATGGATGGTCTTTGTCTGCAGGATTAGAGGCAATTTTGAAGCACAAAAGAGTAATTATTGACGATCCTGCGTCAGATAGGTTGTTAAATGCATCAGCAGTGGCAGCTATAGATGACGACATTATTCCTACTACCAATTTTCCTGCAAATAGGAGCAAATTTAAAATTATCCCTGATATTCCACTTATCATTCCGAATTTTGTTCTTACTTTGGGATTTTTAAAGTCCTGGTTTTTGCAAAGAATTTTTTCAAAAAGAAATTTACTCAAAACTCCTCCATCGTGTCGTAAAGTCATGTATTATAATACACAATCTAGTAAAGAATTCTACAAATGATTTATTGAGATAATGTAAATATAAAATTGCAAGATAGTTGATAATTAGCGTTTTTTATGATACAATTACTCAATGTTATAAGTGAGTGAAAAAATGATTTTAAATAATGAATGTAATGTGAAATCAAAAGATTGTGATAAACAAGAAAAGTCGAATGAAAAAACCAAGCAGGAAGGAGGGATAGCTTTGAATAATAAATCTGAAGTCAAAAATGATTTAGATGAGACACAAAAATTGAAGAGAAAATCACAGGAACAAAGTGACTATTCAGACTATGTTTGGATTCCGCTATCAATTTTAGCATTAGGTTATTTGGATTATAACTACTCTAACATTTTTCTTGGTGCCAGCGATGATTTGGATCATACTCCATTTCAGCATTTTTTTGATTATTGCAAGAAAGAGGATCACATAAAGGAAAATAACAAAGAACATTCTTTAGAGCATTATATACAAAATCCAAGGTTTTCCCAAGGGTTTTCGCAGGTTAATGAGCGCATATGCAGATTGTTTCCAAGTGACAAGGGGAAATATTCTTACGATAAAGCTTCTTATGATAAGCAAATTTCATCTTTTAGAGGCCAACAAGACAATAAATTGACAGATGTAGAAAAATGGCTAGACGACATTGTTGATAAAGGAGATTTGCCCATCCAGCAGTTTACTATGAAACAAATAGATGACTTAAAGAAAAATTATCCTAAACCTGAAAACGGACAATGCATCATAAAAGATACATATTTCGATGCGTTGTATCTGTATCGACATTTTCCAGACGAAAGCATTGTTCAGGTGGCAAGCCAATTTAATGCATTGGAGAGTCCAGGTAATTATTTTTCTCCAGTTATGAATTGGATTTATGATCCTTCACAAGGGCCAAGAGCTTCTGTACAAGCAGTGGCTTCAGCAAAACACAGAGAATCAGCATATTTGAAGGGAAAACTTCCTGATATGTTTACAAATTTGATAAATGAATTTGGAGACAAAGAAAATATAAAGTTTCCAAATTATTTCTACAAAGAAGGATATTTGCAATTGTTTGTAGGAGAGCAAAAAGATAATCTGAAGAAATTTAAAGATAATCTGAGAAAATTTTCAGAATTTTTGAAAGACAATATAGGCAATCTTGGATTTAATGCACAATGGACGTTATGTGGTCCTCAAGGTAAGAGGCAGTTTCAAGTATTTAGTGCTGCTCCTTCGTTTCAAGGCCATCCTATTGATTGGGACAAAGATGAGGGCCAAGAGAAAAACGAGATAAAAGAAATTTATAAGGAAATATGTGAAACTTTGGTAGTTGCTCAATACAAAGCAATTGCGCAGGTGGCTTGTATTATATCTGTTTTAACAGGCAA
Source organism: uncultured Clostridia bacterium (assembly GCA_946186155.1). GTDB lineage: Bacteria > Bacillota > Clostridia > Oscillospirales > Acutalibacteraceae > Improbicoccus. The sequence goes on along the minus strand of CAMHLN010000002.1, from coordinate 54,815 downwards.
AAAACAAACGTTAGTTCTTACTTCAGTTGGCCAGGGATGGTTTGGTAATCCTCCATCAGTTTTAGAAAAAGCTAAAGAAGTAGTTAAACAAGAGGTAGAGGGATACAATGTTGATGTTTACTGGAATCATGCGCCTGAAAATTTAAAATGAAAATGTTAAATCTTTTGTGATGTTTTGATTCCATCCACTGAAATATTCTTATTTGCCAACCAAATATTAGTTTTCTTACCCAGTGCTGTTGTCCTAACTTAGTTTTTTCCATTATACTTTATGACAAGAACGGTAATATCGTCACTTTGGGGTCTATCTTCCCTAAATTCTTTGACTTTATCAATTACAATGTTAGAGATTTGCTCCAAATTTGATTTTTCCGTGTCTATGGAATCCAAAATAGATATTAAGTTTTCCTCTCCTAGAAATTTTGAATTTGCTCCTTCTGCTTCAGTTATTCCGTCTGTGTATAGAAATATTATGTCTTCTGCGTCCATTTTAAATTTTTCAGTTTTAAAATCAAGATTAGGCATCCCTGCGATAACAAATTGCTTTTCCATACGTAATTTATTAAATTTGCCATTCCTTTTTTTTATCATAGGATTACTATGGCCTGCGTTAGAAAAACTTATTTCTCCAGTTCTCAAATCGAGTATTCCCATGAATGCAGTTATGAACATCCCAAGGCTATTGTTGCTATTGTCACACATCTGGTCATTAACATTTTTGAAGATAATGCCTGGGTCATCGTTTAGTGTTGCTTCTTTTTTTATTAAAGTTTTAGTTATAACCATGAGCAATGCAGCTGGAATACCTTTTCCAGAAACATCTGCAATAACAAATGCTAATCGATATTCATCTATCAAAAAAAAGTCATAAAAATCTCCTCCCACTTTTTTAGCAGGATGCATAACAGCATATATATCCATTTCTTCCAATTCGGGAAAAGCTGGAAATATGTGTGGAATTAAGGAACGCTGTATTTGGGTGGCAATATTCAATTCAGCAGAAATGTACTCTTTTTCTGCAACCACTTCCTTTATATGCTTAGAGTATTTTTTTATATCTAACATCATTTTGTCGAAAGAATTTACCAATGAGCCCATTTCATCATTTTGGTCATACTTTATTAAATTTACATTTATTTTATCATGCTTTTTACTCACAAAGTTTTTCGCAGTATTTGAAATCTTTCTCAAAGGAATATAAATATTTCTTTGTATTATATATATAGTGGCTAAAGTTACCAATATTATTGTTATGTGTACCAATATAAGTAAGAAAAATATACTTTTTCTAATTTGAGAAATTATTTCATTAAATGAAATGTCAGCACCTACTATAGCAAAATTTTTGCCATTTTCATCTTTTAGTGGATAATGCGAGGCAACAGTATGTCCATAGAAGTTGTTTTCCACCTTATAAAGCTCAATATTGTCACTATTCATAATGAACTTATTTGCATAGTCGCTATATTCTAAGCGGGCTCCCAAGTGTTCCCTACCATATGCACTATTTTCTATACCGTCTCCCGGCTCGGTGGCGTCATATATGATGAATCTGTTTCCTTGTTCGTCCCAACTTTCCACATACAAGTATTTTAGCTTCATACTTGTTTTGAATATATCGAATTTTTTGATTGTGTTTCTATATTCATCGTCAACTATAGGGTTTTCTTTATACTTTTTTACTTTGTCAATATCTATTAACCGAGCCAAAGTAGCAGCAGAGTCGTATGCTCTTGCTCCCAAATTTTCAACTACTGAATTATAAATAGCCCAGTATATTACTACGCTTACGACAATAGATAGAACGAAATTTATGATTCCCATGTTAATTATAACTTTAGTGCTTGAACTTGATTTCAGTTTATTTTTTAATAATCTAAACATATTTCACATCCAAAAACAAAATTGTAAAAATCAGAGCTCTGAAATTAGTACAAATCATTTATCAAAAATCCAATAGTATACTACATAACTCTACGAATGATCCTTAAATTTTGCTAATTTTTTAATTCTTCTATTATGCAGACCATTATATCAAAGTTACTTGTGTTTTTTTCATATCTTGCAAGTGTTATTTTTCAAAATATGGTGAATTTTTCAGTAAATTATGGATTTTAATATTTGCAATCTTGACATTGCATTCAAAACAACAAGATTCATTACTAGATAGAAGATATTCGATTTTCAACAATTTAAATATTATTATTATTGACATTCCAAAAAAAATAGTTATATTTAGACAGTGATAAAGATAACCTTGCATATAAGATAAATTGATTTGTGCAGGTTATCTGGGTGTTTTGTATTCCATCACTCATGGTTTCGAGAGAACTTTTATATTAAAGAGGTGAATTTATGAAAAATCAAGTTAATCAATCACCAGTAGTGAATATTTTTAACGAATGGGATCCGTTAGAGGAAGTAATTGTGGGTATTTTAGATGGTCTAACGATTCCGTCTTATGAGCCAGTTATGGAAGGTTGTATTTATGATAAAGCAAAATCAATTTTCAAAACGCAATATGGGAAAAGATGGCCAAAAGATGAAATAGATGCTGCACAAAAAGATTTGGACGAATTTATTGGTATATTGAAATCAGAAGGAATCAAAGTCAGAAGGCCTGATAAAATCGATTTTTCAAAGCCATTTGCTGGTCCTGAATGGAAATCAGTTTGTGGGCTCGGAGCAGCGAATCCCAGAGATAGTTTATTTGTGATAGGCAACGATATAATTGAGGCTCCGATGGGATGGAGATCTAGATATTTCGAATGTTTTGCTTACCGCTCATTGTTAAAAGAGTATTTTTCTAAAGGTGCAGGATGGGTGTCTGCTCCAAAGGCTCAAATGAACGATAATTTATATAATAAAGACTTCAAGAGCCGAAATAATGAGTATGTAATTAACAATTTTGAGCCCATATTTGATGCAGCAGATTTCATAAAATGTGGTAGAGATATATTTGCTGGAGTAAGTAGTACGTGTAATGAGTTTGGAATTAATTGGATGCAAAGATATTTGGATAATAAATACGGTGTTGGAACGTTTCGTGTACATACTTTCCGTTTCAATGACCAGCATCCTATGCATATCGACACAACATTTTATCCATTAGCACCTGGCAAACTTTTGGTGCATCCTGAAAGAGTTGTAGATATTCCAAAGATGTTCAAAGATTGGGATATTATTAAAGCACCAAATCCTTGTATACCCTCAACCCATCCATTGTATTTTTCAAGTCCGTGGATGAATTTAAATGTTTTAATGTTGGATGAAAAACGTGTGATAGTGGAAAAGAATGAAGAAAATACTATCAAAGAGTTGAAAAAGCACGGATTTAAACCGATTTTATGCAATTTTAGAAACTTTAATTCTTTTGGAGGCTCATTTCATTGTGCTACTTTGGATATCAGGAGAACAGGTACTCTGCAAAGTTATTTTTAAATAATTTTCATTGATTACGCTGAACTTAAATATTTTTGTTTAGCACATCGTATATGTGAAGTTGCTGAAACTCAAATTTGATATTATCATAAAATGTGAGACAATGAAAAGATTAACAATGTAGTTTTTGGTATTTTAGACCATTTAGTTTGACTTTAATTTTATGAATTTTCATTTATTGTAGATAAAAATCGTCAGTGAGTTGTTTCCTCTGGCGTATTTTTTTTATTTGTGAGATATTGTATATAAACCATAAAAAACATTTATTTTTTATCTATAATTTAGAAATTATCACAAAAAGAGGTGTTGCAATGCAGAAATCTCAAAAAGAAAGAGGAATCAAATTTCTAAAGAGAATCTCAAAGATGAATATTAATTCAGTATATTGGGAATTGAATACTACTTCATCAGGAATGGATGAAAAAAGTATACGAGCAAATGTAGCTCAGTATGGAAAAAATATAGTTACTAAATCTGATAAAAAAACCAATTTGGATATCCTAATAGAATCTTTTTCTAACCCATTTGTTTCGATTTTAGTTTTTATATCTGTAGTCTCCGCTTTTACAGACATCATTTCTCCTATGATTAGCGGCAAACGAGATGAAATCAATCCTGCGACTGTGATAATAATTCTGGTTCTTATTCTAATTTCAGGATTAATGAATTTTTTTCAAGAATCAAAATCAGGAAAAGCTGCTGAATCTCTTTTGGAGATGATTAAAAGTAAAATCACTGTAAAAAGAACTGAAAATGGGAAAATAGATATCCCAACTGACCAATTAGTTGTAGGGGATGTGTTTTACATATCTTCTGGAAGTATTATACCTGCTGATGCAAGATTAGTTGAATCAAATAGTTTAATTGTAAGCCAAGCATCATTAACTGGAGAAAGTGACCAGTTAGAAAGATCTTTTAAAAAAGTAACCAAAGACTACGATTCAGTTACTGATATTCCAAATTTGGTTTTTGCAGGAAGTAATGTAATTAGTGGCTCAGCTAAAGCTGTGGTTCTTTCAACTGGAGATAATACAATGTTGGGGTCTATTGCAAAACAAGTTGATGTCAAAGAGCCTCAAACAAGTTTTGATAAAGGGATAAGTGACGTTTCCTGGGTTTTGATAAAATTTATGATTATAATGGTTCCTCTTGTTTTCGTTATTAGTGGAATAACCAAAGGAGACTGGGTAAGTGCGTTTATATTTGCATTATCTGTAGCTATAGGATTGACTCCTGAAATGCTTCCAATGATAATTACTACTTGCCTTTCTCAGGGAGCTGTATCGATGTCTAAGAAAAAAACTATAATCAAAAATTTAAGCTCCATTCAAAATTTCGGAGCAATGGATGTTCTTTGCACTGATAAAACAGGAACATTAACTGAAGATAGAATAGTTTTGGAGCTTTATATGGATTCAAAAGGGAAACAAGATGAAAAAGTTTGCAAATATGCGTACCTAAATAGTTTTTTTCAAACTGGATTAAAAAATCCTATAGATAAAGCAATTATAAATTTTGCAGATGAAAACAAAACAATTGATAAAAATGAATTTAATTTTATAGATGAAATTCCGTTTGATTTCAAAAGACGCAGATTATCAGTAGTAATTTCAGAAAACGACGAAAAATATATGATTACCAAGGGAGCAATAGAAGAGATGATGAATATATGTTCATCATTCAAATCAGGTGGTAAAATAATTAAAATTGATGAAAAAAATAAATCTGAAATTATAAAAGTTTCTGACAATCTGAACTCTAAAGGAATGAGAGTTATAGCTTTGGCTAAAAAATTGGTGGACAATGACAAAAAATTCGATGTTTCAGATGAAAAAGATATGACTTTGATAGGATTTTTAGCATTTTTGGATCCTCCAAGAGACTCTTCGGAGCATGCTATTCGGGTTTTGAAAAACCACGGAGTTACAACTAAAATTCTGACAGGAGATAACGACAAAGTAACCAAAAGTGTGTGTGCAAAAGTAGGATTGCCTATTGAAAATTCACTTTTAGGGTCAGAAATAGAAAAAATGAGTGATGACGAACTGAAAATTGCAGTTGAAAAAACCACAGTTTTTGCAAAGTTGACTCCTGACCAAAAAGCAAAAATAGTATCTATTCTAAAAGATAATGAGCACGTGGTAGGATTTATGGGAGACGGTATAAATGACGCTGCTGCCATGAAAAAAGCAGATATAGGAATATCAGTTGAAAATGCAGTAGATATAGCAAAAGAATCTGCTGATGTTATATTAATGGAAAAAGATTTGATGGTTCTCGAAAACGGAATAATAGAAGGGCGCAAAACTTATGCCAATATGATAAAATATATAAAAATTACTTCTAGCTCAAATTTTGGCAATATGTTTTCAGTTTTGGCTGCTAGTGCATTGCTTCCTTTCATGCCTATGGCAAGTTTGCATCTAATTCTCTTGAATTTGGTCAGCGATATATCTTCTATGGCTATTCCTTGGGATAACGTAGACAAAGAATTCTTGAAAATTCCGAGAAAATGGGAGGCAAAATCAGTTAGTAAATTTATGATTTGGAATGGCCCAATAAGTTCGATATTCGATTGGATAACCTATGCTATTTTGTACTTTATAGTGTGTCCTCAGTTTATATCAGGAGGTCTTTTGTATAGCGAAATTCCTAAAGAAGCTATAATTAGTTCTGGAATTTTTTCTGGAATAAACATGAGATTTGCATATATGGCTGCGTTCCAAACAGGATGGCTAATAGAATGTATTTGGTCTCAAGTTTTGGTTACTTTTGTTCTTAGAACTCCCAAGATTCCTATAATTCAAAGCAGACCTTCGAAAATTGTAACTTTAGTTTCCATTTTATCTTGTGTTTTCCTGAATACTTTAACTTTCATCCCATTTGGTTCATTTTTCGGATTTCTTCCCATGTCTTATGGATATTTCATCTACCTAATTTTGATTTTAATTTCATATATTCTTTTAGCTTCAGTGGTAAAGAAATCTTATATTAGAGTTAATAAATCTTGGCTTTAAGTAACACTGCGGAGAAGACGTATAAATATTTTATTGCGAGATATGTTCGGTAGTTTTTTACTAATATTTCTATATTTTACAATGCCATCTTTGATTTTTTCTTGAAAAAAAAATTGAATGTGGTAGAATAGGAGAGTCGTTTGTAGAAATCACGCTGAGTGTCGTCAAATTGGTGCCTAATAGGTTAGTTTGATTTTGGCTGAGCGGGTGAAAAAACTAAAAGGAGTGTTTATATGTCTGTAGTTTCTATGAAACAATTATTGGAATCAGGAGTTCATTTTGGACACCAAACTAAGCGTTGGAATCCAAAGATGGCTGAGTTTATTTATACAAAAAGAAATGGTATTCATATCATTGATTTGCAAAAAACTTCTTATATGCTCGACAAAGCTTATGAGTTTGTGAAAAGTGTGAGTGAAGATGGAGGAAATATAGTTTTTGTAGGTACTAAAAAGCAGGCAAAAGATGCAATAAAGGAGGAAGCATCAAGATGTGGATCTCCTTACGTTGATGTTCGTTGGCTTGGAGGTACTTTGACCAATTTGAAAACCATAAGAAGTCGTATATCTAGGTTAGATCAGATTGAATCTATGGAAGCAGATGGAACTTTTAACTATATGACGAAAAAAGAAGTAAGTAATCTTTTGTTGGAGAAGGAAAAGCTTTTGAAAAAATTCGGTGGAATAAGAAATATGAAAGTTCTTCCTGATGCGATGTTTATTGTAGATCCAAAAAAAGAAAGCATTGCTGTTCGAGAAGCTCGTAGTTTGAAGATTCCAATTGTTGGAATTTGCGATACGAACTGCGATCCTGAGGAGATTGATCATATAATTCCGGGTAACGACGATGCAGTTAGAGCAGTTAAGCTTTTGTGCCATACAATGGCTAATGCTATTATTGAAGGACATGAGGGAGAAATTCCATCTGAGGGTTCGATGAATATTGAAAATTTGGACATAGATCTTCCGGATTTTGCTGAGAGAGAGCTGGATACATCTGATGCAGAATCTGAGCAAAAATCAGAACTGAATTAATTTAAATTTTTAGAGGTGTTTTATGTCATTTAGTGCAAAAGATGTAATGAAATTAAGAGAAAAAACAGGATGTGGAATGATGGATTGCAAAAAAGCTCTAACTCATTCCAATGGAGATGAATCTGCTGCGATAGATTATCTGAGAGAGCAAGGATTAGCAGCTGCTAGCAAGAAAGCCGGAAGAATAGCTTCGGAGGGAATTGCTTTTTCCATTGATACTCCGAAGGGAGGAGTAATAATTGAAGTTAACTCTGAGACTGATTTTGTGGCCAAAAATGAAGATTTTCAGAATTTTGTGAAATTGTGCGCAACGTGTGCTATGGAGAATCAAGTCAAAGATGTAGATTCCCTGTTAGAAGTCAATAAAGATGGACGTTCTATAAAGGAACTTCTTAACGAAAAAATTCTTAAAATAGGCGAAAATATAAAAATTAGGCGTTTTGATTGTTTCGAGGGATTATGCTCATCTTACGTCCACGCTGGAGGAAAAATAGCGGTTTTGGTTAATTTCGAGTGCGGTTCAGATGTCTACAATAACGAGGAATTCAAATCGATGGCAAAAGATATTGCTATGCAGATAGCTGCAAGTCATCCTATTTATCTGAATCAATCAGAAGTTCCTCAAGAAGTTATAGACCATGAGAAAAAAATTCTAGCTGATCAAGCTATATCTCAGGGAAAGCCTGAAGCTATTGCAAAAAGAATGGTGGAAGGAAAAATTGGTAAGTATTTCAAAGAAAATTGTCTGTTAAACCAGGAATTTGTTAAAGATTCTTCTATGACTGTCTCACAATATGTTGATAGGGTTTCAAAATCCATTGGGGTTAACATCTCTGTTGCTCGATTTGCGAGATACGAAAGAGGAGAAGGATTAGAAAAAAAGAATGAAAATTTTGCTGAAGAAGTTTCAAAAGCTTTGAACTAATAGTGTACAAAATTTCAAAAATTAGATTTGGTGGTAATTGAGTGTCTGAGGATTTGGGATACACTGAAAAGGTTATGGATTATTTTCTTAATCCCAGAAACATGGGGGAAATTCCCGATGCAAACGGGGTAGGAGAAGTTGGGAATCCCCGCTGCGGTGATATAATGAAGATGTATCTTAAAATAGAAAACGGTGTGGTCGTAGATGCAAAATTTAAGACTTTTGGGTGTGCTGCAGCAATTGCCACTAGTTCTGTTGCTACTGAATTGATTATAGGTAAAAAAATAGAAGATGCGTTGAAAATTACCAATAAGGATGTTATAGAGTTTCTTGGTGGCCTTCCAGCTCCTAAAATTCATTGTTCACTTCTTGCGGAGCAGTCTATAAAATCTGCAATTGAGGATTATTATGAACGATTGGGAGTGGATTATACACCCATTACTAGGAATTGAATTTTTTGTTGCTAATTCTTCTTTATTCTAATTTTGTTGCTTGACATTCTCTTTATTCGAGATTTGTTAGCGATATATTTTGGGTTTGATGATACTGAAAGATGTATGGATATTTTCTTCGGTTGTGCTGGAGAAAATTTTTTTGTTACATATTTGATGATAGTGATTTTCGTAATATTGAGATTGCTAAAAGAGTATAAAACTGTTAACTTATGGAATATTTTAATATTGTAGATGTAAAGCGTAATACGATTTAAGAATTTTCTATAGTTTCATATGTCCCTATATTTTTCAGAGCTTCTCAAGACTTGCTTATTGGATGTCTGTTAGGTAAAATAACTGGTGCGGTAAGGAGGTTGAGTTGGATAAGAATTCTAATGTTTCTGTTAAAATCTTAAATTTAAAATCTGGATTAAACTCTGAAGAAGTCAAAAGACGTCAAAAAAAAGGTTTAAGTAATGTTGACAGCTCTGTTAAGCCGAAATCTGTTTCTGATATTTTCAAGAAGAATTTTTGCACTCTTTTTAACCTTATAAATTTGATTCTTGCGGTGATGATACTATTTACTGGTTCGTTTAAGAATTTGGCTTTTATGTTTATAGTTTTAATAAATTCATTGATTAGTTTATTTCAAGAACTTAGAGCTAGAAGTGCAACGGAGAAATTAAAATTGATTTCTTCCGCGAATAGTGTAGTCATAAGAAATTCCCAGAAATTGCAAATTAAGTCTGAAGATATAGTTCAAGATGATATTGTAATTTTAAAAGCAGGAGATCAATTGCCTGTTGATTGCATAGTCGGAGAGGGAAGTTGCGAAGTTAATGAGTCTCTTTTGACTGGAGAATCTGATTTGATAACAAAAAAAGTAGGAGATTCTCTTCTTGCGGGGAGTTTTATTGTAAGTGGCAAAGTTGTAGTTCAAGCTGTAAAGGTAGGGAAAAGTACATATTCTGCAAAAATTTCAAGAGGATTAAAAGATATTCACTCTGCAAAATCTGAAATTATGTTGGCAGTTCAAAAAATTATAAGAATAGTTTCGTTTATAATTGTTCCCGTGGGAATTCCTTTTTTTTTAAGCCAAATGAAGAGTACAAATTATGATTATTCTTCTGCCGCATTGGCAACTAGTGCTGCTTTGTCGGGGATGATTCCAGAGGGATTGGCTCTTTTGACAAGTTCAGTTTTAGCGTTGGGAGCAACTAGACTTTCGAGGAAAAAAATTCTGGCAAAAGATGTCTATTCTGTTGAATCGTTGGCGAGAATTGACACTCTGTGTTTGGACAAGACGGGAACTATAACTGAGGGAACATTTAAAGTAGAAGGAACAGTTTCTTACAAAAATTTGTTATCAGATTCTGTAAAGGTAGGAAATTTTGGAGACAGTAATTTATTTCATGCTTTAGAAATTTTGTCTTCCGCGTTTGAATCTGGCAACGAGACTTTTAATGCAATAAAAGAGAAATTTGGTTCAAAAACGAACGAAAAATATAAGGTAATTTCTATTGTCCCGTTTGCTTCAGATAGAAAATTTTCAGGAGTTGTCGTTGAAAATTTAGGGAGCTTCATAATGGGGTCGTCTGAGTTTATTTTTGGAGAGAAATCGAAAGAAATAGAAAAATTTATCTCAAAATATTCAGATTATAGGGTCCTTTCTGTTGCACATTCGAAGTTTGAATTGTCCAAAAATAATATTCCCGAAGACACAAGGCTATTAGGTATAGTTTTGCTGAGTGATAAAATTAGAAAAGATGCTGTGCAAACGATAGAGTATTTTCAAAATAACGATGTTGATGTAAAAATAATATCAGGAGACAATGCGAAGACTATCTCTAAAATAGCCAAAAGTGTTGGATTAAATAATTATGATAAGTTTGTTGACACCAGAACATTAAATAAACGTTCAGATATACATAAAGCTGTTGGGAAATACTCCATTTTTGCGAGAGTTACTCCTGAACGAAAGAGAGAAATAATAAATGCTCTTAAGCTTAGAGGCAGAAGAGTGGCAATGATAGGAGACGGAGTAAACGATATTTTGGCTCTTAAAGAGGCAGATTGCTCTGTTTCGATGGCTTCAGGAAGTTCTGCCGCAAGAGAAATTTCCCACCTCATATTGATAGATTCCAGTTTTTCCTCTATAAAAGATGCTGTTTTAGAAGGCAGAAGAGCTATAAACAATATTCAAACTACGTCTAGTTTATTTTTAGTTAGGACTATATATTCTGCTGCATTAACCATTTTTTTATTATTTTTTTCCATTCCATACCCGTTTGCTCCCATACAAATGAGCTTAATAAACACCTTAACTGTTGGGGTACCATCTTTTTTGATTTCCTTGGAAGCTAATACATCTGTTATTAGAAAATCTTTGTTTTCAAATATTTTAAAAGTATCAGTTCCTGCTGCAATAACTGTATGCATTGATGTAATTTTGTGCTTTATTATGAGATCCTGGTTTTCTATTCCGCAAGACATATATTCGAGTATATCTGTTGCAACTACAGGAATAATAGGATTTCAGCTTTTGTGGAAAGTTTGCCAGCCTATGAATGTTTTTCGTTCGATTATGTTCATGACTCTTGTTTTTGGATTCGTGTACACTTTTTTAGTTTACGGAAATCTTTTTTCTTTAGTTTCTCCATTTAATTGGGAAATACAAAATTTGATAATTTTTTTACTCATTTCTCTTATATCAAGATTTGTATATAGTCTTCTTGATAAATGATTTGTTTAAAAGTCACAAATTTTAAGAAATTTCACAAGAATAATAGTACATATATACGATTTTTATATATATCCTTGATTTTGCTTTTTTTTGGTAATAAAATTGCATTTATCACTCTGGTAAATAGAGTGCTAATTATATAAGGAGGAGTTTTCATGAGAGAGGTTAAACCCATTTTGGATAAAATACTTGTTCAAGTTGAATCTGGTGAAGAGAAAACTAAATCAGGTTTGTTCGTAGCTTCAAAAGCAAAAGAAAGTGAGCCTGTTATCGGAACTGTCATATCTCGTGGACCAGGTGGAGTTATAAATGGCAAAGAAGTCAAAATGTGCGTGGAAGCAGGAGAAAGAGTTATAGTAAACAAATATTCTGGAACCAGTATAACAATTGAAGGAAAAGAATATAAAATTGTCAGTCAACAAGATGTTTTAGCTCGTATTTTATAATTATTGGAGGATTTTTATATGGCAAAAGATATAATTTTTGGAGAAGATGCTAGAAAAGCTCTTTTGAGAGGAATAGATAAACTTGCTGATACTGTTAGTGTAACTTTAGGCCCAAAAGGAAGGAATGTAGTCCTGGATAAGAAATATGGTGCTCCTCTTATAACTAACGATGGAGTTACTATCGCGAAGGAAATAGAACTTGAAGATCCTTTTGAAAACATGGGAGCTCAGCTTGTTAAAGAAGTAGCTGTCAAAACTAACGATGTTGCAGGAGATGGTACAACTACTGCTACTTTGTTGGCTAAAACTTTGATTCATGAAGGAATGAAAAATGTCGCTGCAGGGGCAAATCCAATTATTGTTAAAAAGGGAATGAAAAAAGCTACAGATGCAGCTGTCAAAGAAATTGAAAAAAATTCAAAGAAAATTGAAGGTTCAACAGATATAGAAAGAGTTGCAACTATTTCGGCAGGAGACGCCACCATTGGTAGACTTATTGCTGACGCTATGGAAAAAGTTAGCTCTGATGGGGTTATAACTGTTGAAGAATCAAAAACTGCTGAGACGTACTCTGAAGTCGTCGAAGGAATGATGTTCGACCGTGGGTATGTTTCTCCTTATATGGTCACTAATAACGATAAAATGGAGGCTATTGCAGATGATGCCTACATTTTGATTACCGATAAAAAAATAGCAAGCATCCAAGAGATTCTTCCTTTGTTGGAGCAAATCGTTAAATTGGGCAAAAAATTAGTCATTATAGCTGAAGATATCGAAGGAGACGCTCTTGCTACGTTGATAGTCAACAATTTGCGTGGAACGTTTAAGTGCGTTGGGGTTAAGGCTCCTGGATTTGGTGACAGACGCAAAGAAATGCTAAGAGATATTGCTGTTCTCACAGGAGGAGAAGTCATCTCTGAGGAAATAGGTCTGGAGCTGAAAAACGCAACTTTGGATCAATTAGGAAAAGCTCATCAAGTAAAGGTTGAAAAAGAGCGCACAATAATAGTCGATGGTGCAGGTAAAAAGAGTTCTATTGATGAGAGAATTAAGCAAATAAGATCGCAAATCGAGACCACTACTTCAGATTTTGATAGAGAAAAGCTTCAAGAGCGTCTGGCAAAATTGGCTGGAGGAGTTGCTGTCATAAAAGTTGGAGCAGCAACAGAAATTGAAATGAAAGAGAAAAAACTTCGTATCGAAGATGCTTTGGCAGCCACGAAGGCAGCAGTTGAAGAGGGTATAGTTGCTGGTGGAGGAGTTGCATTGGTCAATGCTATTCCGGCGGTGAAAAAAGTTGTGGATTCATGCGAGGGAGACGAAAAAACTGGAGCAATGATAGTGTTGAGATCTTTGGAAGCTCCATTAAGACAAATAGCTCAAAACGCAGGAGTAGAAGGGTCAGTCATAATTGATAGAATCAAAAAAGAAAACAAGATAGGATTTGGATACAAAGTTCTCGAGGGAGAATATGGAGACATGATTTCGGGGGGAATAGTTGACCCAACAAAAGTTACTAGAACAGCTCTTCAGAACGCAGAATCAGTTGCATCAACGGTTTTGACCACTGAATCTTTGGTTGCAGACAAAAAAGAGCCTGTTAAAGAAGCTCCTGCAATGCCAACCCCAGGAATGTATTAATTCTGTACAGATACGAGAAAACCTCTGGAAAAATCCAGAGGTTTTTTTATTCCCGCGTAGAAAAATCAGACACATTGCAAAAATTCACTTTCTCATATAACTTATTATTAATATATACATTTGCTTTCCAATCAATTTCATTGTACTTATCAAAATCTTGTGATTTGCTTTTTCTATATACAAACAATACAAAGCAACATTCATTTTTTTTTGATTCTTCAACTAATTTATCAGCCGAAGTTTCCGAGATACCGAGCTTTACTAATTCCAAATTTTCGTTATCAATTCTATCTTGTGATACCTTGCATTGTTCTCCACTTACCCTGTTAATTTCTTTTAACTTTTTAACTAATGTCGTTGAATCAAAAAATTTAAAAGTTTTACCAGATCCAACCAAAATTACTTTGATTTTTCCATTGGGATTTCTGTAAATGCAGTCTTCATCCTCTTTGTAACCGAATTTATTTACACCCCAAGTTTCAACTGGTGGTGGCACTTCTGGTCCATGTGGCCCTCCTGGTCCATGTGGCCCTCCTGGTCCATGTGGTGGCACTTCTGGTCCATGTGGTGGCACTTCTGGTCCATGTGGCCCTCCTGGTCCATGTGGTGGCACTTCTGGTCCATGTGGTGGCACTTCTGGTTTATGTGGTGGCACTTCTGATTTATGTGGATTGTTGTTTTTTTGTTTAAAACACGTGCGTCTAACGCCTTCCTCTATTGTAATTCCTCCACCGATACCAATAATGGATGACCATACAGGATGACGTTCGACCAAATCAACAAAACTTGAAATTCCATTACCAAATCTTTTTTTAAAATCTCCCCACTCAAATGATTTCGAACTTACTTCACCTGAACCCTTTGTTTTGTCTTTAGTGATCTCTTTATCATCTTTTTTCGCATCAGATTTCTTGCTACCAGAGGAATTTCCGCTTTCTATTTTTTTGGAATTTGGATCTTTCTTGGTAACCTTTTCGACATTTTTATCCGAATTAGGAGTCCCTTTATTACCAGAAGAGTTCTTCACCTCTCCCGTTGTTTGTGAGCCTGAATTCTTTACTTCTTGGGCATTTGCGGACACTCCAGATAAAACACTGCACAACATTGTCAATGCTAAAAATTTATTTTTCTTCATAAACAACACCTCGTAATTTCAAAACATCATCGTTTCAAAACATCATCACGTTACGAAGTGTATCATAAATTCAAAAAGAATGCAAGTGCTATTCAAACGATATTGCATTTTATTTCGAAAATTTACTGAGATGCTTCACGAAATTTTGATGTAAAACTATTTAGTAGATTGTTCTCCTTGAGAGTTAATTTCGTACTCTCCCGTGTGAATTATCTCAGATATGGGGACTATTTTGTATCCCTGCTCTTCTATTTTTTCTATTATGGTTTCCAACGATTCTGCCGTATATTTTGCTCCATTGTGAAGAAGAATTATAGACCCTGGGGCAAGTTTAGGAATTATTCTTTTGCACATTTCGTCACATTTTTTGTCTTTCCAATCTAAACTGTCTATATCCCATTGAATAGGGTACATATGTAAATTTTCGATTTCTTCTATAGATTTGTTATCATAATCTCCGTATGGAAATCTGAACAAATGAGGACGTTTCCCAGTTATTGATTCTATTTTTTTATTGCAATTTTCTATTTGTTCTCTAATTTTTTCTTTACTTTGTTTGGGCAAGTGAGGATGAGTATCAGAGTGATTTCCTACATCGTGTCCTGCATCAAATATTGCTTTAATAGATTCAGGATATTGGTCTACCCACGTTCCTACTAGAAAAAATGTTGTTTTAACGTTATGCTTTTTGAGAGTGTCTAATAAGCTTTGAGTATATTCATTTCCCCACGCAGCATCAAATGAAATGCTTACTACTTTTTCGTCTCGTTTTACTCTATAAATCGGCAATTTTTTCTTGCTTTTGTTAGCAAACAGAAAAGAATTTCCAAAAGTGAAAAGAAAAACCAACAGAGAAGTTGCCAACGCAGATAAAATCAAAATAAACTTATTTTTAGTTAATACAAATACTCTCAAACAAAAAATCCTACCTTATTTTTAAAAATATATGGTAGGAAAGATGTTAATATTCTAAATTATGCTTTTTTATGTACTCTTTTCATTTTGCTTTTTGATTTTCCATCAGGTTTGAAAATTGTAATTGACCCGAGAATTCCTCCAAAAGACATCACTAAGAGTTTTATCATAAATTTGTCCAAACGAAACTCACGATAGAAAACAGCCGACATCAAAGTCATAACTAAAAGCATCAAAATTGATGAAATCACACCCAAAAAAATTCTTCTTTTTTTCACCTTAGAAGAGCAAAATCGCGAACAAACTATAGAACCTAAAAAACAAACTGAAATAATTATAAAATCTATAAATTTATATAAATTTTCAACAAAAAAAGATAAAACTAACAAAACCGATGTGCAAAAAAGAATTCCAATAAACACCGATTTTGCCAAACTCTTGATGATAAAAACACTCGAAGAGTTCCTCATAATTTCCCCATTAATTATGACTTGTTCATAGTTGCTATAGCCCATTTCATCAACTTAAATCTCCCAGATTGGCTTTCGACCACTATTTCATCGTCCTTGACTCCCACTACTGTACAAACGATTCCACCTATAGTAGTTATCTCATCCCCAACTTTTACACTATTTCTAATTTCTTGCTCTTTCTTGTTCTTCTTCTTTTGAGAAATAGTCATAACGACAAACATGACACCTATCGCAGCAGCTAACAAAAGATTCATTAACAAATTTTGATCCATAAATAACTCCTTTAGTTTTAAAAAACAAAACGTAGTTTGATTGTACTAAATATATTTATTTTTTCAAGGGGAAATTTGCAAATTTTTACAAACATCCAGAAAATACAACACTGCAAAACATATAAACATTAAAAATTTGCTTACTATTGCAAAATAATACGCAATATCAAGGCGTGGTGCTTGAGTTTATTACTTATTTTCAAAAATGTCAATTGTTTTAGATTGGCATTTAGAGTTTCATTGCTTGAATTTTCTTATACTTTTGAAAAAATCTTGCAATATTTTTGAACATTCTTTCTCTAGTATTCCCGAAACAACTTGAATTTTAGAATTCAAATTTTGAATTGCTCCAAAATTGTTATTTTTCGCTCCATAGATGACTCTTTTTAACCTACTGTTATTTATAGCTCCAACGCACATCATGCATGGTTCCAAAGTTACGTAAAGATCACAATCTAGCAATCTCCAATTATTTAAACAACCATTTGCAGAAGTTATTGCTAGAATTTCCGCGTGATTTATAACCCTCTTGCCTTTTGTTAAATTATATCCTTCTCCTATAATTTTGTCATCTTTGACGACAAGACAACCAACTGGAATTTCGCCAATGTCATACGATTTTCGAGCAAGAATAAGTGCCTTTTCCATCCAATATTCATAACTAAACATATTTTGCCTAAAAATATTAAAAAGTACCAAAATGCCAATATAACTCAAATTGAGTTGAAAAAACGTTTCGATAAATGAAATCTATCTTCCAGTGGAACCGAACCCTCCAGAGCCACGCTCAGATTTTCCAAGATTCTCTACTAAATCGAAATTCACAGTACTTACTTTCATTATTATCATCTGGGCAACTCGGTCTCCATTTTTTATAACATATGGATCTCCATCAGATGTGCGACAAAGTCCTACCTGAATCTCTCCTCTGTAGTCACTATCTATAACTCCAACTCCATTTGAAAGAGATATTCCATATTTCATCCCGAGACCGCTTCGTGCAAAAACAAATGCTGCATATTCACTACTCGGCAACTCTACAGCCACACCGCACGGAACTCGGATTAATTCTCCTTTTTTGATAGTTAAGTCCTTATTTATGCAAGCATGCAAATCGTAGCCCGCAGAGCCAGATGTGGCCCTGACAGGAACAATGGCATTTTCTCTCAATTTAACTATATTCACATTAAAAATGTTCATTTTCAACCTTTCATTGGTTAATCGTTGTCTGATTTTACAAATGCATCTTCGGTATCGGATAAATCTACATTACAGTGATCTCTATTTACTAATCTTACAAACAACCTATCTTCTAATTTTTTTGTCTTTTGCTCTTCACTTCTACTATCCAAAATTGCTTTTCTAACCTCTTTTGCAGCAGTTTGCAAACCTTCATTACTGAAGTAACCATGCTCATCTGGCTGATTACCTGTAACTTCTTGCACGCTTTTGCCTAAAACGGTTCTTTCGAGAGATAGAAAATCTCCCATCGCAAGAGTACCAGAAGTCAAAAATATTTTACAATATTGATTACTGTTTTTCAGATTTTCGATTGAATCCAAGTCGTATCCGAAAACAACTGGGCGAACCAAAGGAAAACTAACAGCAGGATGCTTGGATAATACTATAGGAGCATAGAGTATACACTTTTTGACATCACTAAATTGCGTCAACCATGTCGCAGCATATCCACCTAAACTCCAACCTGAGGTGGTAACTGGTATATCTTTTCCAGTAAGAATCTTCGAAAATATTATAGCACATTCTAAACATTGATATGCATAGTTTTGTAAGATTTTATCATTTTTCCATTTTTGCTCACTTAATCCATATCCTGGAAGATCTAGGGCTAAAACTAGCTTATCTTGAACATCGCTTGGTTCTGCACTGATAGCGTTAGCAGCATTACCTCCAAAGCAAATGACAATCTCCTTGCAATTTTGCAATTTTTTTTTGAGATTTTCATTATTGTATACACTTTCGTAAGCACCTTTGTCTGCATTCCAATATTCAAAATTCCCTCCTACCTTTGCCCAATTATATCTAAATTTAATGTTGTTATTATAACTTAAACTGCCTGATAAAGTATAATAACTTAATTTTTTTTCTACTCCTGGAGTAAGATTTTCTCCAATATCATAACCCAAAGGAACTCTAACTTGAATATCTGTAGATCCTTGAGAAGCAGCACCAAAAAATTTACCAATAGGGTGACTACCCATGTAAAGTATACTATTTCCCACATATTTTAAGAATCCCCAAGTGCCAAGCGTACCACCACCGTACTTTAGGGTTTTTTTACCATATCTCTTTAAATTTGGATTGCTAAGCTTAGAATTGATTATTTGCATAATGCTTTTCTGATTTTTGTCATTTTGGTTTAATTTGGTATCTTGTTTTGACATATCATTTTTCAGGTCCTTTTCGTCTTTCTTAGAAGATTCTCCTTGTATACTATACGTAAAGCCAGAAACTCCAGATAAAAATGCGCAAACAAGAGCAATCAATTTTGTTTTTTTCATAAGATACCTCCCATAGGATTCATTAATCATAGTTCATGGTAACACAAAAAATCAAAAGATGCAAATGGTTTTTTTTTTTGATAAAATTCAAAGGATGATTTTTTTTAGGAGGAATTTTGAAAAAGATAATAGTTGCTGAAGACGAATTGGCCATAAGAGAATTCATAGTTATTAATCTTGAACGTGCTGGATATAATGTAACTGAATGTGATGATGGTCTTGTAGCGTGGAATATTCTTGAAAAAAACGATTTTGATTTTGAAATTGCCGTATTAGATGTAATGATGCCTGGCATGAATGGCATGGAGTTATGTAAAAATATCCGAAAACGAAGTAAAACAATGGGCATTATAATCTTGACCGCGAAATCTCGGGAAATGGACAAAATTAGCGGTTTGATGCATGGAGCTGATGATTACGTTGTAAAGCCTTTTAGTCCTTCTGAACTAATAGCTAGAATAGATGCCTTATACAGACGAGTGGCTATAAATAGCCAGAGAGAAGAAAATAAGCTTAGAGAAACTGTAGAATCAGGAGATTTTTCTCTAAATTTGGTCAGGAGGAGTCTGAAAAAGAAAGACAAAGTTATAGGATTGAGTAAAATAGAATTTCAGATAATGGAATATTTTTTGTCTAATCCCAATCAAATTTTGAGTAGAAAAGACATTTTGAATCATGTTTGGGGCCAAAACGACAACAAAAAAGAGATGGAAAAAAATAAAATCATAGATGTAAACATAAGAAGACTTAGGATGAAGATAGAAGATAATCCATCTCATCCTGAACATATAATGACTATTTGGGGTTCAGGTTATAAATGGGAAAATTAGTTAAAAAATGGTGCTTAGGAGCTTTAATTTTATTCTTTTCTTTTTTGTTTGTATTCTTGTTGATTATAGTACTGGATTATAAAGATATTTCTTACATTTTGTGTGCGTTCCTTGGGTTTTTCTTTCCATTTTTGGCAATTTTTTTGTTCGGGCTTGTAATTAATAGAAGAATTTACAAAAAAATATCTAGGGTCAATAATATAGTAAAAAATTCTATTCCTAAGGATGTGTTGAACAGAAATCTTTATAGCAATTCAAAAGGAAAAGATGAGATTGAAGTTCTTTGTTGCGATATAGAAAACGTAATGTTTGAGCTTAAAGCTTCTGAAAAAATAAAGAATGACTTTATATCTTCTATGTCTCACGAACTTAGAACTCCTTTGACTGCTATAAAGGGATGGGCTGAAACTATGAAAATGGGAGATTTAATAGATTTTTCTACAGTTCGTAGAGGATTAGATATAATTGTCAAAGAAGTTTCAAGATTATCCGAGATAGTTGAGCAGCTTTTGGACTTCTCCGTTATGTCAAGCGGTAAAATGGTTTTAAATAAAGAAAAAATAGACATTTTAGCTGAGGTTGAAGATGCAGTTTATATATTTCGAGAAAGCGCATCTATTGATCAAAAGAAAATTACATGTAATGAACCTGAAGTCCCTATTTATGTTTACGGTGATAGGTCAAAATTGAAACAAGTTTTTGTAAATATAATAGATAATTCTTTGAAGTATACTGAACCGGGGGGATCAATTAGCGTTAACACGTCATTGAAAGATGACAAGGTATTTATAGAAATAACTGATAACGGTTGTGGTATAGATAAATCAAATTTGTCCAATATAACTCAAAAATTTTTTAAAATTGATAATTCAACTAGGGGATTTGGCATAGGATTGTCTATAGTTCAAGAAATAGTAAGTGCACATGGGGGAACATTGCAAATTTTTAGCGAAAAAGGGATAGGTACTACTGTAATCATCTCCCTCGATGCAGCTGAAAATTAAAAGAGGTAAAATGACGTTAAGAGAGTTATATAAAATTGGTATTGAATCGTTAAAATGCAAAAGCGATTTAATTTTGCTCATGGAAAACGTTTTTGGAATTGATAAATTGCATTTAATAACTTCTGGAAATGAACCAGTTAAAAACGTTGACATTTTTTTTGAATATCTTGAAAGAGTTAAGAACGGAGAACCAATTCAGTATGTAATTGGAGAAACTGAGTTTCTTGGAATTAAATTAAAAGTTGGAAAAGGAGTTTTTATTCCAAGGCAGGAAACTGAATTATTAGTTAAAATTGTGAGCGATATTCTTGGTGATGACTTTTCTGGTAATATTGTTGATCTTTGTTCAGGTTCAGGAGCTATATCAATTTATTTGAAAAGAAGATTTGAATCATCTAACGTTTGGGCTATCGAAAAATCGGAAAAAGCTTTTAAATTTTTAGTTGAAAATGCTGAGGCGAATAATGTAGAATTGAATTGTGTACTTGGGGATATATTTGAAGAATTGCAAAAATTTGAAAACGAAACTTTTGATTTGATAATTTCAAATCCTCCTTATGTAAAAACAAAGGACATAGAATTTTTAGATAAAAATGTAAAATTCGAGCCTAAAATGGCTCTTGATGGAGGAGATGATGGACTTGATTTTTATAGAAAAATAATTAAATTTTGGAAAGAAAAACTTAAACCTGAAGCATTAATTGCATTTGAATTAGGAATTAATCAGCATAGTGAAGTATTTGATATAATGAGCGAGAGTGAGTTTGAAAATATAAGAATTTTTGATGATTTTTCGGGAATAAGGAGGATAATAATTGGAAGTAAATCGTAAATCTAAAAGTAATATTTTGGCCGAAATGTCTATTATGATATCTTTGGCTTTTGTTTTGCATACATTTTTGAAAATTTTTAAAATGCCGAATGGAGGCTCTATAAATTTTGGGTTAACTCCATTGCTTGTTTTTTCGTTTCGAAGAAATTTTTGGATGGGAACAATTTCAGGATTTGCATTATCAGTAATTTATTTTCTCACTTCTCCGAGTGTTCCACCTACAGATAACTTGGCAAAAATTATTCTCTCGGTTCTTTTGGATTATGTTCTATCTTATTCATGTGTCGGGTTGTCTTCTATTTTTAATAGATCTAATATTAATGATAAATTAAAAATAGTTTTAGGAGTTTCTTTAGTTCATGTTATAAGGTTTACTTTATTCTGTTTGTCAGGAATTACCATTTGGTACGTAAATACTCCGTTCGGAGAATCAGTTATAAATTATGTTGCCATCTATAATTTAACATACTGTCTTCCGAATTTCATTGCAGATTTATTGATGTGTATTGCTCTGAAAAAAATTTGCTTTTTGAAATAGCTTTTCTAAAATTTTTTGGCATATTTAAGCAAATTGTTTTGAATAAACGGTATTCAAGGCCTTTTTGATTTTATCTCAGAAAAAGATCTTGGATATTTTTTTGGTGTTTTGTTGATTTTTTCTATCAAAACTATGTTTCTTTTTCCAAAATTCATTGGCAGTTCAAATTTGAAAATGTCTTTAATTTTGCAATTTAAATTAAGCATAGCAGATTTTGATTTTGCTATTTCATCGTCTAAAGATGGTCCTTTCATTGCTATGAAGGTTCTTTTAACTTTTAAGAAAGGAATGCATAATTCGATCAAAATATCCAATGATGCTACTGCTCGTGAAATGCAAATATCAAATTTTTCTCTGTAAAGTTCCAGTTTCGAAGATTCTTCTGCTCTTGAATTTATTATTTCATATTTTGACCCCAAAACACTAGATAATTTTTCCAAAAAAATTGTCTTCTTCTTTGAACTTTCCAGCAAAGTTACATCAAGATTTGGATTCAAAATTTTCAAAGGAACTCCAGGAAATCCAGCACCAGTTCCTATGTCTATTAATTTTCCTTTTAAATCTAAAAATTTCGATACAGAAATGCTATCCAAAAAATGTTTAATATAAACTTCATCTTTGTTTGTTATAGATGTCAAATTAATCTTTTTATTGTAGTCAGATAAGAAATTATAATATGTTTCAAATTGTTTCAGCTGAATTTTATTCAATTCTATTTTCATTTTCTCGCATTGTTTTTGGAAAAAATTCAATTTTTGCCTCGACGTTTCATTTTTTCGATCCAAATTATTAAAGTCGAAATGTCAGCAGGAGTTATCCCTGGAATTTGTTTCGCTTGCAGCAAATTGATAGGATTTATTTTGGATAATTTTTCTCTGGCTTCGAGTCGTAGATTTCTTATGTTCAAATAGTTGAAATTTTTGGGAATCAAACAGTTTTCGAATTTAGCAAGTTTTTCTATCTGTTGTTTCTGAAGTTTGATGTAACCTGCATATTTTACTTCTATTTCCACTCTTTTTAAGATATTTTCCGGCAAATCTGGGACTTCTTTGTCCAAAAGTTTAATAAGGTTGTAGTTAACTTCTGGTCTTCTTAGAAAATACTCTAATCTCACAGATTCAGAAATCTTTGGTATTCCAAATTTTTCTATTATACGATTATTATTCTCATTAGCTTTTATAAAAACAGATTTGATTCTTTCTTTTTCTTTTTCTTTCTGATTTATCCTATTTTGAAATTTGTCCCAATATTTATCACTTACAAGACCTATTTTTCTGCCAATGGGAGTCAATCTTTCATCAGCATTATCAACTCTTAAATACAATCTATATTCAGACCTTGCAGTTAACATTCGGTAGGGGTCATTAACTCCTTTGGTGGTTAAATCATCTATTAAAGTACCTATGTAAGAATTTGAGCGATTTAAAATAAGCTTATCTTTTCGCAAAACATGCATTGCAGCATTTATTCCTGCTATCAGCCCCTGAGCTGCTGCTTCTTCGTATCCAGAACTTCCATTGAGTTGCCCTGCGGTGAAAATTCCTTCTGCTTTTTTCAGTTCAAGAGTAGGAAAAATGCTGGTAGGATCTATTATATCGTATTCGATAGCATATCCTGGCCTTGTTATCACGCAATTTTCGAATCCTTTTATGGTTCTCAAAAATTTTATTTGAATTTCTTCAGGCAAACAGCTTGACATTCCATATAAATAAATTTCATCTGTGTCAATTCCGCAAGGCTCAACAAAAATTTGATGTCTTTCTTTTTCAGAAAATCTCATAATTTTATCTTCAATACTAGGGCAATATCTCGGCCCTGTTGCGTGAATTTTGTGGCTATACATAGGAGATTTATCTATATTTTCCCTGATGACCTTTTTTGTTTCCTGATTAGTCCAAGCAATATGGCACACTAGCTTATTTTTCCCTATATTCTCAGTATCATAAGAAAAAGGAGTAACTTTTTCGTCTCCAGGTTGAACTTCTAGCAAATCGAAATTTATACTAGATTTTAAAATCCTGGCAGAAGTTCCTGTTTTAAATCTTTTTGTTGGAATATTCAAATTGTGTATGGAATTTGTCAAAAAATTAGATGCGAAAACTCCGTCAGGACCACTACTGTATGAAACGTCTCCGATGTGAATTTTTCCTCCTAAAAAAGTTCCAGTAGCCAGAACAATTGCCTTGCACTTGTATTTAGTTCCTAAATTTGTTTTTAAAATCCAAAAGTTTTCAAATTTTTGCATTTCAACTATTTCGCATTGATGAATATGCAAATTTTGTTGAGTTTCAAGTTTATGCTTCATTAAGATTTTATATTTATTTTTATCTACTTGAGCTCTTATAGATTGAGCAGCTGGCCCTTTGCTCGCATTAAGAATTTTACTATGTAAAAAGCATTCGTCAGTAGTTTTAGCCATTTCTCCTCCAAGAGAATCAATTTCTCTCACAAGAGTTCCCTTTGCAGTTCCTCCTATTGACGGACTACAAGGGCAGTTTCCTATGGAATCTAAATTTATAGAAAAAACCACAGTCTTGGCTCCTAATCTTGCAGATGCAAGGGAAGCTTCTATTCCCGCGTGCCCTGCTCCTACAACTGCCACATCGTATTCCATAAAGTATTTCATTTTTCACTTCCCAACACAAAATTTAGAAAAAATTTGGTCTACTATTTCTTTTTCTATGTTCTCTCCTGAAAATTCAGACAAAATTTCCAGAGGTTTCTTTATAATTTCAGCTAATATATCTCTCGGAATTGCACCAATTTTGTTCTCAATATCTTTTAAACTTTTCAGAGATTTTACTAGAACGTCTCTCTGCCGTTCAGTAGTAATTATCAGATTTTCGTCTTCGCACGAGCCAAAGTCAACGAAATTTGAAATTCTTTTTGCCAAATCGCCCATTCCTTGACCTGTTTTTGCTGAAATCAAAACAGGATTATCAAAATCGCACTTATAACTAGAATTCATATCGATTTTGTTGACAATTATTATGACTTTTTTCTTGTCAAATAAATTTATAAGCTTAATTTCTTCATTAGTTGTTTCCCTTGAAGCATCTAAAAGAATCAATATTAAATCAGCTGCTTTTGCAATCTCCATAGATTTTTCAGTTCCGATTTTTTCTATTTTATCTTCAGTTTCCCTTATTCCAGCAGTATCTATTAAAACTAGAGGAACATCTCCTATTATTATGCTTTCTTCAATAGCATCTCTTGTGGTTCCTGCAATATCTGTGACAATAGATTTTTCTCTTTTTGAAAGAAAATTCATAAGAGTAGACTTACCGACATTAGGAGCTCCTATGATAGCAGTTCTCAGTCCATTTTTTACTACATATCCTACTGAGTAGCTATCTATTAATTTTTTTATTTCGGATTTTGCATAATGCATCTTTGACACTATTTCTTCGTTGCTCATTTCAGGAATATCTTCGTCAGAATAATCTATTTCGGCATTCAAATTTGATAAAATATCTATAAGAATTTGTCTAATTTCATTTATTTTACCGTCCAATGAACCACAGTAAGCTGAAAAACTTATATTTCTGGATTTTTCATAATTTGAAGATATTAGCCCCATGACTGATTCAGCTTTGTCTAAACTCATTTTGCCATTTAAAAACGCTCTTTTTGTGAATTCTCCTGGACCTGCCATATGTGCCCCAGCGTCCAACAGAGATCTCAAAACAGATTTCGCAATGAACATGCTCCCATGACAAGATAGTTGAACTATATTTTCTCCAGTGTAACTTCTTGGAGACTTGAAAACTGACGCAATAACTTCATCTATGGGGCGATTTTGATAATAAACTATGCCTAATTTGCAGGTGTGCCCTGGCATATCTTCTAAAAGAGTTCCGTCATGCGATTCAAAAACCCTCTGAGATATTTTAAACGCATCTTCTCCTGAAACTCTAACAACACTTAATCCTCCAATTCCATAGGGAGTAGATATAGCTGCAATAGTTTTCATAAATTTACCTTCATTTTATTTACATCTTTTAATAAAATAACTATTAAATAATTAATTCGAAAAGCTGCCGAGTTATTCTAACGCATCTATTTTTGAAATTCTAATAAAACTTCAATTTTCAATTAAGAGAGTATACATATCTGCAATGGTTTTAATAATTAGTTTTTATAAATAAACTAAAATTTTAATTAGTATAGTTAAAGATTATACGTGATATTTTGGAATTTATTTCAATCTATCATATATCATTTCCGCACACTTGTATATATTTCCTGCGCCGATAGTTATAATCATGTCTCCACTTTTCGCGTTTGATATCAAATAATCTGCAATGTCTTCAAAATTTTTAATTATTTTGGAACCAGGTATTTTCTCTGATAAATCTTCCGAGGTTACTCCGTAAGTGTTCACTTCTCTAACGGGAAGAATATCAGTTATAATCAAATTATCAGCAAGAGAAAGAGATTTTGCAAAATCATCCATTAACAGATATGTTCTAGAAAAAGTGTGAGGCTGAAATATAGCCCAAATTTTATTGAAATTCATCTTTTTTGCTGATTCAAGAATAGCTTTAATTTCTGACGGATGATGCGCATAATCGTCAAAGATACTTATTCCCTTCAATTTCCCAAGAAAACGAAATCTTCTTTCAGCTCCTGAAAAATTTTCCAGAGACTCCTTCAAAACATTATAGTCTATGTCAAAAAGAGAACAAACTGCTATCGAGGCCAGAGAATTTAAAATATTATGTTTTCCTGGAACTTTCAATTTTAGTTCTAAAATTTTTTTGCCATTTCTATTAACGATGAATTTTGGATACCCAGAGTCAATTGAAATATCTGAAGCAGAGAATTCACTTTCTTGGTTTAGTCCATAATATATAATTTTTTGGTCTTTTAATTTTTTAGAAATTTCATATGCATTTTGATCGTCCTTGTTTACAACGACAACTTTACACTTTTGTGAAAACTTCAGAAATGATTCTTTTTCGTTTTCTATATTTTTAAAATAATCAAGATGATCGTTGTCAATGTTTAGTATAACTCCTATTTTGGGATTCAAATCCAAGAAGCTGTCAAGAAATTCGCAAGATTCGCATATAGCAATATCAGAATTTCCTGAAATGCTGTTTCCTTTTATTTTTTCAAAATAAGCTCCGATAATTGCAGTCGGATTCTTTTTAGAATCAATCATTATGCTTGTTAACATGGATGTTGTTGTAGTTTTGCCATGAGACCCTGCAACTGCTATTAGATTTTCAAAATTTGATGTAATTAGTCCTAAAAATTGGCTTCTACTCATACATTTTATCCCTTTTCTCGAAGCCTCAATAAGTTCAGGATTATCCTTTTTTATTGCTCCGGAGTAAACTAACAAATCGATATTATCAGATATATTTTCTACAGAATGTCCAAAATATATTTTGCATCCTTTTTTTTCTAGTTCATCGGTGTATTTTGACTTTGATGTATCAGAGCCTTGAACTTTACATCTTCTGTCAATTGCAATAGAAGCCAAAGCAGACACTCCAGTTCCTCCGATTCCAACAAAATGTATAGTCTTTCCGTTTATATCAAAATTTCTTACCATAATATTTTCTCACTCTCCTACTATAAAATTTATTGTTTCCTGTTGGATTATTATAACAAACATATTTGGATTATTTCTGAAGCGTAGTATTTTGACTAAAAATTTCGATTTTGGAGAAATATATGTTTTCCATTTTTTATTGAAATTTTTTGTCACGATACTTTTCTTCGCTTTCATTTCTGAAAGAAGATTTACGATTTTTCTTACTGACTCCAGTTATTATAACAGCTACAAGCAGTACTGCTCCGGCAAGGACTAAAATCATGGATATTATTCCTCTAATTATATACTCTTTTTTATCATCATTGTCATCTTTTTTTGTGGAAATTATATCATTTAATCCTTCTGACTCTCCACTTGAAGTTTCTGAAGAAGTAGTTTTTTGTTCATTTTCAGAAGATTTTTCACTGTTTGTCACTGAATTTTGAGAATTATTCTTCGAATTTTCAGATTTTGAAGTAACTTTTGGTTTGGATTTTTGCTTAGGTTTCCGAGTTTCTTTTTTGATTTCTTTTTTTTCTTCATTTTGAACAGGTGGCTTTTCAGAAGATTGAGCTGGTGGTGCAGCAGAACTATTTTGATGATTATTTTCAGATTTTGCTTTTTTGTCAGAATCAGATGGAGGCTTTTTTATAAATATTCCTGGAAATTTCGGAATTTTCTTGGCGCTTTCTGAACTTGAAGCTGGTGGCGCAGCATTATTTCCTCCTTCTTCACCTACAGCCAAACAAGGAAAATTAAACGAAAAAATAATTAACGCGAATACTATTTTATTTCTTAATTTCATGAAATTAATCCTCCTACAGATTTTGACGAATTATATCATTTTATCTTCGAAATATTCAAATATATTTTTTTCATAGAATTGCTTACTAAATCAAAAAAATAGTTAAAATCTATGCTTATGATTTGGCCCATAAATGTTAACTTAATTACTTTATTGTTACAAGAAAAAAAAGATTCACTTCCATCTGATACCAAATTATGAATATTATATTCTGTTATTATCAATCCTGAGATGAAAATTAAAAATATAGCAGATATGGCCATTGAAACTAGAAAATATTTTAAATTTTTTCTTATTCGCATTTTTTCTCCTATTTTGAGAATTTTTTGAAAAATGCTGCCAAAGATTCTCCCAACATTTGGGCTGATAGCTTTGATTCTTCTACAGTATTCATATCACTTCCTACTTCTATCAGAATGGCTCCTGTACTTAATTGCTGGTTATATTTTGAATTTTTGATAATAAGTTCTCTTGTGAATCCTGGAAAATTTTTTTCGCAAACACTTTGCAAATTAAGAGCTAAAGTTAAATTTTTCTCCCACAGAGGAAATTTCATAGACTTATTTATTCCACATCCTGATACAAACATTATCTGTGCTGCTTTTTTTCCGTTTTTTGTTCTAAAAGTAGGCTTTATTTTTCCCGTTTTATTTTCTCCCATACTATCTCGATGTATATCAATCAGTATCTGAATTTCAGGATTTTCTTTCAGACAATTCATTATGGTTTTCGCACTCCTTGAATATGATCCGTTGTAGCTTGGATAATCATGTATAGTTTTTTCATGGATTGCATTTATTCCCTTTTTTTTCAAAGTTTTAACTATTTCTTCTCCTATTGCGACTACATTTTTTGAATTATCCTGAGTTCTTGCGTAAAAATCTTCAGGAAAAGTTCCGTCATCTTTGGTCATATATCTCTCAGATGTATGAGTGTGATATATCAAAATTACAGGTTTGTTGTTATTTGCTTTAAATTTTGGAGATTTCGAAAGATACTTATCGAAATCTATTTTTTTACCTGTCTTGTTTTTGACATAGAAATTCCCACATTTTATTCCTGAATTTCCTAGTTGCACTTCAAAAATTTTGCAAAGTTTTTTCTTGGATTTTTTTTCGTGAAAATCTGAGTGTGCAATTTTAGAGTCATCTGAATTTTCTTCAATATTTGAATTTTGAGAACAACTTAGGATTTCTCTTTTTTTGTTTATTTCTGAAAAAGATATTTTGGCGGCGACAGAATTTATTTTGTCTAAAAAAATACCAATATTAGATTTGCAACTTCTTATTAGAAAGAAAATAATTGATAATATTATAATCATACTGTATACTACGTTGTGTACAATTTCCGAAAATTTAGATTTAGTGTCAATCATTTTAGACCTCTTATTAAAAATTTATGCTTGTACACAATAACTATTTTCGAAACAGACGATTTATTACAGATAATTGAAGCAGAAAATTTTTCGAATTTTTCATTTAATTTGATTTTAAATGACGAAAAAACTATTGATTTTTCAAATTTTGTTTGATAGAATCTGCGAATATCTCTGTTTCTTTTGCGGAAAAATTAAAAATGTTGGGAGGTGTTTTGCTTGGCAATTCAAAAGAGTCATAAGAAAATCAGGATTAAACTTAAGGGTTACGATCATGAGCTTATAGATCAGTCGTCTGCAAAGATTGTAGAAACTGCAATGAGAACTGGAGCAAAGGTTTCAGGTCCTATTCCATTGCCTACTGAGAAAAAAATTATAACTATTTTGCGTTCTACTCAAGTTAACAAAGATAGTCGTGAGCAGTTTGAAGTTAGAACTCATAAACGTTTGATAGATGTTTTGAGACCTTCTAATAAAACTGTAGAAAGTCTTACAAGTATTGAGCTTCCGGCAGGAGTAGAAATAGGATTAAAACTTTAATTTAAGGAGGTGTGTTGGCTGTGAATAAGGCCATAATTGGTAAAAAAATTGGTATAACACAGATTTTTGATGAGGATGGTCACGTTGTTCCTGTGACTGTTATCCAGGCTGGTCCTTGCGTTGTTTCTTGCAAAAAAACTAAGGAAAAACACGGATATTCTGCTGTTCAGTTGGGATTTGGTAAAGCAAATATCAGAAATATGAATAGGCCTCAGTCTGAATTTTTTGACAAAATAGGAATTGAGCCTGTCAAAATTTTGAAGGAGTTCAGAATTTCGAATATTGACGCTATGAACGTTGGAGATTTTGTTAAGGTAAATATTTTTTCTGTCGGAGAAAATGTTGATGTTACCGGGACAAGTAAAGGTAAAGGATGGGCTGGAGTTATAAAACGTTGGAATTTTAGACGTCTCAGAGAGACTCACGGTACTGGTCCTGTTGGAAGGCACGGAGGCTCTATAGGGCAATGTTCTGATCCGTCGAGGGTTTTCAAAGGATTAAAATCAGCAGGTCATCTTGGACACGAAAGAGTGACTGTTCAGAATTTAAAAGTTGTTAAAATTTGCGAAGATAAAAACTTGATTGCTATCAAGGGTTCTGTCCCGGGGCCAAAAGGATCAATAGTTTATATAAAAGATACTGTTAAATTTGTTAAAAAGGAGGGAGCATAGTGTTATCTGATGTTTTTAATTTGAACGGAGAGAAAATAGGAAACGTAGAACTATCTGATTACATTTTCGGAATTGAGCCGAATATGTCTGTTGTGCATGATTATGTTGTCTCCTATTTAGCCAATCAAAGAAGAGGTACGAAGTCTGCATTGACTAGGGCAGAAGTTAGCGGTGGAGGAATCAAACCTTGGAGACAAAAGGGAACTGGACATGCTAGACAAGGATCAACTAGAGCTCCTCAATGGAGACACGGTGGAATAGTTTTTGCTCCGAAACCAAGAGATTATTCTCAGGTTTTGAATAAAAAAGTGAAGAGATTAGCTGTTAGGTCTATTTTTTCTTGCAAATCTTTGTCCAAAAATTTGATAATTTTAGAAGATTTTTCGATGGATTCTTATAATACTAAGACTATTTCGAAAATGTTAAAATGTTTTGACGCTAAGAAATCTTCTTTGATTTTGGCTAAACCTGATGAATTTATTTTGAAATCATCTTCTAATATAAAAGAGTTGGCAGTTATGTCTGCTGAGAGTTTGAATTCTTATGATATTTTCCGTCATGAGAAGCTTTTTATATTTTCAGGAGCTTTGGAAAAAATTAACGAAATTTTTGGATCTGAGCCCAAAAAGAAGGTGGTGGCATAATGGGAATTTCTGTTTGTGCTCACGAGATTATCATTTCTCCCTTGATTTCTGAAAAGTCTATGCTTGGGATTTCTGAACTGAAATATTCTTTCAAGGTTCGAAAAGATGCTAGTAAGGTGGATATCAGAAATGCTGTTGAAAAAGTTTTTGACGTTAAAGTCAAAAAAGTTAACACCATGAATGTTAGAGGAAGAAATCGGAGACATGGTAAATGGAGAGGGAGAACTCCTTCGTGGAAAAAAGCGATAGTTACTTTGGTAGAAGGGCAAAAAGGAATAGAATTTTTCAATCATATAACCTAAAAGGAGAGTGAAATCATTGGCTGTGAAAACTTATAAACCGGTTACGCCATCTCGCAGAAACATGACTTCGGCAGATTTTTCTGAGCTTTCGAAAGTTGCACCTTATAAACCTCTTTTGAAACCCATGAAAAAAAATTCTGGAAGAAATAGCTATGGTCGGATAACTGTTAGACATCGTGGTGGTGGAAATCGTACAAAGTATAGAGTTATAGATTTTAAGCGTAGCAAAAAAGGTATGGCTACAGTTTTGACTTTGGAATATGATCCAAATCGCTCAGCTTATATAGCTCTTGTGGAATATTCTGACAAAACAAAAAGATATATAATTGCTCCATTGGGACTTAAAGTTGGCCAGCAAATTTTCTCGGGAGAAGATTCTGATATAAAAGTGGGTAATTCTTTACCTTTGTGTAAGATCCCTGTGGGAACTTTTGTCCATAATGTTGAAATGCATCCTGGAAAAGGTGGACAGCTTGTGAGATCTGCTGGGAGTATGGCTCAACTTATGGCAAAAGAAGATTCGATGGCTCTTTTGCGTTTGCCTTCGGGAGAGTTAAGAAATGTTTCAGAGTTGTGCATTGCTACTGTAGGGCAAGTTGGAAATTTGGACCATGAGAATATAAAAATAGGAAAAGCTGGACGTAAGAGACACATGGGATGGAGACCCACTGTTAGAGGGTCTGTGATGAATCCTTGTGACCACCCGCATGGAGGAGGAGAGGGAAAATCTCCAGTTGGTCGAGCAACTCCTGTTACTCCTTGGGGTAAACCAACTTTGGGATATAAAACTAGAAAAAAGTTTAAGGTGTCAGATAAATTTATAGTAAAACGTAGAAACGGAAAATAATTTTTAGAAAGGAGAGATGATATGAGTCGTAGTTTGAAAAAAGGCCCTTTTGTCCAGGGAGCTCTCATGAAAAGAATTCAACTTATGAATGAAACGGGAGAAAAAACAGCGTTAAAGACTTGGAGTCGTGCTTCGACTATTTTCCCCGAGTTTGTTGGACATACCATTGCAGTTCATAATGGTAAAAAGCATATTCCTGTTTATATAACGGAAGATATGGTGGGGCATAAGTTAGGAGAATTTGCTCCGACTCGAACTTTTAAAGGTCATTCCGGATCTAAAAATGCTTCCGGAAAGTAGAAATTAATAGAAAGGGTTGAATTATGGAAGCTAAAGCTCATTTAAAATATTTGCGAATGTCTCCACGGAAAGTGAAAATTGTTTTGGATTTGATTCGCAACAAGCCGGTAGGGTTAGCTATGGGTATTTTAAAGAATACGTCTAAAGTTGCTTCGGAACATTTGATAAAATTGCTGAAATCTGTTGTTTCAAATGCTGTAAATGTTCACAATATGAATTTATCGGAGCTGTATGTTGCAGAATGTTTCGCTTGTCCAGGACCCATTGCAAAGCGTATGCAACCGGTTTCTAAGGGAAGAGGACATCGCATTTTGAAAAGATCTTCGCATGTTACTATTGTTCTGAGAGATGCTGAAAAGGAGGATGAAGATGGGGCAAAAAGTAAATCCTAATGGGATGAGAATAGGCATAAACAAAGATTGGAATTCTCGTTGGTTTTGTGATACAAAAGAAGTTTCAAAGTTTGTAGTTGAAGATGAAAGAGTTCGCAATTTCATAAAATCTAGGATTGCAAACACAGGCGTTCCTAGGATTGAGATAGAACGTCGAGGTGGCAAGGTTTATGTATTAATTCACTGTTCTAAGCCTGGTATTGTTATAGGTCGCGCTGGAAGTGGAATAGAGAAATTAAAAAAAGAGTGTTCCGAGTTGTTATCCTATCCTGTTGTTGTTAGTGTTATAGAGGCTAAAAGGCCCGAAACTATTGCTCAGTTGGTTGCAGAAAATGTAGCTCAGCAACTTGAAAAGAGAATTCCATTCAGAAGGGCTGTTAAGCAAGTTATTGGTAGGGCTTCAAGACTGGGAGTCAAAGGCATAAAAGTTAGAGTTTCAGGTCGATTGGGAGGAGCTGACATAGCTCGCGCTGAGCATTATCATGAGGGTAGTATTCCTTTGCAAACTATTCGAGCTGATATTGACTATGGATTTGCTGAAGCTAATACAACTTATGGCAAAATTGGAATAAAAGTTTGGATATACAAAGGGGAAATTTTCAAAAAATCTGCTAGTAAGGTAGTGAAAGGGGGAGTAAGAAATGCTATTGCCTAAAAGAACTAAGTATCGTAAGGCGCACAGGGGAAGAATGAAGGGAAAAGCAAATCGAGGAAATAAAGTAACTTATGGAGATTATGGTTTGCAGGCTATTGAGCCATGTTGGATCACTTCTAACCAGATAGAGGCAGCTCGTGTTGCAATGACTAGGTATTGCAAAAGAATGGGAAAGGTTTGGATAAAGATTTTTCCTGATAAACCTGTTTCTAAGAAGCCTGCGGAAACTCGTATGGGTAAAGGTAAGGGGGCTCCTGAGTTTTGGGTTGCAGTTGTTAAACCTGGAAGAGTTATGTTTGAGCTTTCTGAAGTTACGGAGAAAAATGCTCGAGAAGCAATGAGACTTGCCGCTGGAAAATTGCCGGTGAAGTGTAAATTTGTTAAGAAGATTTCTAATGAAATGGGGGATTCGAGTGAAAATTAAAGATTTAAAGACTCTTTCGGATGAAGATTTAGGAAATGAGCTTGAAAAATCTCGGGAGGAATTGTTTAATCTTCGTTTTCAACGTTCCATTAATCAGTTGAAGAATCCCATGCGCATTAGATTTTTGAAAAAAACTATTGCGAGAATTTTGACACTTTTACGCGCTAGGAAGGAGGATTAACGTTGAGAAATTTACGTAAAACCAGAATTGGTGTAGTTTCTAGTGATAAGATGGACAAAACTATAGTTGTTAAGGTGGAGCGTTTAGTTAAGCATAAGCTTTACAAAAAATTCATAAGCCGTATTAGCAAATTTAAGGCTCATGATGAAAAAAATGAATGCAAAATTGGTGATAAGGTAAAAATAATGGAGACCAGACCTCTTTCGAAAGAAAAGTGCTGGAGACTTGTTGAGATTATGGAAACTAAAAGGTAAGGAGGGATTAATTTGATACAACCTTATACTAGATTAAAAGTAGCTGATAATACCGGAGCAAAAGAAATTATGTGTTTTAAGGTTCTAGGGGGATCTAAAAAAAGATACGCTCGTGTTGGGGAAGTAATGTTAGGTTCCGTAAAAAAAGCCGGTCAGGGTGGAAGTGTAAAAAAAGGAGAAGTTGTCAAGGCGGTTGTCGCTCGCACTACGGATAAAATTAAGCGCAGTGATGGGTCGTGTATCTGTTTTAGCGACAATGCTGCTGTTATCATAAAGGATGACAAATCTCCAAAAGGGACTCGTATTTTCGGGCCTATGCCTCGTGAGTTGAGAGACAAAGGATTCGGTAAAATTACGAGTTTGGCTCCTGAAACTTTGTAAATTTTCAGGAAGAATGAGCTAAGGAGGTGTTTTGTTTGGTGAAAGTTAAGAGTGTGAAAAAACGTCACGTTAAAGTTGGAGATATGGTTGTCGTTATTTCTGGAAGAGATCGTTCTAAAAGAGGACGTGTTATTGCATTAGGTGTCAACGAAGGAAAAGCAATAGTTTCTGGGCTGAACAAGGTTCGCAAGCATTTGAAAGCTAGAAAAGCAGGGGATGAGAGTGGAGTTTTAGAAGTTGAAGCTCCGATTTGCACGGATAAACTTCAATTGATTTGTCCTCATTGTGATTCCGCTACTCGAGTAGGTCACAGGATGAATGACAAGAATTTGAAAGTTCGCTTTTGCAAAAAATGCAAAAAAGATATTACGTCTAAATGATGTATGAGAGGAGGATAATATGGCAAGGTTAAAAGATTTATATAAATCTAAGATTGTTCCTGGATTGATGAAGAAATTTTCTTTTAAAAATGTAATGCAAGTTCCTAGAATTGAGAAAATAGTTATCAATGTTGGAGCAGGCGAAGTTCGTGAAAATTCTAAAGCAATTGATTCTATTATCACAGATTTGGGCAAAATAACTGGCCAATGTGCAGTTCCATGTTTGTCAAGGCGTTCCATTTCTAACTTCAAAATTCGCGCAGGAATGAAGATAGGAGTCAAGGTTACGTTGCGTGGAGATAGAATGTATGAATTTTTGGACAGATTTTTCAATTTGGCTCTTCCGAGAGTTCGTGATTTCCGAGGAATCAGCACAAAATCTTTTGATGGCCACGGAAATTATAATATTGGAGTTAAAGAACAGCTTATTTTCTCTGAAATAGATTATGATAAGATTGACAGAATTCGTGGAATGGATATAAATATAGTTACTACTGCTCAAAATGATGAGCAGGCGAGAGAGTTGCTCTCTCTGTTTGGTGCTCCGTTTAAGCGGACTGCATAACTTTTTGAAAAAGGAGGTGAAGTATGGCAAAGAAATCTTGGATTGCAAAGCAAAAACGCGTTCAGAAATACAAAACCAGGGAGTATACTAGATGTGGCTTATGTGGCAGGTCTCGTGGATATCTTAGAGATTATGGAATTTGTCGTATATGCTTTAGGAAGTTGGCACATAAAGGAGTGCTTCCTGGGGTTAGAAAAGCAAGTTGGTGATATGAAAGGAGGTTTTTATGGTAGTTACAGATGTTGTTGCTGACACTTTAACAAGAATTAGAAATGCTATTTCCTCTCGTCATTTAAGTGTGGATATTCCGTCTTCGAAGATGAAAATGTCTATTTTGAAGATTTTATGTGATGAAGGATTTATAAAAAAATTTGTCTTTTTTGAAGATAAAAAACAAGGAAAACTTAAAGTATTTTTAAAGTATAATTCTGATAAATCTTCTGTTATTAGAAAATTGAAAAGAGTCTCTAAACCTGGAATGAGAATATATCGTAGGGCTTCTGAGATGCCGAAGGTTATCGGAGGTTTAGGAATTGCTATCGTTTCTACTTCTGGTGGGCTGATGACAGATAAAAAAGCTCGTGAGATGAATTTAGGTGGAGAAGTTTTGGCTTATATTTGGTAAAAAGGAGGTGCTAGTATGTCTAGAATTGGAAGAAAACCTATAAATATTCCAAACGGCGTTAATGTGAGTTTTGTTGACGGTGTTTTTTATGCAAAAGGACCAAAAGGGGAGCTGTCTCAAAGTGTGAATTCGAATATTTTCGTTGACATAAACGGTTCAGTAATTACCGTTTCTCGTAAGAACGATGAGAAATCTAATCGCGCTTTGCATGGTCTGACTCGTTCATTGATTTTTAACATGATTGAAGGAGTGACCAACGGATTCTCGAAAACTCTTGAAATTAATGGTGTGGGATATAAGGTTCAAAAACAAGCGAAAAATTTGGTCTTGAGTTTGGGATTTTCTCACAAAGTTGTTGTTAGTGAAAGTGATGACATTACTTTTGAGGTTCAAGGATCAAACAAAATTATAGTTCACGGAATTGACAAGCAAAAAGTTGGTCAGTTTGCAGCAAATATAAGATCTAAACGTCCTCCTGAGCCATATAAAGGCAAGGGAATTAAGTATGACGATGAAGTTATACGCCGTAAAGAAGGAAAAGCTGGTAAGACGACTAAGAAGTAATTGGAGGTGAATTTTTTGATTAAAAAGGTAGACAAAAATGCTGCTCGTTTGAAGCGCCATAAAAGAGTTAGAGGAAAAATTTTTGGATCTTCTTCGAAGCCTCGTTTGTGTGTTTTTCGTTCGTTAAAGCATATATATGCTCAGATTATTGATGACAACAAAGGAGAAACCCTAGTTTCAGCTTCAAGTAATGAGAAGGGATTTAATTTAAATGGCGGAAATAAAGTTGGAGCTAGAGAAGTTGGAAAAATTGTTTCATCGAGAGCTATTGAAAAAGGAATATCTGAGGTAGTTTTTGATCGTGGTGGATACATTTATCATGGTAGAGTTAAGGAACTTGCAGAAGGCGCAAGAGAAGTTGGACTAAAATTTTAAAATAAGGAGGGGTGAGGATTGCCCAAGAATAATTTAAGTGAAAACAAATTAGAGAAAGATAACGAGTATGATGAACGTTTAGTGACAGTCAATCGAGTTTCCAAAACAGTTAAAGGAGGACGTATATTTAAATTTTCTGCTTTGATGGTTGTTGGAGACAAAAAAGGTAAGGTAGGAGTAGGAATAGGAAAATCTGGTGAAATTCCTGATGCCATTCGTAAAGGAATAGAAGATGCTAAAAAGAATATGGTAACTGTTTCTCTTTATAAGAGTACTATTCCTCATGAAATTATTGGAGAATTTGGAGCTGGAAGAGTTTTACTAAAACCTGCTCCCCCTGGTACTGGAGTTGTTGCTGGTGGAGCTGTTAGAGCAGTTATCGAAGCAGTTGGAGTAAAAGATTTAAGAGCAAAATCTCTTAGGTCAAATAATCCTTGTAATGTTGTTAAAGCAGTCATCCAGGGATTAAGCTCTCTTCGTAATGTTTCTTGCATTTCAAAGGTAAGAGACAAGACTGTATCTGAAATTTTGGGATAAGTTTTATTTTTTTGTTGTTTGTGATAGTATTTAACCATGTGTATATACCATTTTACTGTAAAGGGGGCGAAATGTATGTTTGATACTCTGAAACCTGCTGAAAATTCTAGATTTCGCAGAAAAAGAGTTGGTCGAGGTCATGGGTCTGGTAATGGAAAAACATCTGGCAAGGGACATAAAGGTCAGAAGGCTCGTTCAGGAGGTTCTATACGCTGGGGGTTCGAAGGTGGTCAGATGCCTTTGCAGCGTAGGGTTCCTAAGCGCGGATTTAACAATATTTTTGCTAAATCTGTTATTGCGGTGAATGTTGGGAGATTAGAGATTTTTGAAGATGATGTAGTCGTTGATGAAAATCTTTTGAGATCTTCTGGAATTGTTAAAAGGAAATGTGATAAAATAAAAATTTTGGGCAACGGAGAATTGACCAAGAGATTGGTCGTTAATGCTGATTTGTTCTCTGAGTCTGCTAAGTC
The DNA here is from genome assembly GCA_946186155.1 of uncultured Clostridia bacterium. Taxonomy (GTDB): domain Bacteria; phylum Bacillota; class Clostridia; order Oscillospirales; family Acutalibacteraceae; genus Improbicoccus. The sequence goes on along the minus strand of CAMHLN010000002.1, from coordinate 15,778 downwards.
CAAAATTGAAAGTGTTGGTGGGAAAGCTGAGGTGATCCAGAGATGATAAAAACTCTTAGACAAGCTTGGAAAACTGGAGATTTAAAGCAGAGACTTCTTTATACTGTTATGATAATAATAGTTTTCCGATTAGGTTCTATAATTCCGGTTCCGTTTTTGAATACTGAGGCTCTTAAGGGATTCATGGGAGGAATGTCAGGAGGAAGCTCTTTGCTTCAATACTTTGACACTCTTTCGGGAGGTGCTTTCGCTCAGGCTACTTTGTTTGCACTTTCTGTCCAACCAAACATCAATGCATCGATAATTATGCAGTTGATGGGAGTGGCTTTGCCTTATCTTGAATCTCTTCAAAAAGAAGGAGAGCAAGGGCGTAAAAAAATAACTGCTATAACTAGGGTATTGACTATAATTTTAGGTATTTCTCAGGGATTTGGTTATTACATGCTTTTGCGTAGCAATGGATATAACGGTTCTAGCATTATAAAGTATACTACTGGTTGGGAAGGACTTTTTGCTGCTGTTGTTATTATCTCAGTTTTTGCGGCTGGTACTGCTTTGATGATGTGGTTAGGAGAACGTATTAACGAAAACGGTATAGGTAATGGTGTTTCTATTCTGATGTTTGCTGGTATAGTTTCAAGGATGCCTGCTTTGTTGAAAAACATGGGAGTTTACCTCTATTTTGCTGCAACTGATCCTGCTAATTTCTGGGTTTACTACATTTATGTTCCTGTTTTCTTATTGGTATTTTTGGGAATGATGTGGCTCATAGTGTTCATGAATGATGCTGAACGTAGGATACCGATTTTGTATGCAAAAAGGGTGGTAGGTAGGCGTATGTACGATGGTCAGAGTAGTCATTTGCCGTTGAAAATTGGTCTTGCAGGAGTTATGCCTATAATTTTCGCTGGCTCGTTGCTTATGATTCCAAGTATGATTAGCCTTTTTGTTGGTTCAAACGGAATTTGGAAAGCAATTTTGGAAGCTCTTTCGTTCGGAAGTTGGATCTATAATGTTGTGTATTTTGCATTAATTATAATGTTCGCGTATTTCTATGTTTCGATTTCTTACGATCCTCTCGAAATTTCTAACAATTTGAGGCAAAGTGGAGGAGCTATTCCTGGTATTAGAGCTGGTAAGCCGACTGCCGACTATCTTTCAAGAGTTTTAGCAAAAGTCATATTAATGGGAGCATTGTTTTTGGCATTCATAGCTATTTTCCCGATGCTCTTCATGCAGTTAATTCCTATGGCTGGTCTATCTTTAAGTGGTACTTCCATAATTATACTTGTGGGTGTCGCATTGGAAACTGTAAAAATATTGCAGTCTCAAACTATGATGAGAGTTTATAAAGGATTTTTGGATTAGGAGTTTGTTATGACGATAATTTTTTTGGGAGCTCCGGGCTCTGGCAAGGGAACTCAATCTGCTATTTTGTCGAAAAGACTTGGAATTCCTTCTGTTTCAACAGGAGATATAATAAGAGGAGTTTTGAAATCTGGTGGAGAAAAAGCTGAAATTTTGAAATCTTATACTGAGAGTGGTAAATTAGTTCCTGATGATTTAGTTATTGATCTGTTGAAAGATAGAATTTCGAGCTCTGATTGCTCTAAAGGGTGCATATTAGATGGATTTCCAAGAACTTTAGAGCAAGCTAAGTCATTGGATGATTTGGGAATTCATATCGATATTGCAATTGATATAGATGCTGATGATGATTTTATATGCAAGAGAACTTTGAGCAGATTGGTTTGCCCGAAGTGCAATTCTGTTTTTAATAGTGCTACTGAGATGAAACCAAAGTCGGAAGGAATTTGTGATAATTGTGGTTCTCATTTGGAACAGCGTAAAGATGATACGGAAGAGACTATTCGAACGAGATTGAAAGTTTATAAGGAAAAGACTTTGCCTCTTAGAGAGTATTACTCATCTAAAGGAGTGTTGCATTCCATAGATGGTAGAAAGTCTTTGGCTGAATCTTCTGAAGATATTTTCAATTTGGTGAAAAATGCTTAAGAAAAATCTGAATATAAAATTAAAAACTTCCGAAGAAATAGAAATTATGCGTGAGGCAGGGAGAATTTCTGCTTTGGCTCTTGAGGCAGCTGGAAAAGCAATAGAACCTGGAATAACAACGAAAGAGTTGGATAATATTGCTAGAAATTGTATCGAATCTAATGGAGCAACGCCATCTTTTATGGGAGTCGACGGTTTTCCCGCAACTGCGTGCATATCTGTCAACGAGGAGCTCATACATTGTATCCCTTCTGACAGCAAGGTTATTCGGGATGGAGATATAGTTAGCATTGATGTTGGTGCGTGCATTAATGGGTTTCATGGAGACAACACAAAAACTTTTGGATGCGGTAATATTTCTGATGAGGCAAAAAAATTATTAAATGTTACTGAAAAAGCATTGCAATTAGGAATAGATAATGCTAAAATCGGAAATTACGTCGGTGATATTGGATATGCAATTCAAACTTTTGTGGAATCGTCTGGATTTTCTGTTGTTAAGAAATATGTTGGTCATGGGATTGGACGGTCTGTCCATGAGGCTCCCAGTGTTCCAAACTACGGTAAGAAACATTCAGGAGAGTTTATATCGGAAGGTTTGGTTATCGCTATTGAACCGATGGTCGTTGTTGGGTGTGAAGATTTAGAATCTCTTGCTGAAGGTGGTTGGAATGTTGTCACTAAAGATAGGAGCCTATGTGCCCATTTTGAACATACGGTTGCGATAACTGGAGAAGGAACTTTTGTGTTGACTAAAGTTTAGATTTAAATTTTGGAGGAAGCTTTGAATGTCTAAAGCCGATAATATAGAGGTCGAGGGAGTTGTTACTGAAGCGTTGCCTAACGCTAATTTTAAGGTGAAGTTGGTCAATGATCGCATTGTTCCTTGCTTTATATCTGGTAAGTTGAGATCGAATTTTATTAAAATAGTTGCAGGAGACAAAGTTAAAGTAGCGTTTTCTCCTTACGATTTGACCAAGGGACGTATCATTTGGAGAGGAAATTCTTCCAAAGAGGAAAAGACTTAGTTTTGATTTTGTTATAAGGAGGAGCTAGTATGAAAGTGAGACCGTCGGTTAAAAAAATTTGTAATAAATGTAAGATTATAAGGCGTAAAGGTAGGGTAATGGTCATTTGTGAGAATCCTAAGCATAAACAAAGGCAAGGATAGATTTTGAAATTGGAGGTAAGATATGGCTCGTATAGCTGGTGTCGATTTGCCCAAAGATAAACGTATAGAGGTGGGATTGACCTACGTTAAAGGGATAGGGTTGACTACTTCTAGGAGGATTTTGAAGAGAGCTAAAATCGATTTTAACAAAAGAGTTAGGGATTTGTCTGAAGATGATGCAAGAGACATTTCTGAGAGCATAAGTAAATTAGAGATTCCTGTTGAAGGAGACCTGCGTCGTATCACTTTTTTGAATATAAAAAGGTTGACTGATATAAGATGTTATAGAGGTTTGAGACACAGTAAAGGTTTGCCGGTTAGAGGTCAGCGCACGAAAACTAATGCTCGTACTAGAAAAGGACCTTGCAAAACAATAGCAGGCAAAAAGAAAGAAAAATAATAAGCTAAGGAGATTTATTTTATGGTTTATGGTAAAAAAGTAGTCCGCAAGCATCAGCGCAAGAATATAGAAAAAGGGTCAGCACATATTCATGCTACTTTTAATAATACTATAGTTACTGTTTCTGATACTCAAGGAAATTCTATTTCCTGGAGTAGTGCTGGTTCTCTGGGATTCAAAGGTTCTAAGAAATCCACTCCGTTTGCTGCACAATCAGTTGCTGAGGTTGCTGGTAGAAAGGCGCAAGAACACGGACTTTCTTCGATTGAGGTTTATGTCAAAGGTCCGGGTCCGGGACGTGAATCGGCGATTAGGGCATTGCAGGCTTTGGGATTTAACATCACTCTTATCAAAGATGTAACTCCTATTCCGCATAATGGATGCAGGCCCCCTAAACGTCGTCGTGTTTGATAATTTTTGGAAAGAGAGGGAGTTTTATGGAAAAAAGATGCAAATTATGTAGGGCTGAAGGACAAAAATTGTTTCTTAAGGGTTCCAGATGTTTCTCAGACAAGTGCTCCATTTCGAGACGTCAGAGCTCTCCGGGCCAGCATGGTCAGGCTAGGAAAAAATCGTCTGAATATGGAATTCAACTGAGAGCTAAGCAGAAGACTAAAAGATATTATGGTATATTAGAAAATCAGTTCAGGCATTATTACGATATGGCTCTTAAAATTAAAGAGGGCAAGACTGGTGAGAACATGCTTTCCTTAATAGAGCGTCGTCTCGACAACGTTGTCTACCGTCTTGGGTGGGCGAATTCTAGGGCGCAAGCAAAGCAATTTACTACTCATGGAAACTTTTGTGTGAATGGAAATCGTGTCGATATTATTTCGTATCTTGTGGATGTGAACGATGTTATTTCGGTTTCTGAAAAAGGTAGAAAAAAAGAGCACTTGAAATCTGTGATTAATGATAATATTTCAAAAAATCACCCGAAATGGCTTGAATTTTCGAATCCTGAACATTTAGAAGCTAAAATATCTGCTCTTCCTAGACGCGAGGATATAGATATAGAAGTTTCTGAAACTCTCATCGTAGAGTTATATTCTAAGTAATCTTGAGTGGGAGGATAAATGTCTGATTTAGAATTAAGTAAGGTTATTTTGAAAAACTCGTCTGACGATGGAGCGTATGCTGAGTTTGTGGTTGATCCTTTGGAGCGAGGGTTTGGAACTACTATTGGTAATAGTCTTAGAAGGGCTTTGCTGTCATCTATTCCAGGTTTTGCTGCTAGTTCTATCAAAATCGATGGTGTGACTCATGAGTTTTCCACCGTTCCTGGTGTTCGCGAAGATGTTACTGAAATTGTTTTAAATGTTAAGGATATTATAGTTCGTCTCGAGGGATGCGATTCCAAGACTGTGTATGTGGATGTCAAAGGACCTTGTGAGTTTACTGCTGATATGATTGAAACTGACTCTGATTTTAAGATTTTAAGCAACAATTTGATTGCTACTATTGAAGAAGATTCAGAGTTAAAAATGGAAATAACTTTTACTTCTGGTGTGGGATATGTTTCTGCAGACCAAAATAGGGCTATTATGCCTGCTATCATGAATATTATACCTGTTGATTCTATATATTCTCCAGTCGTGAAAGTCAATTACAAAGTCGAGGATACTCGTGTTGGTCAAATTACAGATTATGATAAGCTCACTTTTCAGGTTTGGACGAACGGTGTGATAAGTGCCCAAGATGCTGTTTCAATTGCTTCGATAAATTTGGTGGACCATTTGAGTTTGTTTTGCACTTCTGGAACTAGCATGAAGGTCGGTAGTAAATCAGGTAGTGCTGGGTTAATTCCAAGTTCTTCGGGCGACTTTGCTCTTGATGATTTGGGATTTTCAGCTCGTACTTATAATGCGCTTAAAAGAGCTGGTTTCGAGTTTTTGAGTCAACTTTTAGACCTGAAACCGGAAGAGATTTTAGGCATTCGTAATCTTGGGAAAAAATCTTACGATGAAATGGTAGTTAAATTGAAAAGTTTTGGATGGAAATACGAGAAACCGGCAAGAAAAAAGAAAATCAACTTGGAAACTGTTTCTGAGGTTGAAGAGGAAAAATTAGAAGAGTAAAATAGAAATCGGAGGGATTTATATGATAAAGAGAAAATTAGGTAGAAATACCTCGCATCGTATGTTGATGCTTAGGAATTTAGTAAGGTCTTTGTTTACTTACGGTAAAATAAAAACAACCTATTTCAAAGCAAAAGAATTGAGCGCTTTGGCAGATGGTTATGCTGCGTTAGCTAAAAAAGGAGGAGAAAATCCTTCGCTGAGTTTGAAAAGAAAAATGTTTGCTTTTTTTGATGAAGATTTGACTAAGAAAATTTTAGTTGATATGTCTCCCAAGTTTATGGACCGTAATGGTGGATTCACCAGAGTTACTAAATTGGGCCCGAGAAGAGGAGATGCATCTGAAATGGCATTGGTTGAGTTAATTTTTTAGTTTGATTGCTTTATCTTTATTAAATTAAACGAAAACGGAGGTTTTTGTGGATATAGTTTTGTTCGTATTTTTAGTTGCTTTATCGTCTTTGTCGTTTGCAACTTTCAAGTATCTAAAGATAAAAAGCTATCCCGTTACGAATTCTAAGGCGAAAGAAATTTCAGATGCCATACGTAGTGGTGCTACCGCGTATTTAAAGAGACAATACAAAGGAGTTTCAATATTTTTTGCTGTTGTCTTCTTGATTCTTTTGACTTCGTCATTTTTCGGAGTAGTGGGTCACTTGGTACCCTATGTTTTCATATTAGGAGGATTTCTTTCAGCTTTGTCGGGATTTATAGGAATGAGAACGGCTACCATGGCAAATGTTCGTACAGTTTCTGCTGCTCAGAAAGGACTAAACGAAGGGCTAAAGGTTGCTTTTTCTGCTGGTAGTGTTATTTCATTCGTTATTGTCGGGATTGGATTGTTAGGAGTTTCTATTTGGTTTTGGTTTTTGAAATATTGGTATTCGAGTGTCGATGTGTCATTGGATTCAGAATTGACTCAGAATGTTGTTTCGAACATGCTCACATTCGGAATGGGTGTTGCGTGTATGTCTCTTTTTGCAAGGGTTGGTGGAGGAATTTTTACGAAAGCTGCCGATGTTGGAGCTGATTTGGTGGGTAAAGTTGAGCAAAGTATACCTGAAGACGACCCGAGAAATCCTGCAGTTATTGCTGATAACGTTGGGGACAACGTTGGAGATGTCGCAGGAATGGGGGCAGATTTGTATGAGTCGTTCGTTGGAGCAATGGTTTCTACTTCTGCTTTGTCTATAGGAGCAGGATTTGGAATGGATGGAGTTATTCTCCCAATGCTTTTGTCTGCTGTTGGAGTGATTGTCTCTATGATTGGCACATTTTTTGTGAAAACTCACGAAAATGCTGACCAAAAATCTTTGTTGAAATCTTTGAGAAAAGGTACTTGGATTAGTTCGATTTTAATGATAATTTGTTCTTATTTTGTTATTAACAAGTTTTTTCCTCAATCTCAGGGATTGTTCTATTCTATAGTTTCAGGGCTAATTGCGGGAGTTGCTATAGGATTTATGACTGAATATTTCACATCTGCTACTTACAAACCTACTAAAAGGTTAGCTGAGGCTGCAGAAACAGGAGCAGGAACTGTTATAATTGGTGGATTATCTTTGGGTATGCTTTCTACTTTTGCTCCATGTTTGATTGTAGGATTAGCTATTCTTTCGAGTTTCTTTTCATGTGGAGGAACAACTGAAAGTGTTTTAGGATTTAGTAGGGGACTCTATGGTATTGGGATTGCTGCTGTTGGAATGCTTTCCACGTTGGGGATAACTCTTGCAACTGATGCGTATGGTCCAATTGCTGATAATGCTGGAGGAATATCTGAAATGTCAGGATTTGGAGATGACGTTCGCAAAAGAACTGACGCTTTGGATTCTCTTGGAAATACTACTGCTGCAACAGGTAAGGGATTCGCGATAGGTTCTGCTGCGTTGACTTCTTTGACGTTGATAGCTGCGTACATTTCAGAAGCAAATGCTGCAAAACCTGGTTTAGCTCTTGATTTAAGTGTTACGAACCCCTCTGTTTTAATTGGACTTTTCATTGGAGCAATGCTTCCATTTTTGTTTTCAGCTTACACTATGGAAGCAGTTGGAAAAGCTGCTATGAGTATAGTTCATGAGGTTAGAAGACAATTTAAAAGTATTCCTGGACTTATGGAGGGAACTTCTAAACCTGATTACTCGTCTTGTGTTTCTATTTGCACGGGAGAATCAATTAAGCTTATGTTAGTTCCTGCAATAATTGCTATTTTAGCTCCGGTTTTGGTTGGAACATTATTGGGAGTTGAGGGAACTGCTGGTCTTTTGGCTGCAGTGACTGTCTGTGGATTTATGCTTTCGACTATGATGTCTAATGCTGGGGGAGCTTGGGATAACGCAAAGAAGTATATAGAAGTTGGAAATGTTGGAGGCAAAAATTCTCCTGCACATAAATCTGCTGTTGTGGGAGACACTGTGGGAGATCCTTGTAAAGATACTTCAGGGCCATCGATAAATATTCTTATAAAATTGGTTTCTATGGTCGCTATAGTGTTTTTAGGGGTTGCTTTATTAGTCAGTTAAATGTAAACTACGATATAGGAGGTTGATCATGGGAAAGTCAGATAAGTTGCAAATAATAAAAGAAAACGCTCGTCATGAGAAGGATACTGGGTCTACTGAAGTCCAAATTGCTATAATGACTGGTAAGATTTCTAATTTGACCGAGCATTTAAAGGTCAACAAGAAAGATTATGATTCGCGTAGAGGTCTTTTCAGGACAATCAATAATAGAAGAAGATTGTTGAAATATCTGTTTAGGTCTGATTCTGCGAGATATGAAAGTTTGATAGCGAAGCTCGGGATAAGGTCCACAATCAGGGGTTAAAGTGGGAGTTTCGTTGTTTAAAACTGAGTTGGCGGGAAAACCATTAGAAATTGAAGTTGGCAAGATGGCTTTGCTTGCCAACGGTTCCTGTTTGGTGAGATACGGGGATACGGTTATTTTATCTACTGCCACGATGTCCGAAAAGCCGCGAGAAGGTATAGATTTTTTCCCTCTAGTGGTTGATTTTGAGGAGAAACTTTATTCGGTAGGTAAGATTCCAGGTTCTTTTTCGAGAAGAGAGGGAAAGCCCTCTGAGAAGGCTATACTTACTTCAAGATTGATAGATCGTTCCATAAGGCCGTTGTTTCCGAAAAATTTCAAAAACGATGTTTCTGTTGTATGTTCTGCTCTATCGGTTTCTGAAGATTTTTCTCCCGAAATTGCTTCTATTGTTGGAGCCTCGGTCGCTCTTTCGATATCGAATATTCCTTGGAATGGACCAGTTTCTGCAAGTTTAATCGGAATTATCGATGGAAAATTTTTAATTAATCCGAGTGAAACTCAGATGGATAACTCTGATTTAAATTTAACTGTTTCTTCCAATTCGGAAAAAATTTTGATGATAGAAGCAGGGGCTAACCAAGTTTCAAATGAAACAATGTTCAGAAGTATAATGCTTGCTCACAAAACGAATCGAGAAATTGTAAGTTTTATTTCTGAAATTTCTGATAAAGTTGGAATGAAAAAAATCAGTATTGAGAAGAACTCTGAAAATTTTGAGCTAAAAGAAAAAATTGATAGTTTATATAGGACCAAAATTGAATGTGCTTTGAATTTTCAAGAAAAAAAAGAAAGAGATTCTCAAATTTCTCGTGTTACCGAGGAGGTTTTGTCTGATTTAGGCGATGAATTCCCTGAATCTGGTGAAGAAATAAAGGAAATTTTGAAGGATATTCAAAAATCGATTGTGCGTGATTGGATATTTAGACTCGGAAAAAGGGTTGACGGAAGAAGTTTACATCAAGTTCGTGATTTGAAGTCTGAAGTTAGACTTTTGCCTATGGCGCATGGTTCGGGGTTATTCACTCGAGGAAAAACTCAAGTGTTGACGGTTGCGACTTTGGCTCCTTTGGGAGAATGTCAGCTGATAGACGGAATTTCGAAATCTACTAACAAATATTACATGCATCATTATAATTTTCCAGCATTTTCCGTCGGTGAATCGAGACCTTCTAGGGCTCCTGGAAGAAGAGAAATTGGCCATGGAGCTTTGGCAGAGCGTGCATTGAAACCTGTGATTCCTTCGATTTCGAATTTTCCATATACGATAAGATTAGTTTCCGAAGTGCTTTCTTCAAATGGGTCTACTTCTCAGGCATCGGTTTGTGGTTCGACGTTAGCCTTAATGGATGCTGGAGTGCCGATATCTGCTCCAGTTGCTGGAATTTCTTGTGGCTTGGTGATGCAGGGGGAATCTTGGAAGACTTTTGTAGATATTCAGGGGATAGAAGATTTCTTTGGAGATATGGATTTCAAAGTTGCTGGGAGCAAAAAGGGAATCACTGCTATACAGGTAGACGTGAAGATTGATGGACTTTTGCCAGAGATAGTCAAGGAAGCTCTTGATTTGACCAGGGATGCAAGAATTCGAATTTTAGATGATTGCATTTTGAAAACCATAAAGTCTCCGAGAAAAAGTGTTTCTGATAATGCTCCCAAGATTGTTAATTATCAGGTTTCTGTTGATAAAATAAGAGATGTCATAGGTCCTGGCGGGAAGACAGTGCAGAAACTTTGTTCTGATTTCGATGTTTCGATTGATATAGAAGATGATGGAAGAATCTATATTTCATCGAAAAAATTATCTAGTTGTAATTTGGCATTAGAACAAATTAAATCTTTAACTCGCGAAATATCTGTTGGAGATGTTGTTATTGGAAAAATTTCAAGGGTTACAAATTTTGGAGTTTTTGCTGAAATTGCTCCTGGCAGGGAAGGAATGTGCCATATTTCGAAACTCTCTGATAGAAGAGTAGAAAGAATTACTGACATATTGGATGTAGGTGACATTGTGAAATTTCGAGTTATAAGCATAGATGACAAAGGTAGAATAGATCTGCGTAGAATTTCTGCTCTCGATTCATTTGAAAAATAGCAAAACAAATTCAATGTACTAGTAATTGTAAGTAAAACTTTCAGGATTTACTCGTTGCCCGTTTACTCTTATTTCAAAGTGCAAATGTGGACCGGTGGATTGTCCTGTACTTCCTACAAATCCTATAGGATCTCCCATTTTCACATTTTCACCTTTTGACACTATCAAATGGTTCAAATGCCCAAAGTACATATGGTAAGATTTTCCATTGAACTCGAATCCACCAATTATTAATTTTCCGTATCCTCCACACCAGCCGGAGTACAATATCACCATATCAGTGGGCGCCCTGACTGATTTATTTAATATGGGGACTTTTCCATTTTTGGTGTAATTGCTACCTATGTCAATGGCGCCATGAGGTGCACCACGTCCTTCGGTATCTCCAAAATGGGAGGTAATATGTCTGAATCCTTCCACTGGCCATAGCAATCTTAATCCATCATTAGTAATTTTTGGTATATAAGGCCCATTTGAGGGTTCATTTTTATGGTAATTTTTTGATTTGCTAGCAGATTTGCTTCTTTCTTTGGCTTCAGATTCTTTTTTCTTCTTTAAGGTTTCATAATATTCATTAATTTCTGCCTGTTTTTTTGCAAGTTCAGCATCATTTGCATGAAGTTCATTTTCAGTTTGCTTTTGATTTTTCTTGCTTTCTTCGTAAAGATTGTCAAGTTCATTGACTTTAGATTCCAAAATACGTTTTTGTTTTTTTAATCTTTCAATGGTGATTTCATTATTAAATTGTATCTTTTTAATATCTTTAGTACAAGTATCAATACTTTGGATACTATTGTTTATTTCATTTATTAATTCAAACATTCTTTTCGAAATGATACTTAGAACTTGAGATTTATCCACAAAATCGTCAAAACTTTCTGATGTAAATATAATCTCGTAAACATTTGGAATTCTACACAAATAAATAGCCCTTATGTATACCCCAAGTTTGTCTCGACTATGTTCTTTTTCTTCTTCTTTTTCTGCTTTTTTTTCTTCCAACTCATTTATTTTATTTTCTTGCTCTCTTATCTGAATTTCCATATAATACACAGACTTGCTAATCTGATCTGTTTCAAACTCAAGATTAGATTTTTCTTTTTCTATGTTTCGTTGATATTTTTTTGCAGATAAAATTTTTTCTTTATTTTTCTTAATTTTGCTAACAATTTTATTTTTTTCAGATTCAAGTTTAGATACTAAATTTGCAAAGCAATCATTTGTCCAAGCAGATGCATTTAACATAATCGAAAAAATTAAAAACTTTGCTAAACATCTTTTCCTACCACGCAACAGATACTCCTCCTTCCTTTTTTAAATATTTCTTTATAGATATTAAACTTGCAAACACTCCAATGAATGCTCCTGAACACACAAAACCTAAGAAAAGTTCCCTGAACATTTTGTTGAATGATGTAAAATTAAACGGAACAACTGTATTTATCATTCCGATAGCCTGTCCACATACTATTTTAAGAATGACTATAGACAAAACGGCAGAAATAACTCCTAATATCAATCCTTCGATTATAAAAGGAGCCCTTATGAATGCATTGGTAGCTCCAACTGACTTCATAATGCTTATTTCAAAACGTCTGTTGTGCATAGTTATTCTAATTGTGTTTGAAATTATCATCAATGAAACCAAAACGAGACCTAATACTACCCAAAATCCAATTAAACCTACTAATTTTTTTAAATCAGAAAGCTTTTTTGCTATTTCACTTCTGTCACTTATGGAATCAACTTCAGATATTGACATTATTTTTTCCACAGTATCGTTATATAACGAAAGGTCTACCATTTGCACCTTGAAGGCATCTGGTAGAGGGTTGGCCTCTCCCTCAAAAAGAGAGGTTATAGAATCTCCCAAAATTCCTTCATATTCTTTCATAGCTTCACTTTTTGGGTAAATAACACACGATTCTACGTTAGGTATTGAATCTATTTGATTTTTTATCTCTTCAGTATCTGCTTTACTGTCATATTTCATATAGACTGTAATATTATTATTACTTTCTATATTTTTAATAGCGTCCTGTATATTTTTATAGAACAAAAATGCTACCCCAGTCATAACTAAACAACAAACCATAACTAATACAGACGCTATAGACATTATTCCATTTATATATACGTTTTTTACTCCTTCTTTTATAAAATATTTTAAAGACCTGAACATGTTTCTCCTTTCAAAATTTTAAGCAAAACTTTTTTCTCCAACAGGTTGTTTTAAGCGAGAAGCTAAAAACAAAGAAATATAAATTGCAGTCATCAGGTAAACAATCGATGTAACGCTATTTATTGACCCAAATGAATTTGAACACAACGCAGGAATAGAGTAACTAGCACTCACTATCGCTGCAGGGACTCCAAAGACAAAACTACGTTGTTTTAGCACTTTTTTTGAACAAGCAACGTAGTAATTTGAATAGTAAACAAGGAACATCAATATGAGAGATTGTCCTGCTACGTTATAAGCGCTTGGAGTGCCTATCTCAAACGAAAAGAACACTGTCAACGAAACTAAGTAAAAGAGTATCGGGCAAAACAGCAATATTTGAAATTTTTTGAATAAATTTTTCCCTGAATAGTGAGAATAAGAAACAAATAAAAAGAACAACGATGACAAAATAGATAACATTGAAAGAAAAAAATATTGGAATTTGTTATCGTCCGGAGCAGGTCCTTTGAAATAAGAAATAAATCCCCAAATGTGTGAACAACCACATAAAAAACTAACGATTGCCAGCGGCATATTCTTCATTGGAGAATCTTTTTGTTCATGTTTTGCTAGTCTTGATGAAAGAATCATCATCAAAAAAGTGCACAAAGAAAATATAACCGCAAAAACTGTTGACCTGACGTAATTAGGATTTATTAATTCCAAAATTATTTTAACAGGCAACATGACAATTCCAAGTATTCCTAGTATAATCATAATAATCTTTTTATCCAAGAATATCCCCTCACTTTTTTTGATATAAATAAAAAATCGTGTTTTTATTTTACAATGTAATAAAACGTATGTCAATTTTGTAATATTTACAGGGACCACAATAAAAAAGGATGTGTCTAAATGCTTTTATTTTCAAGGTTTTGCGATATAAATAGAAAAATTTTAATGTTTGCATTAGTTTTAACCGTACTGATATTTACAGCTCCCTCACTGATTAGCGGAGAGAGTACTGAAAAAATAATATCTTTTTTTAATTCATCTAGTAAAAAAAAAGTAAACATTAGTATGAGAGAGTTTTTATATGGATGTGTTGCAGCAGAGATGCCTGCTTCATTCAACGAAGAGGCTTTGAAAACTCAAACAATAGCCATATTAACGTATTTTTTGAAAAAAAACGGAATAAATGAAGTTTTATCTCTAAACGGTGGAGAGTGTTGCATAAGCAATTTTTGCTTTAGGCCTATAGACGAAATGGAAAAATATTGGGGAAAAAATTTTGAGACGTATAAAAATAAGATAGAAAAAGCTGTGGATGCAGTTTATGGTAAAGTTTTGTACTTTGGAGACGAGTTAGCAACAACTTTCTTTCATTCTTCGTGTTGCAAAAAGACTGTTCCTTGCAAATTGGCATTTGTCCAAGATTTATCTTATCTCCAATCAGTAGATAGCCCAGAAGAACCTAAAAAATTTAAAGTTGAAGTAGAAAAATCAAAATTGAAGAAAATTCTTAAAGAAAAATTTAAGGATAAAGAATTTGGTAAAAAATTGGATAATACTGACGCCAAAGATTGGATAAAAATTTTAGAAAAAACTGATTACGGATATATATGTAAGTTGGGAATTTTAGGTCACAAGATGAAAGGATCAGAATTTAGAAATTTGTTGAAACTTAAATCTGCAACTTTTACGATTAACTATAACTCAGAAAAAAAATTATTCGAAATAGAAACTTCTGGGTATGGCCATGGAGTAGGAATGAGCCAGTATGGGGCAAATGAATATGCCAAAATGGGATGGAAATATGATGAAATTTTGTACCATTATTACCCTGGAACAAAAATAAAAGATATGTGAATTCTTGCATTTTTCAATTTTTTTATGTAATGTAAAGACAAGTTTTTCTAGGAGTTTGTTTTGAAGAAAAGAATTTTTAGTGCTATTCAACCGAGTGGTAGGCTCACTTTGGGAAATTATCTAGGTTCTATAAAGAATTGGATAAAAATGCAGGAAGATTATGATTGCATATTTTCTGTTGCTGATTTGCATACAATCACAGTTAGGCAAAATCCTGAGAATTTCAGGAAAAATATATTAGAAACTTATGCTCTCCTTCTTGCATGTGGATTAGATACAAAAAAGTGCATATTTTTTATCCAGAGCCATGTTCGTGAACATTCAGAGTTGGCCTGGATATTGGAATGTTTTTCTCCTGTTGGGGACCTTTCAAGGATGACTCAGTATAAAGATAAATCAAATAGATATTCTGAAAATGTGAATGCTGGCCTTTTGACCTATCCTTCTTTAATGGCGGGAGACATCTTGCTTTATGATACTGACCTTGTTCCTGTTGGGAAAGACCAAAAACAACATATAGAATTTACTAGAAATCTTGCCATAAGAATGAACGGAATATACGGAGAAATTTTCAAAATTCCTGACGCTTTTATACCGAACGTTGGAGCAAAGATAATGTCTCTGAAAGATCCTTCAAAAAAGATGTCAAAGTCTGTTGAATCTGATGCTACCATAGGGATTTTGGATGATGAAGATATAATATTGAAAAAAATAAAGAGATGTGTTACTGATTCGGGGTCGAAAGTTAGATTCACTCAGGGTTCTTTAACTGGTATCAATAATCTAATGACTATATATTCGTCGATTAAGAATGTCTCGTTTGATGAAATTGAGAAGGAGTTCGAAAATGATGGATATGGCAAATTTAAAGAGCAAACTGCGAAAGCAATTATAGAAAAATTCACTCCGATTAGAGAAAAATTTAGCCAAATAATGAAAAATAAAGATTATTTGCTCAGAGAGTTTGAGAATAATGCGAAAATAGCTTCTGAAATTGCAGCAAGAAAAGTTAAATTGGTTAGAGAAAAAATAGGGTTTATATAAAGTATGACTAACATAGATGAAATTTTATCAAAATGCAAAAAGCAGTTTGATTATGTAGATAAGATTTGCGAAATTAATTCTTTGAAAATTCTGGAATCTTTCAGAGAAAACAGGGTTA
>CAMHLN010000001.1 GCA_946186155.1 uncultured Clostridia bacterium | reverse complement strand
TATCGCATGAATTGGTATGGAGAGGATGAGCAAACTGCTCGCCGAAAAATTGAAGAAATTAGAAAAAATAACAACGAAAAAGAGTTGAAATTTGGTGATGAATTATGAAAAATTATATAAATACTGATAAATTGATAAAATTATATGATGATTTAGTACAATTTGCGCTTGATGATATCGTGGCTAGAATAGTCCAAAACGAAATAATCACAGGCGCCGCAGAGTTTAAAATCTGGAAGCTCCAACAACTTGGAATTCATCTGGAAAAAATCAAGAATTATATTAAAAAAATGACAAAATTTTCAGATGAAGAGATAGAAAATATTTTTGAAACCGCTGGAATTACTTTATATAAACCCGTCACAAGGCTTTTTACTGAGCAAATGAATCTTGAGGCATCCCAATACTTTCGGGATGTTTTTTCGTATTATTTAAGCTCCACGAAAGGCAGCGTTCACAATTTGACTCGAACTACAGCGATTTCAAGTCAGAATTTGCTCATAAACAAGCTTGACCAGGTGCATTTCCGGGTCGTAAGTGGCATTCAAAGCTACTCTCAGGCAATTTCTGAAGCCATTGACGAAATTGGAAAAAGCAGCCTGAAAGTTGTTTATCCCAGCGGGCATCAAGACAGCGTTGACGTTGCAGTGCGCAGAGCTGTCGTAACGGGAGTCAATAAATGTTTTTCTGATTTAAATTTAATTCGAGCAAAACAAAATGGATACAATCACGTTTTGGTAAGCTCCCACCTTGGTGCCAGGCACATTGAGACCCCTTCTCCTGAATATCTTTCGCACGATATCTGGCAAGGAAAAGTTTACAAAGTGAATTGGGATACGATTCCGTTTGTTAAAATTCACAATAAATAGAAAAGAATTCTCTCCGGCGCCGCCGGAGAGAGCAATTTAATTTTTAAGTTTCAAAAGGAATCTAATTTAAGGAAGGGAAAATTATGACAAATTTACCTGAACCTGTAAGCAGACAAGATAAACTTTTGCACAATATTGCCGACGAAACCCCGTCAATTGAAGATTTGGTGCCGAATTGCAGAGAAGAAGTGTACTTAAAATACATCGCAATAAACGGAGCCGCCAAAAAAGAGATTCCACTGAAAATCGAGCATGGGGGCACTGAAGCAATAAATCCTGAGCAAGCACGAGAAAATCTAGGAGTTTATTCGAAATCAGAAGTCGACACGATGGTAACCGATTTATCTGAAAATTATTACAATAAATCCCAAACTGATAATTTACTAAATTTAAAAGCAAACACAAATGATTTAAGCCAAGTTGCAACAAGTGGCCAATATAGCGATTTGTCAGGGTTACCAGACATTCCAAGCAAGACCAGTGATTTGACAAACGATAGTAACTTTATCTCAAGTTCAGAATTATCTGAAAATTATTATAATAAAGCTAAAACAGATAATTTACTGAATTCAAAAGCTAACACAAACGATTTGAGTCAAGTTGCAATTAGTGGCCAATATAGTGATTTGTCAGGGTTACCAAACATTCCAAGCAAAACTAGTGACTTAATAAACGACAGCAATTTTGTTTCAAATTCTGATTTGTCTGAAAGTTGTTATAATAAAACTCAAATTGACAATTTTTTAACAAATAAAGCAAACTCAAGTCATGAGCATTCTGCAAGTGATATAACTTCAGGAACTTTACCAGTAAGTCGTGGAGGTACTGGGGCAACGACTGAATCCAGCGCAAGAAGTAATTTGAGCGTGTATTCAAAATCTGAAACCGATACTCTCTTGAGTTCGAAAGCTCCATATGAAATCAAATCTTCAACTGATTTTAACTCGATGACAACGCCAGGTCTTTATACAATGCGTTCGTCTTCTACGAATTCTCCATCTGGTGGGAGCTATCACAGTTTGATTGTTTTAAAGTCAGATACTGGAAATTATGTGCAGCAGCTCGCAGTCAAAGAAAGCACAACTCAAATGTATCTTAGATATTTGAGTGGCAGCAATTGGAGTGATTGGTCTCAGGTCGGATCGTCGTCATCATCTGAATTCGGCACATGGTCTCCAACTATTGGAATTGAAGGGCCTTCTGGCCTTACAGTATCTTACGACGGAGGCTATAGGTATGGCATATACTACACCGTAAACAGGCTCGTTTACGTCAGTTGCCACATTAAATTCCAGATAACTTCGCTGACGACGAGCTATTATGCAAGTATTTACAATTTGCCATTTATTCCCAGAGGTGACGGCATCGATAGAGTGTCTCTCAATTGCACCGAATGCTTGAATGCCCTGGAAAATAACGTTATTCCTCGAGGTCATTTGGTAATAAATCAAGATTCGCACATTCATTTGCAAAATGAAGGAGGCTACATGGCAGTAAGATGGAAAACTGCCGGAGGAGATTATCAATATCTCGGATTCAGCGGTTGTTACTTGAAATCTTAAAATTTGAAAGGAGTTTAGAATGAAAGAAGAAATTTTTTTAGATGATTTAAACGAAACAGGAGTTAGTATTTTAACAAAAAAATATTTAGAAGAAAATGGACAAAAGTACTATGTTGGCAGTCCTCACAGGCAGGCTTATGCCAATAATAGTCTTGATATTGAGAGGCTGAAAAAAGATATCAGTGAGCCATATTTGTCATCAATTTTCAAAATTTGGGAATTTAAGGAGCAAAAAAATGACAAAGTATAAAGATTTTGTAAAAAGCACAGGTTATGGAACAGGCGGAGGCCTCTGTGGCTGGAACTGCAGGCACTCTTTCATTCCTTTTGATCCTGAAACTATGGAAAATAATCTTAAAAAATATGGCCTCGAAGAAAACAAAAAGGTGTATGAAAATCATCAAAAGCAGCGATTTTTTGAGAGAAGTGTCAGAAAGTATAAAAAACTTGCTAAACTTACCAAAACTGCTTTGCAAAAGGCTCGAAACCATGAAAAATCTAGTCTTAATCGGAAATATATTCATTACAAGCAGTTAGCCACAAAATGGAATAAAGAATACCAAAAATTTAGCAAACAAAACAATTTAAAAATTCAAATTGACAGAACGAAAATTTAAATCTTCTCAAAATGAGAGGATTTTTTCATTTGGAGGAACTGGATAATCTCGGTAAAACAGGAAAAAAGGAGCTGACCTTTCAAAAACAGCTAATTCGAGGAACTGCCTCGTTAAAAAAAGGAGATTTATGGAAAATTTAGAAAATGAAAATCTTGAAAAAACTCAAGAAGTTAAAGAAAATCAAGATTTTGACTACAAAAAGTACAGAGAAGAACGAATCAAAAATCGTGTTGAAAAGTCCATTTTTAAAGACCTTGGAGTTCAAAATCTGGATGAAATTAAAGAAAAATTTAGCTTAATTGATTCATATAAGACTCAAATACAAAATTTGGAAGAAAAGGCAAAAGAGCTTGAAACAAACAAGTATAAATTCGAGGTTTTAAAGTCAGGAATAGATGAAGAATTTGTCGATTTTGTTGTCGATAAGTTACAAAAACAAGTGAGTGACAAGAAAGATTTTTCGTCTCTTTTATCTAATTTTAAAGAAAATCATCCTAAGTTTTTAAAACAATCGAAAATTACAGTAAGCACTTCTCCAAATTTTGAAACTAACAGCAAAATTAACAGTTTTTCGCAAAAATTTAATAGCGCAATAAGAAATAAATTAGGAGGCAAACATGGCAATGATTAGCGATTCTGACATTCAGGCATTGATTACACCTGAAATCAGAAGAGAAGTGATAGAAGAAATAACCAAAAAAAGTGCAGTTTTAGGGCATTTTAATAGGCTAAATGACATGAGCACATCTGAAACCGAGCTCAGAATTTTAGATGCTTTGCCAGTGTCATATTGGGTCAGCGGAAACACCGGATTCAAGAAAACCACGAATCTCGAGTGGGCAAACAAACGAATTATAGCTCAGGAACTAGCAACAATAGTACCTATTTCCATAAATAGCATTCGAGATTCGGCGATTGACGTTTGGGAAACCGTGAAACGCAATGTCGTCCAGGATATGCACAAAAAAATTGACGCTGCGATCATAACCGGAGAAGACAAACCTGCAATGTTCCGCGCAAGCCTTATGGACACTATAATTAACGCCGGCGCGACGGTTACAACGACTTCGAATTTTTTGAGCGATACAGATTCCGCAATGGCAAAAGTGGAATCCTCTGGATATATTCCAAGCGCCATCATGGGAGGCGTAGGAATGCGCTCTGAGCTACGAAGAATAGTGGATTCGACCGGCCAGCCTATAAATGCCACTTGGCTCGATGGTCTTGAAAAAATTTATGTCGAAAATTCTTCGTGGGATTCAAACAAAGCAAAATATATCGTCGGAGACTTCAAAAAATGCGTTTACGCGATAAGGCAAGATATAGAATTTGAAATTTTTACCCAAGGAGTGGTAAGTGACCCTGAAACAGGAAAAATTGTCTATAATTTGATGCAACAAGACATGATAGCAGCTAGATGCACGATGCGTCTTGGTTGGGAGGTTCCAAATCCTGTAAACATCTTGCAGCCCGACCCATTGGTGCGTTTTCCTTTGGCCCTAGTTTTGCCAACAAATGAAGTAACAACTTATGATGTGACTTTCAACGTTACCGACGGCACGAGTCCGATCGAAAATGCCAAAATTAACATGGGCGGAATCCGCACGAAAACTAATGCCCAAGGTGTTGCTACCATTAAATCTCAGGGAAATAAATCTTACAGTTATACTGTTAAATCTGAAAATAAAGACGACGTTCGTGGTAAAGTTAGCATTTTACAGGAAAATATGACTGTAAACGTTGTGATGACTTGAGGCAATTATGTTTGTTGATTACGAATTTTACAAAAATAATTTTAAAGGCAAATTATCAGCAGAAGAATTTGACAAATTTGTAAATTTATCTTGCATGAAAATCACAAAAGAAACTTGTTCGAGAGTCACCGATGGCACGCTAAATAATTTTCCCAACGAACTGATTTTGGATATCAAAACCTGCGTCTGTGCTCTGATTGACAAGCTTAAAATTTTTCAAGATGCACTTGATTTCAATGAAAAATCTGTGAACTCTGGTGCCGTCAAAAGCCAGACCGCAGGAACAGTTTCAGTGACTTACGACACTTCTTTTTCGAGCTATTTTTTAGATTCCAAAAACCAAGAAATTCAAATTAAATCTATCATTAATGCTTATCTTTTCCCAAGATGCATAAATGGAAAATTTTATAACTTATTGTCTAAAATCATTGAAAATAGTAATTCTTGCAAAACGTGTTCTTTGGTATAAAAAATATGTTTAATAACAACATAACTTTATTTAATTTTGATGAAAAATCAAACAAATATTACAAAACATTCTTGCCAAATGTGGAACTTCAAAGCAATTTTAGAACTAGATTTACAAATGATTCTACTCTCGATGATGATGTTTCTCTTTTAATTATTAGTTATTTTTTAGTTAATTCTGATAAGAAAATATCAACCGGTAAAATTTTCAGAACTCCAAAGATTTGGGAAAATTTAGAATCAAAAGAAGAATTTTTCACATTTCAGGAAGGAAAAGATTTTTTTGTCAAAGGGCAATTTTTAGATGAAAATTTGAACTATGAAGAACTAAAAAACTCACAAGACGGAGTTTTTTTTGTGCATTCAATCAAAGATTTTGAGGACGAATTAAGCCACTGGGAGGTTTTGGGCTACTGATGGAATATGATTTTAAAAATAGCTACATGTCGATTAGCGACAAAATCGAGATAAACATTGATATGACAAGGCTTAAGGGGAATTTAGCAAAAGCTCGGCAAAATCTTGTTTACCAAATTATCAGCGACACGCAGGACTACGTGCCGTTTCAGCAAGGAATTTTAAGTAATTCCGCGCACACTGAAAACGACGATTCGGAAATTGTCTACAACACGCCGTACGCAAGGTTTCTGTATATGGGCAAGCTGATGCTTGACGACCGAGGCTCCTCGTGGGCTCTTAAAAACACTAGAAAGCACGTTGTGAACAAAGATTTAGAATTTTCAAAAGAAGCTCATAGCAAAGCTGGAGCAAAATGGTATGAACGAAGCAAAGAAGATAATTTACAAAACTGGATTAAAACAGTTAAAAGGAGTTTCAAATGATTCTAGTAACGAAAACCGAAATCCAAGATATCCAAGAAACTTTGATAAAACTGATAGAAACGTTCCCAGAATTGCCACCTCAGGTAAAAAAAGATGGCATTTTTCTCGAGCAATTAAAGCCTAAAAACGTATCAATGTGCTTGTCAACTATTGTAAATCCTAGAAAATCGTCGATTTATGTCGACAATTCGTATACTTCGAAGTACCAATTTAGGCTTCTTTTGCAAACTATGGATGTTACTAACCAAGAAAGGATAGACAGCCAAGCGATTTTTTCCAAAATTGGAGAATGGTTTTTTGGTAGAGTTTTGGTAAAACCAGATGGAACCTCATATTCTTTGGAAAATTTTCCGGAACTTAAAAATAAAAGAAGATTTTTGAATATTTGGATGAGCGCTTTTCCGAAATTAGTTCAAAGACTGCCTCCGAACATCGAAATTACGGAGGCAAAATTTGTCGCAGAATATTATGTTCAAAATGATTTTTAGCATTCAAACACTTTTCTCCGGCGCCGCCGGAGAAAGATACTTTTACATTTTTGTAAATAATTCAATATTTTTAGAGAAAAATTATATTTTAAATTAAAGTTGGAGGAATAAAATGGGAAAACCGGCAGAATCAAGGAGCCTTTTAGGGCATTTAATAAACGTAAGTTATCCATATAATTACAGTTCTCCCGAGTGGGAGCTTTTTTGTCAGGGAATTACAGAATTAACAGAAACATTCGAGGCAGACACCGAAGATGTGCAATACATTTGTGAAATCACCAAAACCACGAATGTCAAGGGATTCACGGTAGGATTTGATTTAGAAATTGCATACGTAAAAGGTGAAAAATGTCAAAGATGGGTCAACCGAATAGTTAGAGTTCCTCCGACAGGGGCTGCAACTTCGTGCGACTACATTAGATTTAACAAAGATGAAATAATGTATGGCACGAGCAACCAGTTCATCGGAGTTCGTCGAAAAGCCATTGTTTATCCAAATTCCATCGGAGGAGCGGCGAATGAAAGCTTGAAAACTTCAGTTCACATAAGCGGAACTTCTGATCCACAGGTTGGGTATATAACTGTTGACAGTTCCGGCGAAACCCCTGTGTTTTCTTGGACTCCGGCCACTACGGAAGTTCCAATCATAAAAACTCCTACTGAAAATTCGATTCTTTCGGGAGAAAATATCACCGTTTCAGGCCTTGGAATCGTCGGCGCTACAGTTGTTGTTTATTACGGTCAAGGAAAATCCACGAATCCTGTGACTGTCAACGAAAGCGGGGCTTGGACTACAACGATTTCATCATCAAATCTTGACACAAATGTCAAAATAGCTGCAATTCAGTCAATAAATGGGATGAGCTCCGTGACGAGCGACCCTGTGAGCTTTACTCTTATTAAAAACCTCGAAGCCCCTGTGATTACAGTGCCCGCGAACGGTGCCACTAACGTCGAACTCATTCCTACAATCGCAGGAACGGGCAGGCCTGGAGCTACTGTTAATGTTTCAGACGGCACAAACACTATTTTAACAGTCTCGGTAAACTCTGACAGCACTTGGAGCGGAGTTCTTTCGAATTCGTTAACTGCAGGGCACGAATACACTATAAATGCCACTCAAACCATTGGTACGACAATAAGTTCGCCCAGTTCAAACGTGAGTTTCAGGGCGAGATCGGAGTAAATTATGAGTATTAAAATTACCAGACCTTTGGTCGAAATACCTGTGAATGGAAACGATTATAAGCTTAAAATTGACCTTAATGATCAAACTTTTATAGAAAATTTTATTAATTTATATGAATTTTCAACTAAAAATAAGCCTGATTTTCAAAATTCTGATGAACCACCTTTGGATAAAATGAAAAAGTTATTTAAATATAACAAAGAGATCGTAAAATTGATAGACAAAACATTTGGTGAGGGAAGTGTTTTGAAAATTTTTGGAGTCGAATGTCCGACAGAAGATTTAATTATGGACTTTTTGATTCAAATCGAACCCTTTGTAAATCAAGCGGTTGAGATGAAAATTGAGAACATAAAACGTCAAGAAAACGCTTACCAAAAGCGAGCAATTTTGCGAGAAAATTTAAGATGAATTTTAATTTTCTGTTAGATCCTTTGCCAAAAGAATACGATGGATATCTCATAAAATGGCAATTTTGGAATGGAATTCTAATTTCGAACTGTCTTGGAGATTCTGAACTTTTTGAAAATTCGGAAAGAGGTCAAATTGAAAGAATTTATACTGCTTTTAATCTTCTTTTCGGGAAAGGAATTCCTCCGTTTGACAAGGCTTTGGAGGGCCTTAAGTGGTTTCTTTCTTGCGGAGGTACAAAACAAAATAAAAATGAAAACTCTGAGCAATACTTTTCGTTCGATGACGATCACGAAAGGCTTTTTAGCAGTTTTATGGTGAAATTCGGAATTAATCTCAGTAAAGTTAATGATTTACACTTTTTCGAATTTATAGCTCTAATGAACGACCTTCACAAAACATCGTTCAGAAATGTTGTGGACCTGAGAATGCTTAAACCTAAAGATTTGAAGAATTATTCGCAGGAGCAAAAATCAGAGATTTTGAAACAAAAACGAAAGTTTGCAATTAAAAAAGTTTTAGAAAATCATTACACTGATGACCAAAAAAGAGCCATAGATTATTTTGATAATCTCGTAAGAGGTGGAAAAAATGCCAGAAACTGACGGGCAAATAAGAATTAAAGTCAATTTAGACACCCAAGAAATCGACAAAGATATACAAAAACTCCAGGAAAAACTTGAAAAACAAAACGAAAGTTTGAACCGGCAAAGCATTGTTGTTGAAAAATTGACTTCCAGATACGAAATTTTATACAAAAAAGCCCAAGAAACAGCTTTGCCCAATGTTGAATCTCAAAAAGTTATGCAAGAAATCTGGAAAATTGAGAAAGAATACAAAAATTTAAAAAATTTGTATGACACTGCCAAACTGTCTCCAAACGCCGACAGTGCAAGGGTTCAAGAGATTATCAAAGAGTTAGATCAAATGAGCAGCAAACTTATTGATTTAAAAAAGCAGTTTCGAGAAGCACAATTTTCTCCGGAAATGCAGGATAAACTGAGAATTCTTGGCAAAAAGATTGACCTGGCAATTGAAAAAGAGACCAAACTGACACACGAAGTCAAAAAGACTGAAAATGCTCTCGAAAGCCTTGCAAACAAAAGAATGTCAGGCTCTCAAAATGACATCGATAAGATTTCTAGCAGTCTTGACAATATGAAAAACAAATTAAGTGAAACTAGCAAAAATGTTGAAAATACGCAAGGGAAACTATCTGAAGTTTTCGGAAATATTGGAAGCAAAATAGCTGGAGTTGGCAAAAGAATTCTAAATTTAGCAGCTTCGGCGTTTGTTTTCAACATAATCAGCGCAGGATTTCGAGAAATTTCCAGGGGAATTCAGAGTTTAATTTCGAAAGATCAAGAATTAAACGCATCTTTGCAAACCATAAAATCGAATCTTTTGACTGCCTTCTATCCCATATATCAAGCGTGTTTGCCGGCTCTCAGGGCTCTTGGAAAAATGCTTTCTTGGATTACTGGGCAAATTGCAGGTTTCGTGGCAATGATTACTGGCACTTCTGTAAAATCCAACCAATTTGGAGCTAAATCGATGATGTCGGAAATCGAGAACAAACCTGCTGAGAAACTTTCAGAAGGATACGAGAAAATTGGGAAATCTGCAAAAAAATCTCAAGGAGACGTCGCCAAATTTGATAAAACGCTTAAAAAAAACAAAAAAGAACTCGCTAGTTTTGACAAAATCGAGGTTTTAAAAAACAAAAGCTCTCCCATTTCTAACAATAAAAATCCATCAGGAAACCCACCGAATTCCAGTTATTCTTCGCCTGTTTCCAAAATTATGGATTTTAGTCAATCGATTCCTGAGTTTAAAATGCCATTTTTGGATAAGATTATATCAAAATTCAAAGAACTTTCAGATTTGTTTTTAAAAGGATTTAATACTGGATTTATTGACAGGAATTTTGATGAAATTTTGCAAGGACTTGAAAGAATTGGTAAGTCTATAAAAAGAATTTTTAATGATCCGAATGTCATAGCTGGCTTTAATAAGGCATTAAAGTCAATTATTTACAATTTGGGAATCATAACTGGTTCAATTGCTAGCGTCGGAGTCACGATTGGAAGGCTTCTTATTGGAGGAATTGCCAATTTTTTGGAGCAAAGTGAAGAAAGAATCAAAAAACAATTAATCAGATGTTTTGACATAACCACAGAGGTTGCAAATCTTGCAGGCCAGATTTCATCAGCATTTGCGAACATTTTCGAGGTTTTTGGGAGTCAGGAGGCTCAAAAATCTCTTGGAAATATTTTAAGTGGATGCGAGGCAATTATTGTAGATTTTGTAATAAATGTCAGTAATATCATGGCAGCTCTCGGGAGAGCGTTTTTGTCTCCGTTTATTGACCATCAAAACGAGATAAAACAAGCATTTCACGGCATTTTAGAAGCTTTAGAGCCAGTAACTCACGGAATTAAAACCTTGTTTGAAGAAGTTGCCGATGCGATGACCTCTTTGACTGAAAACTCGATAAAGCCTGCTATTCAAGTGATTGGAAGGATTTGGAACGATTTTGTTGGGATTTTTGTAAATGCCTGGAATCAGCATGTTTCACCAAAACTTAAAGAAATCGGAGAAAAATTTGACGAAATAATGAACTCAAGAGTTGGTAAGGCGATCAGAAATGCCGTAAGTGCTATAAACAAACTTTGGCAAAGCGTAAGTCAAGTGATATCAATGATTTGGGAGCTTTTAAAACCGTTTGTAAAATGGCTGATTGAAGGATTTATTGACAGAATTTCTGAAGATATAAAAAATATTTCCATAACAATAATGGAAGTTGTTGGGAATATAATTGACTTGATTGGAAATGTTTGGAAGAGCTTAGAAGGCTTAATTGATTTGGTTACTGGAATATTTACCGGAGATTGGGAGAAAGCGTGGAAAGGTGCAGAAAAAGTTGTTGATGGGTTTTTAGGGACAATAAAATCGTCGATAAACACTGTGAGCTCTTTGATTAACGGCGTTATCAATATGATGATTGGAGCGATAAATACGTCGATTCGGACTCTGAATCGAATAAGTTTTGATCTTCCGGACTTCCTCGGAGGCTGGCATTTTGGGCTGAATATACCTGAAATTCCAAAAAATTGGGGAAACATTCCGAGACTTTCAAAAGGAGCAGTTCTTGAGGGCGGAAATCCATTTTTAGCGTGGATCAATGATCAACCGAGAGGCCAAAAAAACATCGAAACTCCTTTATATACAATGATAGAGGCTTTTAAGAAAGCAGGAGTTTCGGCACAAAATCAGAATATAATCATCGAAGCAAATGGCGATTTTTCAGAATTTATACGAATGTTAAATTTCAAACTCAAAGAAGAAAACGCAAGGGTCGGACAATCGTTTGTAACGGGCGACTGTTGGATTTAAAGGAGCTAAAATGCAACAACAATTTGATAAATCAACATTTCAAGGAATTTTCAAAATTGATAACATTGATTTCACAGCAGGCCTCATAAACATAAATCGAAAAGTGAATATTTTGGATCGTTATGCAGAACGCACAATTAATGGTGATTTGAAGCGCGAAATTCTTGGGGTTTATTATAATTATTCGTTAACTTTTTCCCAATTTTGGGATATGAATCAGTACGATAAACTTTTTAGTAAACTCACTGAACCCAAAGAGTTTCATACGATTTATTTGCCAAAAAACACCGGATATTATGAATTCCAAGGGTATGTTGCAGGAGTTGAGGATGTTATTGAGTTCTCTAAAAACGAATCAGAAAGGATTATAACAGGATTAAAGTGCGATATCATTTCAAAACAGCCAACTTTCAGGCCAAGGAAATAAAATGAGAGTAACTGACACAATTGTAAATTTTGAACTAATCAATAACGACGCGCAAAATAGCGCAATTTTTTCAAGCTCTGGAAACAAAAATTTTGGAAATCTTGAGCTTTTGAATATTCAGACTAAAAAACAGACTCTATTTATGGATTTTGAGTTAAATCAATCAATTTTAGATGGCTCTTTGATAGATTTTTACCAAGAAGAGCAGACAAATATTGCTTTTTTTAGCGATCAAATTTCCGATGAAAATTGCAAATTTCAAAACGTTTGGGTTCAGGCAGATTTGTCCCAAAAACAGAATTTTATTGGTATAACACTTGATTTTGGTGAGTTTTTTCCGAAAAAAGTGACAGTTGAATATTTTAAAGATAATTTAAGAATGCTGCACAAAACTATCGACGAAATTGACAATAGCTGGATATACTGCGCTCTTCATGGAAAAGAGATTAACAAAGTAAAAGTAAATTTTGACGAAAGCTGGGCACCTTTCCAGTATGCAAATCTTCAAGAATTCATATTTGGAAACGTCATCGAGTGGACCTCCGATGACATTATTTCTGCAAATTTCCAAGAGGAAACTGACATTATTTCTAAAATCTTGCCAAACAATACTTTAAATTTGGTGATTTATAGCAAAGACAATGATTTTAATGTCTTAAATCCTCGAAGTTCTTATGAATACTTGCTTCCTGGTCAAAAATTTAAGATTAAGGGCAAAATTTATGAAATAGATGATGAAACCCACGAAATTCAGGTGCAGAAAGACTTTCAAGTCGGTGAATTTTTTCTTGATTCGTGGGAAAGTCTTTACAATAAACAGATTAAATTTAATTTGATATCACCTCTTGCAGAGCTTGACAAAACTAAGTTTAAAAAGTCTAGAATGTATACAGGACAAAGGTTTGACAATGCTTATCAAATTCTTGAAGAAATTTTCTTGGATGCGAATTTTGCAAATTACCAGCTCGATGAAAGCCTTAGAAATGCTTATATCAGCGGTTATATTCCAGTTTGCAGTCACAAACAGGCCATTCATCATGTTGCGTTCGCGTGTGGATGCATGGTTTATGACAACAGAGAAAGCAAAATTGTTATCGAATCCTTTGACTCCAGTTCTTTGCAGAAAATTCAAAGTTCTGAGATTTTCGACCCAATAACTGTCAAACGAAAAGAGACCGTGACGGGGCTCACAGTTACAGTTCATAATTTTAAACTGAAATCAAACCGCGAAGAGGTTTTCAAGGGATATCTCGAACACGGTACGAAAGAAATTTTATTCAATTTTCCTTGTTCGCAAGTCGAGGCTAGCAGCGAAAAAATCAGAATTCTTGAACAAAGCGTAAATTATGTGATTTTGGATGTGCTTGAAAATGGAGAATATACCTTGACAGGCCTTAAATATGAAGACTTGAGCTACAAATATACAAAAGAAATTTTTGACGATTTTTCGATAAAAAAAAATAATCTCGAAATTGACAAAGCAACGCTAATTAATCCCAGCAATGTGGAACTCTTATCTGAAAATTGGATTTCATACTTTAGAATGTATAATTTGTCAATTGAATTTAAATTCATTTCACACGGTCAAAAAACCGGGCAAAACCTGACTTTTATTGATTCCGACGGCCACTTGTTCACTGGGGCTCTTGTTAGGCAAAATATAGATGTAGGAAAGGGCTTTTTAAGTTCTTGTTACTTGCTTGGATATCAGCATTTGCAAGAGATTGAGCCAAATCCGCAGTTTTCAGGAGACGACAAAATTGAGAACTCAAAAGTTGAAATTTACTCCAATGAAGATTATGGAATTATTTGAATTTAGGAGGGAAAATTGTCTTGGATAGAACCTGTATTTGACAGAACCAGCAATGACGTTTTGAAAGTTCAAACCTATGATACCATTGGGTTTAAATACTTAAGTAACGAACAAAAAATCGAGTGGATGAATGGTCTTAAAGGGGCTTTGAATTTTAAAGATTTAAACAGAATTGAAAATAATATGGAATTTCTTGCAAATCTTTATGAAATAGAAAATATAAATTTTAAGACAAATTGGAGTTATATCGATATCTCGTCAAGGCTTGATTTTCAACGAATTGTCGATAATTTAAAAGTTTTAGTAAATCGGGGAAAAGCGTTGAAAACTACTCCTAAAATTCCTGATTTACCTTTGAATTTTTACCAAAAAATCAATGATTTGGAAAAAATTCTTTATGATTTGTACTGGGTCTACGAGAACGAAAGTCTGGCATTTGCAAGAAATGACGAAAGATTTAAATCTGAGTTATATTCTAATGATAATATTACAATAATTTAAGGAGGAAACATGGGAATAAATTTCCAGAAATCAGTATGGATTGACAGGATTTCTGATAATCCAAACAGGAGAAAATTAACAAAAGTGGGAGAAAGCGAAAGCGTCAGCTATATCGTCGAAAGAGATGACAATCCGACAGTAGAAGGTACGGCGTTTAGCGCTTCGACCATGAATAATCTCGAGGATAGAATTGCCAATATTACCATTGATCCTGCGAGTTTCAGTGAAGATGGGCTTTTCACTTCTGAAGAAAAAACGAAACTTAGTGGAATTCAAAAAGGAGCCACAAAAAACTCGATTACAAGAGGCACTGAGGCTCCGAGTGGTGGATCAGATGGCGATATTTATCTGAGATATAGCTAAAAGGAGGCAAATATGGCAAAAGGAAGTTTTTCTAGCAACACTGGGGTACAATGTAATATTAGACTCGAATTTTGGAGCAGCATAGATGTTTTGAAAAATTCATCAAACGTGACAATAACGGCATTTTTAGACTATTACGCTCCTTTGTATATGGGCTCGAGAAATTTGAGTTTTAACTGTAATGGAAATTCTTACCAGATAAGCACTAATCGGATTAATGATTCCGGAAGATCATTGAAACATTTGAATTTCGGCTCTTGGACGACGACTGTTTCGCATGATTCTGATGGTTCGAAAAATTGTTATCTTAAAATTTCGATTCCTTTAAATATTACCTATAGTGGCAAATATTTGGAAACAATCACAGCAGGTGGGAATGTTAATCTTGATAAGATTCCCCGGAAATCGATTATCGAAAGCATCGATGATTTTTCAGTCGAAGGGGAGCATTGGCTGAGTTATCAAAAATATTTTCCATCATTCTGGCAAAATTTATGGGTAACTGCAAAAAACGCCGGAAGAGATGAAAATTGGCAAACTGTGGGAGTATTTGGCGGTTACGAAAATGGTCAACATGTTAAATTTGATCCTGCAAATATCGCGAAAATTTATTCGATTGCAATGCCTGAAACCACTGTTGGCGCTTATGTTGACATTATGTACCATCTTGAGACTTGGACTTCGAAAGGAGGCGTTTTTATAGGCGAAGATACCAAAACTGTTAAAGGTTATCTTAGCGGTAATATTTCGTTAAATATTGACGGTAATTGGAAGAAATGTATTCCGTTTGTGAATGACTCTGGCACTTGGAAGCCTTGCTTTCCTTATACTAACGTTTTAAACAATTGGAAATCTGTATTTTAGTTAAAATTCGACAAAGTTCATCTTGATTATTATATGTGAAAATCTACAATATTTTGTGATTTATTTTTCAAAAATAGTGCAATAAGTTACTAATTATTAAGTTTACATAAATCACAAAACAAATAACAAAATCATTTAAATTCCAGAAATTCTAAGTTTCTGGGGATTTTTGTTTTTTTTAGATTTTCTGGGGAGTCAAGAATTTTGGAGAAAAGCCCATTCGGACTTTCCTTAATCGAGGTAGTCTTGATGGGCTTTTTAAGATTTTTTTATGCGAGAGCTCCACCAAATTTCTTCAAATTTTAAATTTTAAAAATTTTTAATTTGGAGGAAATTGTGAAAAACAATTACATGGTGGAAATAACGGATGTTAATGGCAAAAAAGTAAAGGTTGAGGTTAATTTTGAAGTTTGGAAATTCGACAAAAACAACCATTGGAAGCAAGTTTGGCAAAAACGAAAATCAAAACAGGAAGAATCATACGAAAATTTATGCGAAATTTATGCAAAAAATGCTATTCCTAGGGAATTTACATCTAAATCCAGCGAAAATGAATTCATGGAGAAGTACGAGAAAGAAAAACTTTGGGAAGCAGTTAATTCTTTGCCTGAGAAGCAAAGGAGGAGGATAATTTTAAGATTTTATTATGGATTAAAAATTTCTCAAATTGCAAAAATCGAAAACTGCTCTGAAAGGGGCATCAAATATACATTATTGGACGCTTTGAAAAACTTAAAAGCAATGATTGACTGAAAAAAATTCAATTTTTTTGCAAAATCACCTTCCCTTTTTGATGTTTTCAACGCCCTAGTATATAGAGGGAATTTTTCCCAGCCCTAAAGAACCTTGAAAATTGAATCAAACCAAACTCAGTTACATTTAAAGATACTCCTGCCCAGTCACAGTCGGAGCGTACAGCAAGATGGGAACTTGTGAGGCGTCAAAGGCAATGAGGGTAGCTCGGAGAGATCCTCGGAGACGTTCCATACCACCCAAAAATACCAATATTTTTGGGGCCCGGACACGTGTGATGCTGAATTTTTTAGCAGGCTGAGTTTGGAAGCTAAAGTCAAAAATGGAGGATATTATGTGTGAAAATCATGATTCAGAAACTGTTTTCTTTGATAATCAACTGGAATTTAAAGAAAATAAGGCAATTTATGTCATTGAAGCCCATTATGATGACAAAATGGAAGATTTAGTTACTAAAATCAAAAAATTGATTAAATATGAATGCAATAAATCGCTTGATATCTACTAATAATTTCTTTATAATCACTCCTGCGAGAGCGTTAGTGTGGTTGTAAGCCTTCAAAATTTAGGAGGAAAAATGCAACTAATCACAGCAAGTGCAGAGGAAATTTTGTCAATGGACATCAGCATTACAGCGCTTTATTTAAGGCTATCGCGTGAAGATGAATTGGAGGGCGAGAGTAATAGTATTTCGAATCAGAAAACTTTATTGATGAATTATGCAAGTAAAAATGGATTCACAAATGTCAAAATTTTCATTGACGATGGAATTTCAGGCGTAACTTTTAAGAGAAAAAGCTTTAAAGAAATGTACAGTCTGATTGAAGCTAATAAAGTCTCAACGTTAATAGTCAAAGACATGAGCCGTTTAGGCAGGAATTACCTGGAAGTAGGTCAATTGTCTGAAACATTTTTACCAGTTCATAACGTCAGACTAATAACTGTTAACGATGGAGTTTACAGCGATAAAGGTGAAGACGATTTTGCACCGTTCAGAAATATCATGAACGAATGGTACGCAAAAGATATGAGTAGAAAAATGCGCTCAACTTTGAAACTTAAAAGCAATCAGGGCTATGCCATCGGCCACCCGCCTTTCGGGTATACTTATGACGAAAATGATCATAAAAAATGGGCAATTGACCCTGAAAGTTCTGAAATTGTTAAGAAAATTTATGATATGAGAACCAAAGGTCAAAGTTTGAACAAAATTGCTCTGGAACTCAGATATAACAAGGTTTTGATTCCATCTATGTACGCAGCAAAAAAAGGATACAGAGTGGCAGCGATAAAATCTCCAAGAAGCGAATATTTATGGACTCATGGTATAATTCGCAAAATATTAACAAATCAGTCATACATTGGAGATATTGTAAATTTCAAAACCTACAGCAAATCGTTCAAACTCAAACAAAGGCTTGAGAATCCTCAGGAAAAATGGACAGTCATAAAAGGAGCACATCCTGCAATCATTGATTTGGAAACCTGGGATAAAATCCAAAAAAGTTTTGGAAATGTAAAATTCAGGAAACCAAAAAATATCGAAAAAAACATGTTTGCTGGATATTTGAAATGTTCCGACTGCGGAGCGAATTTGAATTACAAATTTACTCATCAAAACCCTGATAACAGTTATTTTTCTTGTCGAAATAAAAGAGAAAATAACGGAATTTGCCAAAAAACTCATCACATTCGAGTAGACGTATTAACTAAAATAGTGAGAAATCACATTTTGAATATTGTTCAATTTGCCAATCTTTTTGAAGACGAATTTGTGAAAATTGTAATCGATGAAAATTACAGAAAAGTTCAAAAAATTCACAAACAAAATCAAGAAAAGCTTGAAAAAATGCAAGGCAGAGAAAAAGAATTGGACATAATAATCGAAAAACTATTCGAAGAAAAAGTTCTCGGTAATCTTTCTGAAGAACGGTTTTTAAAGATGTCGAAAAAATATGAAGAAGAACAAGTTTCTTTGAAAAGTGAAATTAAAAATCTTGAAAAAATCGTTCAAGAAGAAGAAAAGCACGAAATGAATGCTGATGAATTCTTAAAAATCGTAAGAAAATATTCGAATTTTGAAGAACTAAATCCAGAAATTTTAAGAGAATTCATAGACAAAATTATAGTCCATCACAGGGAAAACATTGCAGGGGAAACAGTACAAAAAGTCGAAATTTTTTACAAAATGATAGGGCATGTAAAAATTCCGAACATTAAAAAGGAAAAATTAGAACTCCTGAAAAAATCGTTCGGAATTAAAAAAAGAATTGAAATAGTTTAAATTTTAATTCTAAATCCAAGAGTAATCAAAAATTTATGCCCCTTATGGTTACTCGAGGTGGTCCGAGTGGCGGGACTTGAACCCACGGCCTCTTGAACCCCATTCAAGCGCGCTACCAAACTGAGCTACACCTCGCCATGTTATTTAATTTTACTAGATACTGTAATCAATGCGAATTTTTTGCTAAAATAAGCCAATTCTTTAGCATCTTTTACATCATAAAACTCACTAGTATCGCAATTCTTAGGAAAGAAAGTAAACATGAAACCATGGTGTTTTTTATGACTGAAATAAAAGTTATAGAATTTAGCATAATAACTAATTTTCTCAAATTCTTCCTTACTCACTCCATTTTTTTCCAATTCTCTTTGCAATATTTCCAAATTCTGACCGCAAATACGCCCCATGCTTGATATTAAAGACCCACTCAATCTTTTGCAATAGTCAAGCTGATCCTTATCATAAATTTTATTTTCTAACAAAATATTCATCAAAACTTTAGAACCTAATTTTCTAATTTTTTGAAAAATAGACTTTAAGTCTTCACGATTTTCTAGATCTTGTTGCTGTGCTAAAAGTTGATCCATGTTATCTTTATGCTTTTTACGCTTTTCCTCCTCCTTTCTCTTAATCTCCAACTCTTTTTTAGCTTTTTGATCTTCAGGCTCTTCAGACTTTTCATCCTTTTCCAACTTTTCCTTAAGTTCCAATTTCTTTCGTTTACGAACTTGCCCCGTGACCGACAACCAAGCAAGTTTCTCATAGAACTGGCCAGGTTTACCTTTACGATAAGCCAACCATTCGTGAAAACCCCAAATAGCCAGGGAAACTGACGCCCACTTGGCATATTCAATAAACTCAGGATCTTTAATAAAACGCTTAACATAATCAAGATCAAACTTACCCTTTACTTCGTTTTTATTCGTGCTATTAGATTCTTTATCAACTTGAGTCTCAACCCCCCCTATTTTTTTGGCGCCTGAATCCTTTATTTCAAGGGCTTTTGCGGGCATTCCTGCGAGAACACTGCACAAAGATGTCAATGCTAAAAATCTAGCTTTTTTCATAATTGTTTCCTCCTTAAAATTTTAAAATTAAAACTATGGTCCGAGTGGCGGGACTTGAACCCACGGCCTCTTGAACCCCATTCAAGCGCGCTACCAATCTGCGCCACACCCGGTAAACTGGAGCTGGTAGAGGGATTTGAACCCACGACCTATTGATTACAAATCAATCGCTCTGCCAACTGAGCTATACCAGCGTATTCTATAATTTTAATCTTAAAATCAAATTTTGTCAACAATTGTGCCATTGCTTTTCAAAATCTTTCCTTCTTCAATGCATCCTCTAACCATCGTCAAAGGATAAATAGTACTCCTCTTCCCCACTAATGTTCCAGGATTCAAAACAGAATTGCATCCAACTTCTACATAATCTCCCAAAACAGCACCAAATTTTCGCAAATTTGTTTGTAACTTTTGATCTTGAAATCTCACTATAACATTGCTTTTATCAGATTTCACATTTGACAAAACAACCCCAGCTCCAATATGAGAACGAAATCCCATAACTGAATCTCCAACATAATTAAAATGAGGAGCCTGAACCTCATCAAAAAGAACGCAATTTTTCAACTCTGTAGAATTTCCTACTACTGATTTTTTACCAACTATAACTGACCCTCGAATAAATGCTCCAAATCTTATGTCAGCTTCAGAATCAATGATAGAGGGGCCATTTATTAAAGAATTCGAATCTACTTTCGCATATTTAGAAATCCAAACTTTTTCATATGCTTCTTCAAAATCAGATTTTGGAAGAGATGGGCCAATATAATTTATAAAATCACCTATGTTTCCTAAAGCTTCCCAAGGATAGACATAATTCTTAAATAAACCAGAAGCTATCGTTTTATTTAAATCCAAAAGATTATCAATTTTAAATCTTTTCATATCATCCTCTACTTAGTCCTAGTGGGCAAAATTTCACTCTTAGATTCAACACAAGAATTTTCCTTAGATTTCCTAAATTTTAAAGTAATTTTAGTTCCCTTGCCATACTCACTCTCAAGTTTTATATGTCCACCATTTTCTGAAACAATCTCTCTCACTTTAGAAAGACCATATCCAAATCCTGGCAAATTCTCATCTTCTTTAAATCCTTTGTTGAAAATTTTAGTCATATTTTCAGGTTTTATCCCTACCCCTGTATCTTCGCATTCTATAACCACATAATCTGAATTATCCTTAACAGTAACATCTATCTTACCACCGGTTTCACTATATTTTATCGAGTTATCCACCAAGTTTGATACAACTCTACATAATTTACGCATCTCAAAATCGACATACAAATTTGGATTACAATGGTAATTTAATTCTATTCCTTTTGCTTTCGCATAATGAGCAAGACTTCTGCACGTAAAAGATACCACTTCCGAACAATTCGTAGGGACTTTAGTTTCTTTAATGTCAGATGTCTCACCCATTTCGCTTAACATCATAAGCTTCTCAGCCTCAAGTTCTATGATATTCAAACACTTCTCTTGTTTTTGTTCACAATTTTCTTTGTTTTTTAGCAATTCAACATATCCAAGTATAGAATCTATAGAAGGCTTGAAACCATTCAGGAATTCACTGACTTTTTGTTTTTCTTCCTGGTGTTTTCTAGATATATATTTCTTTACATAGAAATATACACAAATTAATATAATCACCAAAAACAAAACAGTCATAGCAAAATCCTTTACTTTAAGCCATAGCCGTCATTTTTTTACTTGCCAATTCTTCTTTAGAAGCAGTACGGTATCCTATTCCACGCACTGTATGAATATAATCTGGCACATCTGGGTTGTCCTCAATTTTCTGGCGCAAGTACCTAATGTGTACATCTACTGTGCGAGCGTCTATCATACGACTTTTCGTGTTGTCTGCACCGTTAACTTTGTTTATTTCATTTTTCCAAACTCTTGACATTAACTGTTCTCTTGTAAGAATCTTGCTTTTCTCATTCACTAAATTAACAAGTATGTCGAATTCTTTCATAGTCAAACTTATGAACTTCCCATTCTTGACAACAGTTCTGTTCCCCAAGTTTATCTTCAAATTTCCTATAGTCAAAATGTCATCACTTAATTCCACGGCATCAGAATAACTTTCTCTTCTGAGCATAGCTTTTACTCTTGACACTAATTCTTTAACACTGAATGGTTTCTTCAAGAAATCATCTGCACCCATGTTCAAAGCCAAAATGCAATCGTTTTCATTATTATCAACTCCAGCACTCAACATTACGACTGGAACTTTCTTAGTCACCTTGTTAATATTTTTAATTCTTCCGCAAACTTCGAGACCACTCAAATCTGGCATTGTCCAATCAAGAATAACAAGACGAGGAACTTGATTTTCAACTTGTGCCAAAATAGATGCCCCATCATTAAAACATATAACGTCAAAATTCTCTTCTTTGAGGGCAGCAGAAACCAAATCTTTTATATTTTTATCACTAATAACTACATAAATTAAATTCTTAATTGTGGACATATTATACACCTCTCAAAATATTTTATAATAAAATTACATACCGAACCAATCTACCAAAAAATTGAATCATCTAAAATAATTTTCATCAGGAATAAATCCTTCAACCATATAAATCACACGTTTAGAAATATTATTGCAATGGTCTCCCATTCTTTCAGCATATTTTGCAATAAACATAAGATCTGCCCCATAAAATACACTCAGAGATTGCTTAGAGATAGAATTAGACACATTAAATACTATTTCCGAAAACATGGAATCTATTTTGTCATCAGAATTGTAAATCTCCACCGCCAGATTAACATCTAAATCCAAACATACCAAACAAGATTTTTTATAAATTTCAAAAGTCTCGTTCAGAATAGAAACCGTCTCATCTAAACATGCACATCTTTGCTTCAAATTTTCCATAGAAACTATTTCACAAATGTCTGCGCAATGGTCTGCAATTCTTTCAAAGTCGTTTATGATTTTGAGATACCCAGTAATATATCTCAAATCTGATGCAAACGGGCTCTGAAGAGAAACAAGTCTAATACAACTATCTTCAGCTTCTTTGGCAACTTTGTCTATTTCAATGTCTGATTCAAAAATCTTTTTTGCTAATTCAACTTTATTATTTTGAACCACATCTAAAGTCTGAAAAAAGGCATCATACACAGTTTCTCCGATTTTTTGCATTCTAGATTTTAAATCTGCCAACTGGTTTCTATATCCGAATCTCAACCCTAACATCACCCCTTCCACTTAATATCTTTCCCAAGACTTTGATTAAGATAACAAACTAAAAGTAAAAAGTAAAGTACTTTTTCGTAAAAATGACCATTTTTTTTAAGTAATTAGATTTCAACGTCAAAAAAGTAAATTTTCATAACTTAAAATCATCTATTCTAAACAAATTGGCTTTTAAAATTTATAGTTTCAAAAAAATATTTTCTTAATATCATTTTACTGAATTTTTGCATAATATATATCATGGTTTCGGCCATAAATAAAAAATAAAGGAATGATAAATATGTGTTGCTGTTCATGCTCTTGTAGACGCAGAAGATCCATTACAGGAACTTTCACTCAGAATATACCTGTTACAATGGCTTATAGTTTTACTCCAGTTAACATTGGAAACAACGATATTAACGTTTTTTAATAAAACTTGAAATAATAATGTAAATATTATATAATAATTATAAATAAAACAAGATTCGAAGTGATAAACATGAATAAATTTATAATTATATTAATATTTACTTTTTTGTTTTTTTTACAAGAAAATCCAACTTATGCATGCTTCGACGCAGCAATAAAATCTCTGGAAACCAAAAATGTAGTCATAATAAATAACTCCCGCATATCAGAATCAGATGAGAAAGAAAGAATTTTATATAAATCTCTCAGAAAATTTATTAACCAACTTTCAATTTCAGATTTAGATGCTGGTGAAATAATAAAAGTAGAAATAAATTTTGATCCTAAAAAAAATTCTTTCACTTTTTCTGATAGAAAAGAAAAAAGTATTAAATCTTCTTCTGTTTACGTTTGATTTTATTTGCGTTTGGTGATATCTTATTGCCTATGTTTTCGCAAATGAGGTGATGTTTTGGGATTCGAAAATTTAACTGAAAAACTAACTGCAGTTTTCAAACGTCTGGGGTCGAAAGGTAAATTGATAGAAGAAGATATAAAATCTGCAATGAGAGAAGTTAAACTTGCTCTTTTGGAGGCAGATGTGAACTATTCTGTTGCCAAGAAATTTATAACTAGAGTTTCTGAAAAAGCTCTTGGAGCAGAAATAATGAAAAGCTTAACTCCTGCGCAGATGGTTATAAAAATAGTGAGAGATGAGCTAGTTTCTCTTTTAGGAGGAAACGATTCAAAGCTGAATGTTTACAAGGGAAAAATGAACGTTATAATGCTTTGTGGTCTTCAAGGAGCAGGAAAAACTACTCATTGCGCTAAACTTGCTGTTTATTTGAGAAATAAAAAGTTTAAACCTCTTATTGCAGCATGTGATATTTATCGGCCAGCAGCCATAGACCAGCTCGAGATTCTTGGAAAAAATTCTAAAGTCAGCGTATTTGTGGACAGAAACGATAATCCAGTAAATATATCTTGCAAAGCTTTAGATTACGCTAAACAAAATGGGTACGACACTCTAATTTTGGATACTGCAGGTAGACTTCATATAGATGAAAATCTAATGAATGAACTTAAATCCATTAACGAAAAAGTGAATCCAAAAGAAATTTTGCTAGTTTTGGATTCTATGACCGGCCAAGATGCAGTTAATGTAGCTAAATCTTTCAACGATTTGCTCAGCATTACTGGAGTTATATTAACTAAATTTGACGGAGATGCCAGAGGAGGAGCTGCTTTAACTATTCGAGAAACTACTGGAGCTCCCATAAAATTTATAGGAACTGGAGAAAAATTAGGAGACATAGAGCCCTTTAAACCTGAACGAATAGCTACAAGAATAATTGGAATGGGAGATATCCTTTCTCTAATAGAAAGTGCGCAAGAAAATTTTGACAAAGAAAATACCGAAAAGATGGCAAAAAAGTTTACTGAAAACAAATTCGATTTCGAAGATTTTCTTTCTCTTTTTTCCCAAATGAGAAAAATGGGACCTCTTAAATCTATAATTTCCAAATTACCTGGCGTCGGAAACTTGAATAATTTAAATATTGATGATAAACTAGTGGATAAAGTGGAAGCAGTGATTTTGTCAATGACTCGTGAAGAGCGAAAAAATCCAAAGATTATATGTTCCTCGCGAAAAAAAAGAATCGCATCTGGAAGTGGAAGCAAAGTTGAAGATGTTAATAATCTTTTGAAACGTTTCGAAGAAATGAAAAAATTAATGAAACAAATAAACGGAAGTGGTTTTCTTGGCAGAGCGCTGTTCTCAAGATTAAAAAAATAACAAATAAGGAGTGAGTTTTTTGGCATTAAAAATTAGATTAAAAAGAGTCGGAGCGCATAAAAGGCCATTTTTTAGGATTGTCGTAGCAGATTCAAGATCTCCGCAGGGTGGTAAATTTATAGAAAAGTTAGGTACTTATGACCCCCTGAAAGAAGAGGAAAAATTCAATATAAATTTGGAAAGGTCAGATTATTGGATAAAAAACGGAGCACAGCCTACTGAAGTAGTCGGGGTTTATCTTGCAAAATTGAAGAAATAGGATGAAATTTCTTGCTATAGAAACATCTTGTGATGACACTTCTGTGGCAATCGTCGACAGTTCCAGAAATGTTCTAGGGATGAAGACTTTGTCTCAAAGTGAACATGCAAGGTTTGGTGGAGTTATGCCAGAAGTTGCATCTAGGCATCATGAAAACTCGATATTAGAAGCGTCTTTAGCGACACTAGAGATGGCAAATTTGTCAGTAAATAACGTAGATGCAGTTTGTGTTGCTTCTAATCCTGGATTAATAGGTTCTCTTTTGGTTGGAATAAGTTTTGCTCATGGGATTTCTTTGGCCTTGAATGTGCCTTTAATTGAAGTAAATCACATAGAATCTCATGCTATTTCTGCAGTCATAAACAACGAAAATCTAGATCCTCCTTTTGTGAGTTTGGTAGTTTCTGGGGGTCATACTAGTGTTATAGATGTTGAGAATTTTACAAAATATAAGACTTATTTTCATACTATCGATGACGCTGTTGGTGAAGTTTTAGACAAAGTGGCTAGAGAAATGGGAATTCCTTATCCTGGTGGAGCTACTTTGGATTCCATGGCTTTGCAAGGAGACAGAAATTTTTTTAAAATGCCTAGGCCGAAAATTTCCAATTTTAGTTTTTCAGGAATAAAAACCTGGGCAATAGAAATTGTCAAAAGACTAGGCCAAAATCATATAAATGATCTAGCATCTTCGTTGGTTTTCGGAATATCAGAATACGTATCAGACTACGCTTTGAAAATTGCGAAAGAATTAGGAAGAAAGCAAATCTGTACAGGAGGAGGGGTTGCAGCAAGCAAAGTCCTACGGAAGGTCTTGTCCAAAAAGTGTGCAGAAAACGACATAAATTTATTCTTTCCTGATACTAGATATTGCCAAGACAATGCCGCTATGATAGGAATCAGAGGAATGTTTTTTTAGTTGACATTGGGTTATACTTTTTAATTTGAAAATGCACATTTAAATAAAAATATTAACCATAAACAAAATCAATGTCTAATATTGAAAATTTTTAGTTTTTGTAGTACGCTCGGTGCCCGGTTTTTTATTATTTGTTACATGAGAGGTATTTATGTTTAGTTTTTTCTGGTTATCAAAAAAAATTTCAATATATTTGTTTACTTTTTCGATTATTTTCAGTGCAAATACCCAAGTTTTATTGTCAATGTCAACTATTGAGTCACAAAAGGAAATTAATCCGAGTCATGAATCTGAAAATCTTGATTCGAAAATATCTAGATTATTGAGTAATGTGGCAGAATGATCAGGTATTATTTTAGTTGATGAAGAAAAATCTAACTTTGTTAGATGTTATCAAAAGTCTTATTAAAAATTCAAAAGAAAATTTAGACTTGAACGAGTTTATAAATTTGTTTGTTTTTGAGGCTTCAGGAGAAAAATTTATGCTTATTCCCATGGGCAAAGGAGTTAAATACGAAGATTGCTTGATGAACATATTCTGTGAAGATGTGGCAGATGACACAAAAAAGGCATATATGAAATATTACATGGGAGGAAAATTGTTTAGCAAAGAACATGTGCAAAAAGTTTATTGCAGAGGAGTTTTATTTGAGGGTAATAAGATAAGAAGTTTATCTTTAATGATAGCAGTTGGTGATAAAGTTATCGCAAGAATTGGAATGGGTCCACTAACTGGTACTCCGGAAATTGGGTATGCACTGGAACAAGATTATTCTGGTAAGAAAATAATAAGTAACGCCGTGAAGTGTGTTTTACGTTTACTCAATTTTATGAGAAGGCAAGGAATTTATAATTACAAAAAATTGAGGGCTACAGCGGAGCCCGAAAATGAACCTTCAAATAGGATTTTAGAAAAACTTAATTTTACCAAATCGGAAGATTTGGTAGATGACGGTTATGGTCCACAAATTGAATATTATTATCACTTTGATGAAAAATCTGAAACCCCAGAAAATTCAGACAGACGTGTCTAAAGTAATGAAATTTCTGTAGATCGCTAGAAATCTTTTTCTGAAATTTCAAACACTCCTACACCAACCCATCCAGAATTTTTGACTAAAGTTCGGGTGAGTGACTTAAGTATTTTACAAATTTTGAGCGTCTTTGTGTACTTTAAGACACAAGTTTAGCGCTATCTCGTTGTATTCCATGGTTTCCAATTTCGATAACTCTAAAAGACAGAAATTTATCCATAACAGACACGTCATGAGTAACTACCACAACAGTAGTTCCTCTTTTGTTTATCTGTGACAACAAATCGATTATTTCATAAGATGTCGAAGGATCTACATTTCCTGTTGGCTCGTCAGCTATAATTAATTTAGGATTGTTAACTATTGCTCTTGCGAGTCCCACTCTCTGCTTTTCTCCACCTGAAAGTTCACATGGATATCTATAAGCTTTGTCTTCTATAGAAAACAGACTCAAAACATATGGAACTCTTTTTTTTATATAGCTCGTAGATGATCTGCATATCCTCATTGCAAGTTCCACATTTTGAAAAACAGTCATATTTTCTATAATTCTAAAATCTTGAAAGACAATTCCCATGGTTCTTCGGTAGTACGGAATATCTTTTTTTTTCATTTTGACAACATCATTTCCGAACACCTCTATGCTCCCAGAAGTCACTTCCTCCTCTTTAGTAATCAACTTAAGAAAAGTACTCTTTCCAGACCCGGAATCACCAACCACAAACAAAGCTTCTCCTGTATCAATGTCCAAATTTAAATCTCTTAAAACAACAACTGAATTAGAATACATCTTTGTAACATTTCGTAATCTTATCATAATACTTCCTTAGCTTTTTGCGTTCCCAATATACCAAAAAATTATAAACTACGCGCTTTTCAAAAATTTATTAACCATAAGAGCCACTTTAAAAACTATAGCATCCTCAAAATTTCTTAGATCTAATCCTGTAGCTCTTTTTATTTTCTCTATTCTGTAAACTAAAGTATTTCTGTGTATAAACAATTTTCTCGCAGTTTCAGAAATATTCAAACTGTTTTCGAAAAATTTGTTTATAGTAAACATAAGATCGCTGTTCATTTCATCTATACTGCACTTTTTAAAAACTTCATCCAAGAAAACTTCACATAAAGTAGTAGGTAACTGATATATCAATCTTGCTATACCCAACTGACTGTACAATGCTGTGCTTTGTTCATTTTCGAAAACTTTTCTAACTTCAAGAGCCACCTGAGCACATCTAAATGAGTTAATAACATCAGAAATACTCCTTGCAATA
This sequence comes from uncultured Clostridia bacterium, assembly GCA_946186155.1. GTDB lineage: Bacteria > Bacillota > Clostridia > Oscillospirales > Acutalibacteraceae > Improbicoccus. Next base: position 43,738 of record CAMHLN010000001.1, on the reverse strand, counting down.
GACCCAACTCCCACTGCTACTTTCAAGTAATATTTAGTTGCTAAAACACTAACTATCGAACTTGCAAGTTTATCAAGTTTTGTTTCATCTCTAGGATTGTTTATCTCCTTGACAATAGCTATGTTTTGCTCATCGATACCTATTATAAAATCTTTCGAAGCATCAGGAAATATCCCTCTCAAAACTTCAACTAAATTCACATTACTGGACATATTGTCAGAATGCACAATTAAGCAAACTCTGGATTGTCTATCACTAATATTTAATTCCTTTATCCTAAAATTAATCTCACCAGGAAGAAGATTTTCAAAAATCAAATTCTTCATGAAAACAGATTTACTATGCCTTTGAGTGTAATAATAAACAATTCTCGTCAAAGGAACCGAGAGCATATTAACATAAGAAAGACTAACTTTATCTTCTCCTGAAACAAAAATAGCGTACTCTGCTGTTTTTTTGTCTCCAAAATATTTATAAGTAATACCATCACATGAAAAAACATCAGCAGTAGATATTGAAGCAAAACTTGGAATGGAAGCCACTTTACCCAAATTCAACTTATTACTACTTGCAATAATATTTAAATCTTTGTCTATAATTCCAATTGTTCTATCTAGAGAAAATGCCATTTTATTTATCATATCTTGAAACTTTTCACTTATCACTACAAACTCCTTACAAAAATGTTTATACACATTCTACATAATATTTTTAAATTTTGCAACATTTACATAGACGATTTTTGTTAAAATGTAAAAATTTAAGTCCACTCCGCAAATAGACGTCTGACAAAATTGTGATATAATAAATACATGAGTATCAAAAAAATTTATAATAACATAAAATCTCTGATAAATTTTATATTTTTCCCCACAAAGTGCATAGGATGCGATGAAGTAAGCAAAGAATATATATGCAATAAATGCAAAAAAGAATTAGAAAAGAACTTTTGTCCTAAAATTGTCGAATCCTATCATAGTGAACTTTCATGCATATCTTGCTTTGTTTACCAAAACAAAGTGAAAGAAATTATACACAATTTCAAATTTAAAAATCACAGAAATGCATCGTTAATTTTATCAAATTTTTTGACTATTGCAATAGAAAAAAAGTTCAAAAATCAAAAATTTGATTCAATAACGTTCGTTCCGTGCTATTATCCAGATGAAAAATACAATCATTCGGAAATATTAGCAGAAAAAATCTCAGAAAACCTTGAAATTCCCATCAAAAAACATCTCAAAAAAATTCGTGAAAATAAAAAACAACATCGATTATCATTTTCTGAAAGACAAGAAAACGTAAAAGGAGTATATCAATGTGTTGAAGGAAATCTTCAAAACAAAAACATTCTCATATGCGATGATATCATAACAACAGGAGCAACTTTGTCTGAATGTGCCAAAGAATTAGAAAAATCAGGAGCTAAAGTTTTTTGCTCCACAGTAGCATATACTATTCTCAAAACTTTGGAGTAAATCATGAAAAATAATCAAAATTGGGAAGATTTACCTTACAGCCAAGAAGCAGAGCAATCTGTTTTGGGAGCAATTATTCTCAAAAGTTCGTATCTAAACACCGTTCTTGAAGTGATTCCTAACTCAGATTTCTTTTATTTCCCAAACAACAAGATAATCTACGAAACAATAATAAATATGTTTTCTTCAGGAGAAAAAATAGATTATGTTACTGTTCTAAATAAAATACCTGTTGATATCGCTGCAAAAAACGAATTTAAAAATTATATGCTTGACCTTGTTCAAATAGTACCATCTATATCAAACATAGAAAGTTATGCAAAAATAATACAAGAAAAATTTGAACTTAGAAATTTGATTTCTTTGGCAAGAGAAATTCTGAAAGAGTCTTCCTTAGCAGAAAGTTCTGAGAAATTGATAGAATTTGCAGAGCAAAAAATCTTAGACATCAGAGCAGGAAAATCTAAGCAATCTCTTGTAAATATAAAAGACATCTTTATAGAAACTATTGAAAAATTGGATAAATTAAATTCTAAAAGCAGGACTGAAATTTTAGGAATCCCAACAGGATTTGGAGACTTAGATTATGTCATAACAGGACTAAACAAAAGTGATTTAATTCTCCTTGCAGCACGCCCCGGAATGGGAAAAACAAGTTTCGCTTTAAATATAGCTAAAAATGTCTCATCAGATTTCAAAACTGCCATATTTAGCTTAGAAATGAGCAAAGAGCAATTAGCATCTAGGTTAATCAGCATGGAGGGAAAAATTCCCGGAAATAAACTAAGATCAGGACATTTGAATCCCGAAGAGTGGGCTAAATTAGCTCAAGTTTCAGACGAATTTTCAAATTTGAACCTCTATATAGACGACACTGCAGGAATAACAGTTTCTGAAATGAAGGCAAAAGCGAGACGTCTCGGAGAAGTTCAACTCGTAGTTATAGATTACTTGCAACTGATATCAAGTAACAGAAGAGTTAGCAACAGAGTTCAAGAGATTTCTGAAATAACTCGTCAGTTAAAAATCATGGCAAAAGAGTTGAATATTCCAATTATTTGCCTTTCTCAACTTTCTCGTGCAAGTGAACAAAGGACAGACCATAGGCCTCTTCTCTCAGATTTAAGAGATTCAGGTTCAATTGAACAAGACGCAGATATAGTAATAATGCTCTACAGACCGGGATATTATTCGAATCCTCTAGACGATAAAATAGACCAAAACGAGTGCGAATGCATAGTTGCAAAAAATAGATACGGAGAGACAAGAACTGTAACTCTTCACTGGCAATCTGAATATACAAGATTTACATCGAGAGAAAATTAATATAAAGTTATGAAAAAATCACGATTTCAAAATGCTTTCATTTGAGTTTTGTGTGTAAAAATTCTCAAATCATAAAAAATTAAAAGGAAATATTGTGGAAGAAAAAGTTTGGAAAGCAATTAATGATTTTAAAATGTTTGAAAATGCTATCAGCATAGTCATAGGGGTTTCAGGAGGAATAGATTCTGTTTCGTTACTACATTTTCTAACAAAAAATTTCAAAGAAAAAAAAATTATCGTAGCTCATGTAAATCACAATCTCAGAGGAGACGAAAGCAAAAGAGATGAAAATTTTGTGAAAAACCTCTGCGAAAAATTTGGAGTCAAATTTTTTTTAAAATCTGTTAATGTATATCATTTTGCAAAAAAAAATAAAAAAGGAATAGAGGAATTTGCTAGAGAAGTAAGATATAACTTTTTCAGAGAAATCTCAGACAAAGAAAATGCTGTTATATCAACAGCGCACACTCTTTCTGATAATATTGAAACAGTACTATTCAATTTTGCCAGAGGGTCAGGTTTGTCAGGAATTTCTGGAATTCCTCCGGTTAGAGGAACAATAGTACGGCCCCTAATATATGTAACAAGAGAAGAAATTGAAACTTACGCGGAAAAAAATAATCTAAAATATGTAGTAGATAGCTCCAATTTATCTAATTGTTATTCAAGGAACAAAATAAGAAATATTATTATTCCTAAATTAAAAGAGATAAACCAAAATTTCGAACAAAATGCAGGAAGATGCATATCCCAAGCAAGAGAAGAAAATGAATTTTTAGATAAAATGGCAAGAGAAGCATTAAAAGAAGTCAATTTCGATTGTGAAAAAATAAATTTACTACCTAATGCTATCAAAAAACGTGTTTTGAAGTTGATTTTAAATCAATTTTATAATAAAATCGAGTATAAGCATATCAAACTAACTATAGATATGTTAGAGGGAAAAATTAAATCTTTCACTCTTGGCAAAAATAAAAGAGTAACTATAAAAAACAAAGAAATTAGTTGTAATATTGAAAAAGATAGTAAAGTTATTCCTAAAAAATATTCATTATCTGAAATTTCAAAAAGTGAATTGAAAAATTATATCAATTGTCAGGATTTCTTATTTGATTTAAAAAGTGATATATCATTTTTCGAATTTCGAAAAAGAAAGCCGAAAGATTCTTTTAAACTCCCTCGCAGAAATTGCACGAAATCTCTGAGAAAACTTTTCAATGAGTTGAAAATTCCAGTAAACATCAGGCCAAATTTAGGAATTCTCGTTGACAACACTTGCGGAGAAATAGTGTGGATAGAATCTATTGGAATTTCCGAAAAATATGAGGTAAAATCCAGCTCGGTGAAAATTGGCAAAATAGATATTAAATTTGAAAAAGATATCAAAATTCAAAATGAAGACGAAGGTTGTGAATAATGTCAAATCCAAACAACAAAAAAAAACTTCCAAGAAATATAATAATATTCCTAGGTATACCAGTTTTGATAATACTGGCTGTAAGTATAGTAGCAAGCTTAATGTCTCAGAAAACCTGCAATTATTCGGAAATTGTCAACAGATTTAAAAAACACGAAGTAGTAGAATTCAGCATGAATTTGGGTTCTGGAGACATGGATATTAAACTCAAAACAGGAGAATCAATTCACTATACTGCTCCTAGCGTGAATGTTATGTACTCTGATATTAAAGACCACATTGAGAGTTACGATAAAGAACACCCTGATTCTCCGATGGTTTATAATCTCATCAAAGCGGCAGAAACTTCTTGGATGTTTAATACTTTTATCTATATAATTCTACCAATGCTTATGCTTGGTCTTATGCTTTGGCTTATTATGAGAAAAATAACCATAATAGGAGGAGATGCTGGAAAATCGTTTCCTTTTGGGAAGACTAAAGCTAGAAAAGATTTAGGAGAAACTTCAAAGACCAAATTTGATGATGTTGCAGGTGCTGACGAAGAAAAAGAAGAATTGGCTGAAGTTGTAGATTTTTTGAAATCTCCGGAAAAATATAATGCTCTCGGAGCAAAAATACCGAGAGGAATTCTTTTAGTCGGTCCTCCTGGGACTGGTAAAACTCTTCTTTCAAAAGCAGTTGCAGGAGAAGCAGGGGTTCCTTTTTATTCAATGTCTGGGTCCGAGTTTGTTGAAACATTTGTCGGTGTCGGAGCTGCGAGAGTTCGAGATTTGTTTGATCAGGCAAAAAAAACAACTCCATGCGTTGTTTTCATAGACGAAATCGATGCAGTGGGACGCCAAAGAGGATCAGGTCTAAGTGGGCACGATGAAAGAGAGCAAACTTTAAACCAACTTCTTGTTGAAATGGACGGATTCGAAACAAATGAGGGAGTTATAGTTCTTGCTGCCACAAACAGAGCTGATATTCTTGACAAAGCTTTAGTTCGAGCTGGAAGGTTCGACAGAAGCATATATGTTGGGTATCCTGATGTAAAAGGAAGAGAAGATATCTTAAGAATTCATGCCAAAGGAAAACCATTCGACGCTGGTGTCAAATTAAAAGATGTAGCAAAAGCTACCTCTGGGTTTACTGGAGCAGATTTGGAGAATTTACTTAATGAATCTGCCTTATTAGCAGCTAGAAACAATCAAAAAGTTATTACAAACAAGAATGTAGAAGATGCTACTATAAAAGTTTTAGTTGGAACTGAGAAAAGGTCTCATGTTATTACAGAAGAAGAGAAAAAAATCACTGCCTACCATGAAAGTGGGCATGCTATTGTGTCTCATTTTTGCAAAACTCAAGACCCAGTTCATCAAATTTCAATTGTTCCGAGAGGAAGAGCAGGAGGATATACTCTTTCTCTTCCTGAAAAGACTAATATGTATGTATCTAAGACAAAAATGAAAGAAGAGATATCTACTTTACTTGCTGGAAGAGTAGCTGAAAGTTTAGTTCTTGGTGAAATCTCAACCGGAGCATTCAACGATCTAGAAAGAGCTACAGATACTGCTTATTCCATGATCACAAAGTATGGAATGAGCGAAGATGTCGGGACTATTGTTTGTGATACATCAAGAAAGAATTTCATAGAATCAGATAGAATATATTCTAACGAGCTGATTTCGAAAATAGACAACGAGGTAAGAAAATTAATATCTGAAAGATACTCCCATGCAAAATCTATTCTTGAGGAAAATATAGAAATTCTCCATAAAGTTGCGGAAAATCTTATTGCAAAAGAAAAACTAAGTGGAGACGAATTTAGAAAAATCTTGGCAGAATCTGTTTAAAATTTTGAAAGTTAAATTCAGGAGGTTAATTATGAGCAATTGGAACAGAAACAACGAAGATAGAAATAATCGTTACGATGAATCATATAATTATAACGAAGATTATAACTATAATTTTTTAGAGCGAGACAAGGAGATGGAAATTATCAAATTGAGACAGAAAAATAAGAAAAAAGTTTTTATAATAGTGTACTTAATTTTAGGAATTTTTTCCTCTTTGATGATTTTTTGCATATGGTTTTATAATTCCAAGAATGTTGACCCATCTGATGTTGCAAGTAGCACCACAGACAAAGACATTAATGCTAAAGTAGATCTGAATAGTAATAATGATGAAACGAAGCCAATGTCCAAACTTTCTTCAGAAGAAGTTTATAAGAAATGCTCTAAATCTGTTGTAGGAATAGTAGTAGTCAAACAAGGATTTGATTTCTTTTACGGTCCCGTAAAAAATAAAGGCCAAGGATCAGGAGTTGTTATAAGTTCAGACGGGTATATAATTACTAATGCACACGTAGTCGACGATGTAGATGACATACAGGTTTCATTTATCGATAACTCAGAGAAATATTTCAAAGCAAAATTAATAGGAAAAGATAAAAATAACGATTTGGCAGTTATAAAAGTTGAAAGAGAAGGGTTAACTCCTGCTGTTTTCGGCTCTTCACAACTTTCTGTGGGCCAAAAAGTCTATGCGATCGGAAATCCTTATGGGTTAGAGAACACAATGACTTCTGGAGAAATTTCTGCATTAAATAGACAAATAAATGATGACGAAACCAAATATATACAAACTACTGCTGCAATAAATCCGGGAAATTCCGGAGGAGGAATGTTTGACGAGTATGGAAAATTAGTAGGAATTCCTAGTGCCAAATTGGCGCAAGCTGATAACATCGGATTCGCAATTCCTGTCAACACTGCTAAAAAAGTCGCAGATTATTTAATAAAAAGAGGTCCAATGACCCGTAAAGAACGCATATGGGACAAAAATTAAAATCCATGAAAAAGAATATTGACTGGAATTTTGATGTTTGGTACAATTGGCCTGGTTTCGTAGTTTATATTTTTTGGAGGTGATTTGTAATCGCGAAAAATTTGTGTTTTAATGAGGGAATTAAAGATGAGGAAATTCGTGTAATTGACGATGAAGGTCAAATTGGCATTATGTCTCCTGCAGATGCTCTTGAGATTGCGAAAGGAAGAGGCTTGGATCTCATAAAAATTTCTCCGAATGCTAGGCCTCCTGTTTGTAAAATAACTGATTATGGTAAATTCTGTTTTGAGCGTAATAAAAAAGAAAAAGAAGCAAAAAAAAAGCAGCATACTGTTGAGTTGAAAGAAATAAGGCTTTCCGTTAAAATAGACGTAGGAGATTTGCAAACCAAAGTTGGGCATGCACGAAAGTTTATATCCAATGGTAATAAAGTCAAGGCATCCATCCGTCTCAGAGGAAGAGAAATGCAACATCCTGAGCTTGGAGTCGAGGTTATTCGTAAGTTTGCTGATCTTTGCAATGAGTTCGCTGAACCTGAGAAATCTGTTGCTGTTGACGGAAGGCAGATATCCGTTGTTTTGACTAAAAAATCTACTAAAAAATCTACTAAAAAATCTACTAAAAAATCTAAAACTTAAAGGAGGAATTACTTTGCACGCATCAAAAACACATAGTGGAGCTAAAAAAAGATTCAGATTTACCGCAAAAGGTAAAATTTTGAGATCTCATGCTAATAAGAATCATATTTTGAATAAAAAAAGTCGCAAGCGCAAGAGGAATTTGCGCAAAACTGGTCTGATTGATAAATCAGATAAGTTGAGAATTTCGAAATTGATATTTAATAAGATGAGATAAGGAGGTTATAATATGTCAAGAGTTAAGGGTGCCGTTGTAACTCGTAAAAGAAGAAACAAAGTTTTGAAATCTGCCAAAGGGTATTGGGGTGCCAAAAGCAAGCATTTCAAGATGGCTAAACAGGCAGTTATGAAATCAGGCAACTATGCTTATATAGGCAGAAGACACAGAAAAAGAGATTTTCGTCGTCTTTGGATTACCAGAATTTCTGCTGCTTGCAGGTTAAATGGAGTGAGCTATTCTGTTTTTATGGATAAATTGAACAAAAAAGGGGTAAACTTGAACAGAAAGATGCTTTCAGAAATTGCTGTTGCTGATATTGACAGTTTTTCTGCTCTTGTGAAAGATGTCTGTGCATAGTGGTATTTTATATTGGATTTGGCTTCAACAATCATTAGGATACGGGAGTAATAAACTCCCTAAAATTTTATCTAAAGTAAAATCAATTGAAGATTTTTACCATTCTGGGCTAAGTTTTTGGATTTCTTTATCCATATTTACAAAAGGTGAAATTTTTCGACTGTCAAAAAATCTCGATGAATCTAAGTCTATTTATGAAAAATGCTGTAGCCTTGGATACAAAGTTATATCGTATGAATCTGAGAAATTTCCTGATATCTTGAGAAAAATTTCCGACCCTCCTTGTGTTTTGTACGTAAATGGAAGCCTCTCAGTTCTTTCCACGAAATGCATATCCATAGTAGGAAGCAGGGAAGCTACTATTTATGGAACGAGCATGGCAAATGAAATTGCGAAAGATCTTTCAAAATTAGGAATAACTATAGTAAGTGGATGTGCTTTCGGAATAGATAGCGCTGCACATAACGGAGCTATTGATTCTAAGGGAAAAACCATTGGAGTTATGGCTTGTGGTATGGATTACCCTTATTTGGTAAAAAATTTAGCTCTCAGAGAGAGAATTTCAAACTTTGGAGCTTTAATTTCTGAATATCCACCAGGTTATCAAATTCAAAAGTTTAATTTTCCAGTTAGAAACAGAATAATTTCAGGGTTATCATCAGGAACTTTAGTCATAGAGGCAGGAAAACGAAGCGGTGCAGTTATAACTGCAAATATTGCAGCAGAACAAGGAAGAGATGTTTACGTTGTCCCGGTGAGATTCGAAAGTTATCTCTCTGAAGGAGTGAATTCTCTTATTGAAGACGGAGCCAAAGTTATAACTTGTGCTAACGATATAGTGAATGAATCGTTTAAATTTTCTATTGAAAAAACGAATAAAAAAGAAGCATCAAGAAATAAAAAAGTTGAGATTCCCCAAGAGTTCAAAGAAATTTTGGACAAAATGGGAAACGAAAAAATTCACATAAACGATTTAAAAATTCTTACTGGTCTTCCTATATACAAGTTATCTGTTGTTTTGTCAAAAATGGAATTGAAGAATCTAGTAATTCAATTACCTGGGAAATTTTATAAATCAAACGTTGAAAAATTTTAGGAATATATTATAATAAGTAACATGAATAAAGAAAATATTTTATTTAAGATAAATCCGAATGTTAAAACTATTATTTCTATGATTTTAACTTTGATGAATACTTTAGCTTTTTCAATTTGTTCCAAGATATTTTTACTAGTTTTCCTGATAATTTTATTGATTTTACATAAAAATAGAATTAGATTCAAAAAAATTAAAACCATTTTCATGTTTGCATTAGTTTCATGCATTTCTAGTTTTTGTTGTTCCAAAGGAAATTCGATATTCAAGATCGGATTCATCAACATAACTGATAATTCAATAAGGAATTCGTTTATGATGTTTTCGAGTATGTCAATATTTTGGATGATATCATTGATAATGATTAATTCTATATCTGCAAGCGAGATACCATACGTAGCAGAATTTTTTCTGAGTCCTCTCAAAAAATTAGGAGTTAAAATCTCTGAAATTTCCATGATAATAACGCTATCGGTTAGATTTATTCCAGTTGTTCTTAAAGAAAGCAGAAAAATTATGATTGCGCAAGAATCGCGAGGAGCTGTCATATCACGAGGGTCTCCTGTAAAGAGATTAAAATTTTTGCTTTCAGCTTTCTTGCCAATATTTACTTCCTGTTTTAGAAGAGCGATAAATATAGCTACTGCTATGGAATGCAGATGTTATGGGGCTCCCTTTGAGAGAACAAAATTAAAAGAAAACAAGTTCACAAAAATAGATTTAATAGCATTAATTTTTGCTTTATTGGTTTGTTTGGGAGTATTTATTTGCAATACAGTCAGAATTTTTTGATAGTTCTTAGATTTTTAGGAACTAATTATCACGGATGGCAAATACAGAAAAATGCACTGACTATTCAGGAAGTTTTCCAAAATGCTTTGTATAAAATTACTAAGGAGAAAAACGAAATCAAGGGATGCTCTCGCACCGATGCAGGAGTGCACGCAAATGCTTACTGTATCAGTACCAAAATTAACACGAATATAAATCCTGATAATTTAATTTTAGCTTTGAACAAATTTTTGCCAAATGATATACGAGTCATAAAATGCATGAAAGTAAATTCTGATTTTCACGCAAGATATTTCTGCATAGCAAAGGAGTACGTCTATAAAATATACAATCACAGAATTATGGATCCATTTTTTTTCAACAGAAGTCTACATTTTTGGTACCATCTCGATTTAAATCTAATGCAAGATTTATCTTCAGTTTTCGTAGGTAGACATAATTTCAGTTCTTTTTGCTCTTTTGATAGAAGAAAAAAAGACAATATGTGCAGAAATGTAATGGAATTTGATATAACTAAATCTGGAAATATTGTAGAATTTCGCATCGAAGCAGACGGATTTTTATACAACATGGTCAGAATAATCGTTGGAACTCTTTTGGAAGCTAACCACAGAAAAATGTCTAAAAAAGACATTCTATACATTTTAGAATCGAAAAACAGAAAATTATCTGGTCCAACTTTGCCAGCATGCGGATTATACTTAAATAAAATTTTCTACGAAGGATTAATCATATGAAAATCAAGGGGAAAATTATTTTACATATCCTAGTATTCTCTCTAATATCATTCCTTGCGGTTTTTGTGCTCATTAATAAAGGTATTTTTTACTCAAATAATTTTTCCAATTTCATCGACGATATAAAAAATAGACAAAATAAGCCGAAAAATTCAACAATAGATATCGGAGAAGTAACTCCTAACAATTTTATAAAATTTGGAGACGATTTATCCGTTATAAGCAAATCAAAATTTGTTGTTCTATCTTCAAAATTGCAAAAACTTTTGGAGATAAATCACAATTTTCAGTATCCAATAGTTAAAAATTCGAATTTTAAATCTTTGATATTCGATTCTGATGGAACAAATTTTATGGTAACAACCAAATCAAAAGAACTAGGTAATCTATCATTAGAACAAAAAATCATCACAGGAGACATTTCAGACAGAGATAATTTAGTTTTAGTTACTGAATCTGATGAATATTGTTGCGAAATGAAAGTTTCATCCGTAAACGGAGAAGACAAATATCAATACTGTTTCTCGAAATTATATGTTAGTGACGTTGCAATAAACGACTCTGGAGACAAAGTTGCGATATGTGGAATACAATCTGACGGCGAAAAAACGAAATCTGTAATACAAATTTTCGATATTAAATCTAAATCAGCACTGTTTATCAAAGAATTCGAAAATAATGTATTCTTTTCCATAGATTTTTTCGATGATAAAAATTTAGTTGCAATAGGCGATAAATTATCAATTAGTATGCAAAATTTGGGTCAAAAAACGAAAGAGTTTGAATATCCAAAAGATAGTTTATGTCTTTCTAGTTTTGACAAAAGCAGTGGAATAGCTTTGAGTTTTTCTTCAACACATGACGAAAGAAACCAATATATAGTTATGCTGGATAAAAATTGTCAGCAAACTGCAAAAATAGAAACAGGCAAAAGATTGAAATCTATAGTCAGAGAAAAAAACAAAGTCACAGCAATATCTGAATCTCAACTGCTGATACTAAGTTCAGGTAAATTTCAAAAGCAAAAAGTTCACTCCAAAAGAGTTCCAATAAGTTGTCAAAAGGCTATACCTATATCAAATTCCAAATGTTTTTTGCTAGGTAGCAGTGAAATTTCCGTCATAAACCTAAAATAAATTCAAGATAAAACAACTCTTATATGGTTTTTCTTACCTTTTCTAATTATAACTCCAGATTTTAAATCTTGCTTTGTCAGTTTGAATTCTAAGTCTACGAGATTACCTTTCACTGATATTCCGTTCTGCTGAATAAGTCTTCTTCCTTCACTTTTTGAAGATACTATCCCTGATAAAAATAGAACGTCTACTATTCCTATTTCGTCTTCAAAAGAAGAAGAATCCAAATTTTTGGTTGGAATCTCAGTTGAAATTCCTCCTGATTTGAAAATTTCTTCAGATGCTTTTCTAGATTTCTCAGCTTCTTGCTCTCCATGAACAGACTTAGTCAACTCATAAGCAAGAACTTCTTTAACTTCATTCAATTGATTGCCCTTGAAATTTTCGAACTCTTTTATGGTTTCTATGTTTATATCTGTCAGCATTTTTACGCATTTTATCACATCACTATCTTGGACATTTCTCCAATACTGATAAAATTCATATGGAGAAGTTTTTTCGGCATCAAGCCATATTGCCCCTTTTTCAGTTTTGCCCATTTTTTTCCCGTCAGATTTAGTCAACAAGTTAGTAGTTAATCCAAAAACTTCAGCATTTTCTTTTTTTCTGACTAAATCCACCCCTGAAATTATGTTGCTCCACTGGTCACTTCCTCCAATTTGAATTTTGCATCCATAATTCTTGTAGAGATATAAAAAATCGTAGCTCTGCATAATCATGTAGTTTAATTCCATCAAAGTTAGACCATCTTGCAGTCTATTCTTGTAACAGTCGTAAGTAAGCATCTTGTTTACATTGAAATATTTTCCGACGTCCCTCAAGAATTCGATATAATTCAAATCGCAAAGCCAATCAGCGTTATTAACGAATTTTACTTTTGAAATATCCAAAAATCTTGAAATTTGTTTTTTGAAACAGGAAACATTATGCTCAATTTCTTCCTTTGACATCAATTTGCGCATGCTATTTTTACCTGAAGGATCTCCAATAAATCCAGTCCCTCCTCCAAACAAACAGATAGGAGAATGTCCACATTTTTGCAATTTTGAAATAACACTTAGCTGAACGAAACTACCTACATGCAAACTGTTCGCAGTAGGGTCAAAGCCCAAATAAAAAACAGATTTCTCATTATTAAGAATTTCTTTAACTTTTTCTTCATTCGTAGATTGGCAAATTATCCCTCGGAATTCAAGTTCGTCATAAATTTTCAAAATAACCTCCTAAAAAGTTGACAATCAAAAATAATTTTGATACTCTAGATTGATATTGTCTGCGTCGTTTTTTATTAATTTTGTATGGTGATTAAAATAAAACATCTCGGCTACATTCTATCTTTAAAAAAAAGGATGTCAAGTTACTTAGATTTCTGAGTAGCGGTTCTGTTTTTTGCTCTGTATTCTTTTGTTTATCAAAATAAATTAAATGAGGTATAACTATGAAAACACAAGAAATAAAATTTGGGAAAACTACTCGCGTATACTTTAATTCGAAACATGATTCGTTCGAATTCCCTGATTTACTCGAAATTCAGAAAAAATCTTACGATTGGTTTCTCAAAGAAGGATTCAAAGAACTTTTGAAAGATAACTCCGGAATAAGTGATTATAACAACAAATTAGTCTTAGATTTCAATGGATTTTCGTTGAAAACTGATTGCCCAAGCTATTCTATTGAAGAATGCAGGGAAAAAGGAGTTACGTATGCTGCTCCTCTGAAAATTGGAGTTCGTCTTGTTAATGTTGCAACGGGAGAAATCAAAGAGTCTGAAGTTTTCATGGGAGATTTTCCTCTCATGACAGAAAACGGTACTTTTATAATTAATGGTATAGAGAGAGTCATAATTTCACAGTTAGCTAGATCCCCTGGAGCATATTTTAAAATGCAGTATGACAAAACAGGAAAAAAATTATTTACTGCAAAGGTTATCCCTAACAGAGGAGCATGGATAGAATATGAAACTGATTCGAATGAAGTTTTGTACGTTAGAATTGATAAGAATAGAAAGATTCCATTGACTGCTTTGATTAGATCTTTAGGTCTCGGAACTGATGCTGAAATATTGGACTATTTTGGCGAGAATCCGAGGCTGAGTTCTACTATAAACAAAGATATTACCAAAAATTCTGAAGAAGCTATGCTTGATGTATATAGGAGAATGAGACCAGGAGAACCTCCAACTATAGATGGAGCTCAAAGCTACATAAACTCATTATTTTTTGACCCCAGAAGATACGATTTATCTCACGTTGGTAGATATAAAGTAAACAAAAAGTTATGCTTGTGGAGAAGATTGAAAAATAGAGAAGTCAGCAGAATGATTGTAGCTCCATTAACGGGAGAAGTTTTGGCAGTACCGGGAGACATCATAGATTCTGAGAAAGCTATTGAAATAGAAAACTCGGGAGTTTCAGAAGCATTCGTGAATGTTGAAGGCAAAGAAACAAAAATTATATCCAACGGCATGGTAGATATAAATTCATTTGTAAATTTTGATGCCAAACAAGAATGTGGAATAAAAGAAAAAGTGAGATTCAATATTCTGTACGAAATTTTGCAAAATAATAAGTCAGAAAAAGAACTAAAACAAGCAATAATTGACAGAAAATTTGATTTAGTTCCAAGATATCTAACTGTAGATGATATTTTCGCATCCATTAGTTATATTTTAGGTCTTTCAAACGGAGTTGGAGAAATAGATGATATAGACCACTTGGGAAACAGAAGAATTCGTTCTGTAGGAGAATTATTACAGAACCAGTTCAGGATAGGATTCGCAAGATTAGAAAGAGTTATTCGAGAAAGAATGACTTTGGAATCTCAGGACCTTGAAGTTATAACTCCACATGCATTGATAAACATTCGTCCTGTCGTTGCCGCAATAAAGGAGTTTTTTTGCTCCTCTCCCCTATCTCAATTTATGGATCAGGTTAACCCTCTTTCAGGATTGACACACAGAAGGCGTCTTTCAGCTTTAGGTCCAGGAGGCCTTTCGAGAGATAGAGCAAGCTTCGAAGTTCGTGACGTTCATTACACTCAATATGGTCGTATATGTCCTATTGAAACTCCTGAAGGAGCAAATATAGGTCTTATATCTTACCTTACGATTTTCGCAAAAGTGAATGACTACGGATTTATAGAAGCTCCTTTCAGAATGATAGATAAGTCAACCGGAAAAGTTACAGATAAAATAGTGTACATGACTGCTGATGAAGAAGATGACTATATAGTTGCACAAGCTAATGAACCTTTGGATGAAAATAACTGCTTTATGAATTCAAGAGTAAAGTGCAGATTCAAAGACGAGTTTATGGAAGTTGAAAAAGAAAAAGTCGATTTCATGGACGTTTCCCCAAAAATGCTCGTGTCAGTTTCAACAGCTATGATTCCTTTTCTTGAACATGACGATGCTATCAGGGCATTAATGGGTGCGAACATGCAGAAACAAGCAGTTCCTCTTCTGAAGCCTGAAGCTCCTTTGGTGGGAACTGGAATGGAATACGCAGCAGGAATTGATTCTCGTGTTTGCCTTATAGCTCCTGAATCGGGAACTGTCTTGCACGTTGACGCTAGTTCTATCGACGTTAAGTATGATTCAGGAAAAACTGAGTCTTTTAAACTTACTAAATTCGAAAGGTCAAACCAAGATACATGTGTTAATCAAAAAGTTGTCGTACGAACGGGAGAGAAATTTCAAAAAGGAGACGTTCTTGCTGATGGTCCTTCCACTGAAAATGGAGAAATAAGCATAGGAAAAAACATTCTCGTTGGATTTATGCCTTGGGAAGGATATAACTATGAAGATGCAGTGTTGCTCAGCGAAAGATTGACAAAAGAGGATGTATACACATCAATTCATATCGAAGAATACAAATCTGAAGCTCGTGACACTAAACTAGGACCTGAAGAAATAACAAGAGATATTCCTAATGTCAGCGAGGATTCATTGAAGAATCTAGATGAAAATGGAATAGTTAGAGTGGGAGCAGAAGTTCGTGCAGGGGATATCCTTGTTGGTAAAGTTACCCCTAAAGGAGAAACTAAACTCACAGCAGAAGAAAGATTACTAAGAGCTATTTTTGGAGAAAAAGCTCGTGAGGTTCGTGATACATCTCTAAAAGTTCCTCATGGAGTCAGTGGAATAGTAGTAGATATTAAAGTATTTGATAAAGAAAATTGCAAAAATGAACTTCCAACAGGAGTTAATAAAGTAGTCAGGTGTTGCATAGCTCAGAAGAGAAAAATATCTGTTGGAGATAAAATGGCAGGTCGACACGGTAACAAAGGAGTTGTTTCCAGAATTTTGCCCGTAGAAGATATGCCCTTTTTGCCAGATGGAACTCCGTTAGATGTTGTTCTTAATCCCTTAGGAGTTCCTGCTCGTATGAATATGGGTCAAATTTTGGAAACTCATCTGGGTTATGCTGCGAAATGTCTTGGAATAAAAATTGTGAGTCCTGTCTTCGATAGCACAAAAGAAGAGGATATATTCGAATGTTTGAAAAAATCTGGCATAAGTGAGGACGGAAAAGTTTGGCTTAGAGATGGTAGAACTGGAGAATATTTTGATAATCCTGTCGTTGTTGGATATATGTACTACCTCAAACTTCATCATTTAGTAGATGATAAAATTCACGCAAGATCAACTGGTCCATATTCTCTTGTTACTCAGCAACCTCTTGGAGGTAAGGCGCAGTTCGGAGGTCAACGTTTTGGAGAAATGGAAGTTTGGGCTCTCGAAGCTTATGGTGCAGCTAATAGTTTGCAAGAAGTATTAACAGTAAAATCTGACGATGTCGTTGGTCGTGTAAAAGCATACGAAGCTATTGTAAAAGGCCAAAACATACCTAGCCCTGGAATCCCGGAATCTTTCAAAGTTTTGGTCAAAGAGTTGCAATCAATAGGATTGGATATTTCTGTGTTAGATAAAAATAACCAAGAAATGGATTTGAGACGTAACTTTGAAAGGGAAAATGAATCTCTTATCGCCGAGTTCACAAAAGTTCAAGATGATTCAAGTTCGTTTGATAAATCGGATGTCGAAGATGGCTTCGAAAAAGAAGACGAAGATGAAAATGAAGATGATTCGTTCGACGAACAAGACACAGATTTTTCAAGTAACGAAGATGATATAGAATTCGATAACGATGATTTTAGTGACGATGATTTCGATGACTATGATGATGAGTAAATTTTGTCATTAGGATTATCAGAGTTTCGTAAAACGTAAGATGATATCAAAATATTAAAGTGTAGAAATGGGGAGTATTCATGAGTTTGGAAAATAGTAAATATTCAGGTGGGAACATAGATTTTGATAATTTGAAATCAATAGGTATAAGATTGGCTTCTCCCGAAAGAATAAGAGAATGGTCTTGTGGTGAGGTAAAAAAGCCTGAGACTATAAATTATCGTAGTTTGAAACCTGAGCCAGGTGGTTTGTTTTGTGAGAAAATTTTTGGACCTCAAAAAGATTGGGAATGTCACTGTGGAAAATATAAAAAGATAAAGTGGAAGGGAAAGATTTGTGACAAGTGTGGAGTCGAGATAACCAGAGCAAAAGTTAGACGCGAAAGAATGGGACACATTGAACTTGCTGCCCCTGTTTCTCACATATGGTACTTTAAAGGAATTCCTTCTAAAATGGCGATAATTTTGGATATTTCTCCTAGAATGCTCGAAAAAGTTCTCTATTTTGCATCTTATATCGTAACCAACCCTGGTAGTGTTAAAGAAATTTCTCGAGGACAGATTATATCCGAAAGAGAATATCAAGACCTCAGAGAGAAATATGAAGATGATTTCGAAGCAGGAATGGGAGCAGAAGCTGTTCAGAAACTTTTGGCTGATATGGATTTAGACATGATGGCTAAAGAGTTGAGAGAAGATCTCTTTGGAGCTTCGAATCAGAAGAAAGCAAAAATAATGAAGAGATTGGAGATAGTCGAATCATTTCGCCTTTCAGGGAACAGACCTGAATGGATGATTTTGAACGTTATTCCTGTCATTCCTCCAGATTTGCGTCCTATGGTTCAGCTCGATGGAGGAAGATTTGCTACCTCGGACTTGAATGACCTCTACAGGAGAGTAATAAATAGAAACAACAGATTGAAAAGACTATTTGATTTGGGAGCTCCCGATATCATAGTTCGAAATGAAAAAAGGATGCTTCAAGAAGCAGTAGATGCTTTGATAGACAATGGACGTCGCGGAAGACCAGTTGTTGGAGCAAACAATAGGCCTTTGAAATCTCTTTCTGATATGCTCAAGGGAAAACAAGGTAGATTCAGGCAAAATTTACTTGGTAAAAGAGTAGATTATTCAGGCCGTTCAGTTATCGTTGTAGGACCAGAGTTGAAGATGTACCAATGTGGTCTTCCAAAAGAGATGGCTCTTGAACTTTTCAAGCCTTTTGTAATGAGAAGATTAGTGGAAACTGGAGCATTTATAAATATCAGAGCAGCAAGAAAAGCCATTGAAAGAGTTAAGCCTGAAGTTTGGGATGCTTTAGATATCGTAATTAAAGGACATCTGGTGTTATTGAACCGTGCTCCGACACTTCACAGACTTGGAATTCAGGCATTTGAACCCGTTTTGGTGGAAGGAAGAGCAATTAAATTGCATCCTTTGGTTTGTTATGCATTTAACGCTGACTTCGATGGAGACCAAATGGCTGTGCATTTGCCTCTTTCTGCTGAAGCTCAATCTGAAGCTCGCCACTTGATGTTAGCATCAGGAAATTTATTGAAGCCATCAGACGGAAAACCTGTTGCTGTTCCAACAAAAGACATGGTTCTTGGAGTTTACTACCTTACATTCAAGAGAAAGGATGAAAAGTGCACAAAAATTTTTGGCTCTGAAAACGAAGTTCTTATGGCTCTCGATAGAAAAATTGTATCTCTGCATTCTCCAATAAAAATTAGGAGAAAAGCAATTGTCAGAAACAAAAATGTAACTAGATTGATTGAAACTACTCCTGGAAGAATGATTTTCAATCAAATTATTCCTCAAGATTTAGGTATGGTAAGCAGAAGAAAAATTGATACTGCTTTGAATTATGAAATTGATTTTCTCGTGGGAAAAAGTCAGCTTGATTTGATTTTTGACAGATGCATAAAAGTTCATGGGTTCGAGAAAACTGCAGAAATTTTGGATAAAGTTAAGGATATCGGATTCAAATATTCTACCTCAGGAGCTATCACAATATCGGTAAAAGATGTTTTGATTCCAGACTCAAAGAAAGAAATTTTGGAAAAATCTGATTCAGAAGTTGATGTAATAAATGGCTATTATAATGATGGATTGATTTCCAATTCTGAAAGAAAGACTCAAATAATAAAAATTTGGACCAAAGCTACTGATGAAGTTACTTCTGAATTGAAAAAAATTTTGAGTGACACGAATCCTGCATTCATGATGATGGACTCAGGAGCTCGTGGTTCTATCAGTCAGATTAAGCAAATCTCAGGAATGAGAGGCCTTATAGCAAATAACTCAGGTGCAACCATAGAAGTTCCAATAAGGTCTAATTATAGAGAAGGTCTTAACGTCCTTGAATATTTCATTGCATCGAGAGGAGCAAGAAAAGGTTCTTCAGATACTTCTCTTAGAACTTCTGACTCAGGATATCTTACCAGACGTTTGGTGGATGTAGCACAAAACTTGATTGTTAGAGAGGAAGACTGCGGTGCAACATCTGGAATTGAAGTTTTTGAAATTAAAGACGGTAAAGAAATTATAGAATCGTTGAGCGAAAGATTAGTTTCTAGATATCTTGTCAACGATTTCAAAGACTCATCAGGAAAAATTTTGGTATCAAAAGATAAACTTATGGATGATAAAGATGCTGAAAAAATTGTCCTCTCTGGAGTAGAAAAAATAGAAATAAGGTCAATTTTGAGATGCAAGTGTCGACATGGAGTATGCAGAAAATGCTATGGAGCAAATCTTGCCACTGGTCAGCCTGCTGATGTTGGAGATGCAGTAGGAATTATGGCAGCGCAATCTATTGGAGAACCTGGTACACAGTTGACTATGAAGAACTTCCAAACCGGAGGTATAGTTGGTGTTGAAGATATAACTCAAGGTTTGCCCAGAGTTGAGGAACTTTTTGAAGCAAGAAAACCTAAAAGGTTAGCAGTTATAAGCGAAATATCTGGAGTTGTATCTATAGATGATATCGAAACTTCAAAGCATGTTGTAGTTACGAACGAATCGACAGGAGTTTCTAGGAATTACGTAATTCCTTATGGATTCAGAGTTCTAGTAAATGAAGGAGACAAAGTTGAAAAAGGAGAATTGCTGACTGAAGGTTCGGTTAATCCGCACGAGTTGGTAACAATTAAAGGAATAGAAGGAGTCGAAGCGTATATAATTCAAGAAGTTCAGAGAGTTTACCGAATGCAAGGAGTAGATATCAACGATAAACACATAGAAATAATAGTCAAACAGATGCTCAGAAAAACAGTGGTATCAGACCCCGGGGATACTTCATTAATTGCAGGTTCCACTGTTAGCATCTACGAAGTTGAATGTCAAAATCAAAAAATAAGAGATGTGAATTCCTCAAAAGGAGAAAAATTGAGGGAAGCAGTTTGCACTCCTGTTGTTTTAGGAATTACCAAAGCTTCGTTATCTACTGAATCGTTCTTGTCCGCTGCATCATTCCAAGAAACAACTAAAGTTCTCACAGACGCATCCATCAAAG
Organism: uncultured Clostridia bacterium; assembly: GCA_946186155.1. Lineage (GTDB taxonomy): Bacteria > Bacillota > Clostridia > Oscillospirales > Acutalibacteraceae > Improbicoccus. The sequence continues at coordinate 22,999 of CAMHLN010000001.1, read as the reverse complement.
GAAAAGTAGATGACTTAATCGGATTAAAAGAAAATGTCATTATAGCAAAACTTTTGCCCGCAGGAACAGGATTCGAATGCTATAAAGACCTAGAAATTAAAAATTGTGGTTGAAATTTTCAAAGAAAAACAGTCTACCGCCAATAAAGGCGGTAGATTTTACTTGTAACTTAATAATCAGGGTACCATTTTTTTATGCGCTCACTAGGAATCTCAAAATGCTGGTAATCTTTTGGAGAATCCCAATCTCCACCCCACTCAAAACCTTTTTTTACGAATAGTTTGTAACAAAGATCGTTTTTATCAATTTTGTGTGGAAAATCCTTACTACGATCTACATAATCTCCGGCGGTGGAAGGTTCTATAATTATCTTGCCATCATGATTGTTAACATATGGGTTATAAAGTGTATTTATATCTATTGCCAAGCCTAGGCCATGCTTTGAAATTCTATTTGTACGTGCTATCACACGATAATTAAAACAAGAAGAATTATTATTCTGCATGGAAATTTCGTCATTCGCACCATATTCGTCCACTAATTTTACTCTTTCAATTTGATATCTTTTTCCATAAAGTTCCTTAAAAATATCAAGTAAATCTTTTGCAATACGACGATTAGCAATTATTTCTCCCTCCTTGTCTTTGCCATCAAACCCAACATGAAGTACATGGATATATCGCAATTCCGAACGAGGAACTCTACAATCTTTTTTGAATGACTTACCATAAATCTTATCAAATAATTCATCGTTTATTTCTTCATAATAAAAATTTTCATCAATGCGGAACTCTTTGTCTGAATTTTCTACAATCGAATGCTCTACTGATGAATATTTTACTGATTCCATAGTGTTGCTAAATCCTACGGTAGAAAACAAACAAAATATTGTGCAAAAACCAAATATGCCGATTCTTCTCCAAAGATATTTTCCCATAATTACTCCTTAAATTATCATTTATTCGGTGCTCAGTTTAAACAACTCAATAAGCACTGACTCTATTTAAAATTAAAAAAAAAATTTGTCAACTCTTTAACATTTTCAATTTCACTCTTATATCGTCGTCTATTTCTAAATTTAAAAATACATTGAGTATAGCTCAAATTATCAAAAATAAATGCTTTCAGCCAAGGTGAAAAATTATTCGACCTTGGCTGATTTGTAAAAATTCGTTACAATGCATCTAACAATTTAGTTCTCCGGAATTTTAAGATTTTGACCTTCTACAACTTGGTCAGATTGCAAATCATTCAGCTTTATTATTTCGTAAAATCTATTTCCATCTCCTAAAAGTTTCATTGATATACTCCACAAAGTATCTCCTGGTTGTACAATATAGACATTATTTTGAGTTTTTAGAGGTATCTTCAAAATTTGGCCGGGGTATATTTTTTCATTTTGCAAGTTATTCAAGCTCATCAATATATTATATTTAGTCCAAGACCCCAAATATCTCCTGGCAATATCCCAAAGAGTATCTCCACTTTCAACATTATACAATAACCAACCTGACGAAGGATTTTGGGGTATGAGAAGAGTTTGCCCAGGGTGAATTATATCGTCTTTTAAATGATTAAGAGACTGAATTTCATAATACTTCTTTCCAGTTCCCAAGTAGGTACGAGAAATTCCCCAAAGAGTATCTCCAGATTTGACTGTGTAAACAACATTAGGAAATCTTTGATTTGTGACGCTATCAGACATTTGACTTTGTCCATTTCCAGAATTTTCTGTTATCCAACTTTGATTTTCAGGTAAAGTTACACCATTATCAATTCTCAACATCCCGTTAGAACCGTTTATCATAGAATTGTTCTGCAAAATTGTTTCCTCCTATTATCCTTAATTAAATTTGCTGGCCAAAAAGACAGAAAATTTTGATTAACATATACTATGCGAACTCTACGAAATGGGTTCTAACTTGGATAAATAAAAAAATCACACAATTATCTTGTGTGAAATTTGCTATTTCAAAAAATTATTATCGGGAAACTTTATAACTACTTTTTAAAGACACTGATTTATTAAAAATCAAATTTCCTTTTGCGCTTTTCGAAGAATCCAAACAAAAATATCCATTTCTTAAGAACTGAAAATGTTCTCCTGGTGAGCAATTTTTTACGAAATCTTCAATTTTGCAATTTTCCAAAACTTCAAGAGAATTTTCGTTAATATTGTTCAAAAAATCTCCACTTTCATCTGGATTATCACAAGTAAATAGAGAATCATACAAATTCACCTGAATATCAATACAATGATTCACGTTTAGCCAATGGATAGTAGACTTTATCTTAACTCCTTCAAGATTTTTTCCACCAAAAGTCTCCGGATGATATTTACAATTTATTTCAGTAACGTTTCCATTTTTATCTTCTTTGTATCCCGTGCACGTAACTGCATACGCTGATTTTAATCTAACAGTAGACCCTGGGAATAACCTAAAGAATCCTTTCGTTTTTTCTTTCATAAAATCTGCACGCTCGACGTATAAAACGCGGCCAAATGAAATTTTTCTATTTCCAGCAGATTCATCATTAGGATTATTCTCTATCTCAAATTCTTCTTCCTTGCCTTCAGGATAGTTTTCTATAACCAATTTAACGGGATTCAAAACTGCCATAACTCTGTTTGCTTTCAAATTCAAATCATCTCTCAAGCAACTCTCGAGAAGTTGATATTCCACCGTGCCAACAGATTTTGAAATTCCGATTTTTTGGCAAAAAGATTTAATAGAATCAGGAGTAAATCCTCTTCTTCTCAACCCAGAAATAGTAGGCATTCTTGGGTCATCCCATCCTGAAACTATGCCTTTATCGACCAGTAACTTCAATTTTCTTTTGCTCATAACGGTATGATCTAAATTCAGTCTCGAAAATTCTATTCTTCTTGGTTTATGTTCAGAATCTATATGCTCTACAACCCAATCATACAAAGGCTTGTGGTCTCCAAATTCAATAGAACAAAGAGAATGAGTGATTCCTTCCAAAACATCCTCAATTGGATGAGCGTAATCATACATTGGATATATAGGCCACAAATTTCCCGTCCTATGATGGTTTTTCTTCATTATTCTATACAAAACTGGATCCCTCAAATTGAAATTTCCAGAAAACAAGTCGATTTTTGCTCTTAAAGTTTTCGAGCCATCTTCGAATTCTCCTGCACGCATGCGTTGAAACAAATCTAAGTTTTCCTCAATCGACCTATCTCTAAATGGGCTTACAGCAGGATTCTGAAGATCTCCTCGAAATTTTTTGGTTTCTTCAGCAGTTAAATCACAAACATAAGCCAATCCTTTGTTTATAAGATTTATAGCATTCTGGTACATCGCCTCAAAATAATCAGATGCGTAATAAATTTTATCTCCAAAATCGATTCCTAGCCATTTCACATCTTCTATTATAGACTCGATAAAAGAAGAATCCTCTTTGCTAGGATTAGTATCATCCATTCGCAAATTGAAAAAACCATCAAACTTTTTCGCCGAAAGATAACTTATATACATAGCTTTAGCATGACCAATATGCAAAAATCCATTAGGTTCAGGAGGAAACCGAGTATGAATTTTTTTGCCAAAAAATCTGCCAGAGGGAGAAATATCTTCCTCAATTTTCGAATATATAAAATTTCCTGTTTCAGACATCAATTACCTCCTCTATTTCCATAATTTAAGAGAATTATTCAATCTTTCAAGAGATTCTTCTTTCCCAAGAATTTCCAAAATTTCAGTTGCCCCACCAGGAGTCACATGCTTTCCTGATATGGCAATCCTCACGGCCCACATAACAGAATTTTTTTTCAAGTTCATATCGTCAGATAACTTTACCAATCTTTCGAACAATTTATCGTTGTTCCAGTCAGAAATTTTTTCCAAAACCTCAATAGATTTTTCTAGAATAATTGGAATATTCTCCTCATTAGTCTTGTTTTTTTTGTTCAAAAACAATTCTTTATCAAACTTTGGCATTTCTCTTAGGAAATCAATCATTTCTGGAATTTGGTCAAATTTGGATATTCTAGATTTCAAAATCTTAGATAATTTATTTAAATCTACGTCAAAATTCACATACTTTTTTGCCATGTTCGCAAACGATTCATCAGATAAAAGTTTTATATGTTGAGCATTTACCCACTGGAGTTTTTCATAATCAAAAATCGAAGGAGATTTACCTATATTGTCTATTGAAAATTCTTCTACAAGCTCAGAAAGAGAAAAAATTTCCTTATTAGAACTTGGACACCATCCGAGAAAGGCAATGTAGTTTATTATCGCCTCAGGAAGATAACCTTCGTTTACCAAATCCAAAAAACTAACAGCTCCTGCCCGTTTCGAAAGCTTAGTCACAGTACCATCTGGATTCTTACCCATTATCAAAGGAAGATGAACATATGTAGGAATCTCCCATCCAAACGATTCGTATAAAAGATTATACTTAGGGGTAGCAGAGAGGTACTCACATCCTCTAACTACGTGAGAAATCTGCATCAAATGATCGTCAACTACATTTGCGAAATTGTAAGTAGGCATTCCATCTGATTTTATCAAGATTTGATCTTCCAACCCAGAATTTTCAACCTCGATATGTCCAAAAACGAGATCATCAAAACTTGTGGATCCCTCTTTAGGCATTTTTTGCCTCACAACATAAGATTTTCTATCCGCCAAAAAATTTTCTACCTCTTCTGCTGATAAATTTCTGCAATTGCAAGAACTATTATCATCTTTTTTTTTGCAAAAACAGTAATACGCCCCTCCCCTATCTACTAAAATTTTTGAGTATTTTAGATAAATATCTTTTCTTTCACTTTGAATATATGGGCCAAAATCTCCTCCAACGGATGGCCCTTCATCGTAAGACAATCCGGTAGATTCAAGAGTATCATAAATAATCTGCTCTGCTCCTTTGATTTGCCTTTTATTATCAGTATCTTCTATCCTAAGGATGAATTTTCCTCCCAAAGATTTCGATATTAGATAATTATAAAGAGCAGATCTTAAGTTCCCTATATGCATATATCCTGTCGGGCTAGGAGCAAAACGAGTTCGACAATTACACATTTTATACCTCTTTTTGATATAATTTACCCGATAAGTTTATCAAAAAAAATATATTTCTACCAGCTAAACTTAAGCCTTTTGACAAAAAAATTCTCACTTACAATTTTAAAGCCAGTAATCGTACAAAATTTCGGTTTAAAATTCAAATGAGAAATTTAAATTTGTATTTTAATAACTAGTAAACGTAAACTGTGCATTTTTGCCTACCAAAAGCCTTGCACTCCTCTACGCTGCCTAAATATATATCTACCACTGCAGATCCCTTTCGCAATGCTCCCCCTGTATCTCCGATTTCTAGGTCAAAAACTTGTCCTTTAGCAGTTACAACCCTAGCTCTTTTGCCTATAAACTCACGACGCATTGCACAATGAACTCCAGGTTTTGGAGCTTGCCCATTTGCCATATTTCTCCCGGTATAAGCATAAGCAGTAGCATCACCCTTTAAAACTATGGCATTATCTAAATTTACACCATCTTTTGGCTCAACTTTTTGAACTTCCGACTGAGTTGCTTGCTTATTTTGAGCTTTAACTTCACTCTTTTTAGTAGGTTCACAAATTTTAGTTTCTTTCTCTTTTTCAGCTTTAATAGCTTTTTTTTCGTTGGATTTAGAAGATTTTTCTAAACTTTTCCCTGAATCCTTCTTTTTCTCAGATTCAATAATTTTAGATATGTTTTCTATCGTCTCTTTTGAAATTTCCATCTCTTTTGCAGAATCATTGTTATCGTCAGATTTAACAATTTCCTCGAGAGAATCTATCACGTCAAATGTTTTGCTAGAAGCATAAACTGACTCGTTCATCATATTTGTCACAACTTCACTGGAACGAATAGTACCTGCTAATGTAAGAAATGTAAGAAAAAATTTTGCAGTGTTCCTAGTTGCTGAATTAATAGTTACAATATTGATAATAATACACCTACTTTTGTAATATTTTTTGGAACAATGCAGGGTATTATCACTCACGAAAAATTTTTTGTCAAATATTTTTTTGATTTTTGCAAAAAAAATTACAATTTAGAAACACTTTTTTGCCATTAAAATCTTGACTTTTGCATTTAATTATGTGAAAATGCAACTATATTTTCAGAAAAGGTGATGATATTTATGTATAAAAAACTGAAAAATGACAAAAGTTTAAATTTTGTAACCGGAGGACTATATACTCCCCGTGAAAATATCGAACAAGATAGAATTGAAAAATTTTATCCAAATGAAAATATTAAGATGAAAAATAAAGATTTTGACTATCTAAAGGAAAAATCTAAAAAATAAAACTTGCACATATTGTTTTTATCTGATAGAATACAAAAATCTGACGTTTAAGGAGTTTTTTTATGACTAACGATTTACTTTATGAAATTGAGAAAGATTCTATGGTGGAAGGTAGACCATCTTTTAGGGCAGGAGACACCGTTCGTGTTGACGTACAAATTACAGAGGGAAACAAAACTAGAGTTCAATCTTTTGAGGGGATTGTTATTTCTAGACGTGGAAAAGGAATTTCTGCTTCTTTCACTGTTCGTAAAATCTCTCATGGGGTAGGAGTAGAGAGAGTTTTTCCTCTAAATTGCCCAAATGTAAAAAATATTGTTGTTTGCAACAAAGGAAAGGTTCGACGCAATAAATTGTATTACCTGCGTGATAGAGTGGGTAAATCTGCTAAGGTTAAGGTTGATATATCTAAAAGTTTGGGCCTTTGATGATTGATTTCACTTTTAAGTTTTATTATCGAGGTGATTTAAATGGATAACTTAGAGAACAAAGAAAATAAGGAAGATGTTTTTATAGCTGAAGGTTCAGAAGTAACGTGTTTTCTATTTGAGTGGTTTGAAGTAGTAGTACAATCTCTTATATTTGTAGTTTTCATGTTGACTTTTTTCTTCCGCCTTTTTACTGTCCAAGGAAGTTCTATGTTGAACACTCTGCATAACGGGGATAAACTTTTCGTGTGGAGGTATGATTACAAGCCTACTAACGGGGATATTGTTGTTATAAAAAAGTTTGGAGATCTTTCTGAGTCCATAGTAAAAAGAGTTATAGCTACTGAAGGGCAATCTCTTTATGTAAATTTTGAAGATTCTTCAGTCTACGTAGATGGGAAAAAAATAAGTGAACCCTACATAAAGGAGCCATATTTTTCTAGAGGAAGTCTTGAAATTCCTGAGAAAATTCCCGAAGGACATTGCTTCGTCATGGGGGACAACAGGAATAATTCCACCGACAGCAGGGAACTTGGGGTCATCAAGAATGAATATGTTTTAGGAAGAGCTGCGGGGATTTACTTCCCTTTCAATCGAATTCGTGGTCTTCCAACTGCTGAACAAAATAGTAATAGCAATGCTTCGGTATCTGCATCTGAAAATGTTTAGGGATGAAAATTTCAAAATAAGTTGGTTCCCTGGGCATATGGCTAAATCTTTGAAAAAAATTCAGCAAATTGAAAAGTTTGTTGATTTTTGGTTTGAAGTCGTTGACGCCAGAGCCCCTTTTAGCTCTCGCGGCCAAATTTTCGATAATATAACAAAATCAAAGCCTCGTGTTGTTGTTTTGCAAAAATCTGATTTAGCAAACAATTCAATTACAAACTCTTGGATTACATATTTTAAATCCAAAAACATTTTATCTTTTAAATCAGACAAAACACATAAAATTTATCAAGATGTTTTAAAAATATTAAATAATTTAAACATGAAAAAGAAATTCCAAAGAAAATTTAAGGCTGCCGTAATTGGAATCCCTAATGTTGGAAAATCTTGTTTTATAAATAATCTGGTGGGCAAAAAAAAGCTCAAAGTAGAAAATAGAGCAGGGGTAACAAGGGATTTGAATTGGGTTTCTTGTGGAATTTTGGAAATATGTGACACCCCTGGAATTTTAACTCCAAAAATTGATTCAGAGTCTGCCAAAAAAATATCTTATTTAGGTCTTATTAAATCGGAAATTTTAGATTTTGAAGAATTAGCGTTGAATCTCATAAAAAACTTAGAATACAGTAATCCTCCCGAGGTGGTTTTGTCAAATTTCGCGTCATCCAACGGATGCAAATCCTCAGGAGGAAATCTAGATTTGGATAGAGCATCAAGAATATTTATAAAAAAATTCCAAAGCGGCCAACTTGGAAAAATATCTTTGGAAACTCCTCAAAATTTAGGCAACTTCCTTCTCTGATTTTTCTTTCTTCGACCAAGAAAAAATTCCATAAATATTCATCGCAATGCAGAAAAAGTCCAAAAAAGCCCTACCATATTGTTGATTTTTTGTGTCAATTATCAAACACATAATCTCACAAATAACCCACAAATAAAAACACACGGGATTCTTTTTTATATTCAAAAAAGAACCCACGATAGAAATTGCCGCAATTATCCAAGTGAAATCAAACATAAAACCACCTACTTCGATTGAATTTTGATTAAATTCAATATCTTTTTTCTAGCTTCCGCAACATTAGCTCTACCCTTTGTTTTCGCCATGACGCCTCCAATTATGGACTGAAGAGCTTTTTCTTTTCCCTTTAGATAGTCATTAACTGCTCCAGGATTTTCAGCAACACATTCTTCACAAACTTTGTCCAAATCAAATCCTTTGTCATTAGCCAAAAATTCAGAAATTTTGTTTCCTAAACTGGAATTATTTTCCAACGATTCAACAAGAAGTTCCTTAGCACTTGCCATACTTATTTTATTCTCTGAAACAAAATTCACAAGACGTCCTAAATCTTCAGGAGAAACGGAAATGTCGAAATCTTCTTTTTTCGATTCAGTTCCTAGAAAACCAAATATAGAACCTACTATGAAATTAGCAACTTTTTCAGGAAATTTGCAGTTTTTTAAAGATTTATCAAAAAAATCAGAAACATTTACATATTTCACCAAAACTTTAGCAATTTTCTCAGAAACTCCCATTTCTATATATCTTTTTATCCTACTATCATACATTTCGGGGAGGGAACTCTTTATTTCATTAACTTCTTTTTCATCTAAGCATATACTGAGCAAATCAGGTTCCGGAAAATATCCATAATCCCCACTATTTTCTTTTTCACGCATGCTCTCAGTGCAACCGCGAGATTCGTTAAATCTTCTAGTTTCTTGAATTAATTTTTCTCCTGATTCAATAGCATCAACTTGACGCTGATACTCATATTTTAAAGCTTTACATATAAATGCAATGGAGTTCATGTTTTTGATTTCAATTCTAGTTCCCAACTTCGAAGAATTTTCTGGCTTAACAGAAATGTTCACATCGCATCTTATGGAACCTTCTTGCATTTTAGCATCAGAAATTTTTAAATATCGAGCTGTCAATTGCAATTTTTCTATATATTCCTGAGCTTCTTCAGGAGAAGATATATCAGGTTCACTCACAATTTCAATTAACGGAACTCCGGCACGGTTGTAATCAACGTAAATTCCGTCTGATTCATTCTTTATTTTTCCGGCATCTTCCTCAATATGAATGTGATTTATCCTTATTTTTTTGCCACTATCAAGTTGAACGAATCCTTTGCCACAGACAGGCAAATCGTTTTGAGAAATCTGATAAGCCTTAGCTAAATCTGGATAAAAATAACACTTACGTTCCATTTTTGAAAATAAGTTTATCTCACAATTTAAAGCAATACCCATTTTAATAGCGTAATTCACAGCTTGCTTATTTAAAACAGGCAGCGTTCCAGGAGCCCCAATGCAAACTGGGCAACAATTCGTGTTAGGTTCTGAACCAAATTTCACCTTGCAATGACAAAAAAGTTTAGTATCAGTTGATAATTCTATGTGAGTTTCAAATCCACAAACGAGATTATATTTCAAACTGAACACCTCCTATAATTTTTGCGAAAAAGTTCTCTTTTTCGTAAGCATAAGACACTCGCAACAGAAAATCTTCTGACCAATTCTTAGACATCAACTGCATGCCAATAGGTAAATTTTTGGAATCATATCCACAAGGAATAGAGATAGCAGGAATACCAGCAATATTAGCATTAACAACACAAATATCCGCTAAATACATCTTAACGGGGTCTCCATGTGCATAGTCGAAATCGAAGGCAGTAAACGGAGATGTAGGAGTTATGATAACGTCAAATTTTTCAAACTGTTTATTGAATTTATCTGTAATTAACTTTCTTAATCCCAGTGATTTTTTATAAAGAGAGTCGTAATATCCAGAGTTGAGAACGTAGGAACCAATCAAAATTCTTCTCTTTACCTCTTCTCCTAATGCATCTGATCTAGTTTTTGCCATCAAATCGTTAACATCTTCATATTTCCCAGTGTATTTGTAACCATATCTTATACCATCATATCTCGCCATATTCGAAGCAGTTTCAGCTCTTCCTAAAACACAGTACACAGGCATAGAAGAATCTAATTCAGGAAACTCAAAATGCGTAACAGTAGCTCCTAATTTTTCGTAAAATTTTATCGCATTTTCTACTGAATCATAAACCTCTTTATCGGATCCCTTAAAGCAATTTGTGGGAACTCCGATCCTCAACTTAGGCAATTTATCATTAAGATGCTCAAAACTTTTTGGTATTTTGATTCTACTCGACGTTTCATCTCTTGGGTCATGAACTGACAAACAATCAAAAACTATGGCGGAATCTTCAACAGTTAAAGTTAACGGACCAATTTGATCTAAACTTGAAGCCAATGGAATCAATCCATAGCGAGATATAGCTCCATAAGTGGGCTTCAAACCGACTATTCCACAGAACGAAGCAGGCTGCCTAATTGATCCTCCGGTGTCACTTCCTATACTAAATGCAGCCAATCCTGCAGCAACCGACGCACAAGATCCCCCTGAACTTCCTCCAGGAACCTTAGATTTATTATGAGGATTCTTAACGGGACCAAAGTATGAAGTTTCATTCGAAGAACCCATTGCAAACTGATCCATATTGTTCTTTCCAAGCAAAATCGTGCCGTTTTTTTTCAAAATCTCGCAAACAGTGGCATCGTAAATAGGCACATAATTGCTGAGCATCTTCGATGCACAAGTTGTTAAAACTCCCTTTGTGGAAAGATTATCCTTCAAAGAAATAGGAACCCCCTCAAGAAGTCCTATTTTCTCTCCTCTTTCCAATTTAGAATCTACCTTTTTTGCTTCTTCAAGAGCACTTTCCTTTGTAACTGAAATAAAAGCATTAAGGTCACTTTTTTCTATTTCTTTCAAATACCAACTCACAAGTTCAAAACAAGAAATTTTCCTCGACACCAGCGCGTTATGAATTTTCTTTATAACACTATTACTTTTTCTCATAGAAACCTCTAATTACTATTTTTTATAAAGAAGAAACCATTTTTACTTATTGCACCACTCAGAATTTCTTCTCTCGTAAACTCACCTAAATCAACACTCTCATCAATTCTTCTTTTCTCAACAGGACAATCACAATGCAAATCAGAATAATTATATTCTGCCACTTTTTCCGTAAACTCCATAATACTTTCCATATCTTTCATCAATTTTGGAATTTCATCTTCAGAAAATTCTAACCTCGAAGAACTTGTCAATTTCAGCATTTCGTTTTTATTAATCAAATTATCAACTCCTTTTCGGCAATTGTAACAATTTAAAAAATCAATTTCAATCACTAATCTCTAATTTTGATATGAATTTCTCTCAATTGCTCTTCGCTAACAAAATTTGGAGCTCCTAAAAGCAAATCTTGAGCATTTCCGTTCATTGGAAACGCAACTACTTCCCTGATATTATCCGAATCTGAGAGAAGCATAATCATTCTGTCTAACCCAGGAGCCATTCCTGCATGTGGAGGAGCTCCATAGCACAAAGCATTGTAAAGAGAAGGGAACTTCTCTACTACTTCATTTCTTGAGTATCCCGCAATTTCAAATGCTTTGACCAAAGTTTCAGGGTCATGGTTTCTAACTGCTCCTGATGAAAGTTCTATCCCATTGCAAACTATATCGTATTGATGGGCTAAAATTTCAAGAGGATTCAAATTCTCCAAAGACTTCATTCCTCCCTGGGGCATAGAAAATGGATTGTGAGTGAATATAATTTTTCCATCATCATCTTTTTCGTACATATTAAAATCAGTCACATAGCAAAATTCGAAAGAATTTTTATCTATTAAATCAAGTTCTTTAGCTAGTTTTGTACGAATTTCTCCCGCAAATTTTTGGGCTTTTGGTTTTTCGTCAGATATGAAAAAAACAGAAGAATTCGGCTTTGCATCAGTTAGTTTTAAAAATTCTTGTCTAAGATTATCAGGAATAAACTTATTTATAGGACCTGATGGCACCATATTCGAATCGAATTTTACATACCCAAGACCTTGCATTCCTATTTCTTGTGCGAACTGGTTCATTTTATCAAAAAATTTTCGAGGACAATTTGATGCATCTGGAACTGTTATTGATTTAACTGTCTTACCATCAAATGCGGAAAATCCTGAACCTAAAAATATATTACTCAAATCTACTATAGTTAGTTTATTTCGCAAGTCTGGCTTGTCTGTTCCGTACTTTTCCATTGATTCTTTATAAGATATCCTGGGGAAAGGAATAGAAGTTATTTTTTTATCAGAAAACTCAGAAAAAAGAGAGTATAAAATTTCTTCTCCTGCTTTAAAAATATCCTCTTGGTGAGCAAATGCCATTTCAAAATCAAGCTGGTAAAATTCCCCTGGAGCTCTATCGGCTCTTGAATCTTCGTCTCTGAAACATGGAGCAATCTGAAAATATTTATCAATTCCTGAAACCATCAAAAGTTGCTTGAAAATCTGCGGAGCTTGTGGCAAAGCGTAGAACTTTCCTTTATATTTTCTGCTAGGAACCAAATAATCTCGTGCCCCCTCAGGAGAAGAAGCAGACAAAATAGGAGTTTGAACTTCAGTAAATCCAAGGCTGTGCATTTTATTTCTAAGAAAATGCAAAATTTCAGACCTTAATTTTATTATTTTGTGATTTTTTTCATTTCTTAAATCCAAAAACCTGTATTTTAATCTCAAATCTTCTTTTACATTCCGAGAATCATTCACTTCGAAAGGCAAAAGCGCACATTTTCCTAAAACTTCGATTTTTTTAGCTTCTACTTCGTATTCTCCTGTTTTGATTTTTTTGTTAACAAGATTCTCTTCTCTTTTTCGCAAAATTCCCTCAATATGGACAGAGCTCTCTTTAGAAATATCCTTAAGTTGCTCTTCTCTCGCAACAATTTGAAGAATTCCTGAATCGTCACGAAGATCAATAAATTTAACTCCCCCGTGGTCTCTTATGCTTGAAACCCATCCTGCAAATTCTAAATTTTTACCTACTAATTTCTCACAAACATCTTCACATTTACAATTTCTGTACACATTCAACCTCTTTTGAAATTTTTTATAACTTTAAGTCTAGTAAATTCTTCTCGTTCTTTTTCCTCAAGAGCATTTTCTATTATCTTGATTGCACTGGTAAACTTTGGAATAATAGAATTCTTCAGAGCATTGGCTCTTTTTTTTGTTTTCTTAATAGCAGAAGCTAATCGGTAGATACTATTTTCGACCTCCGCATAGCGAACAGTCAAATTCGTAACTTCTTTGAAGCACAAATAAGCTTCGTCAAGATAAGAATTTGAATCATGCAAAGGATATGGGGGCTTAGCATCTTTTTGGTCTGAAACACTAAAAACAGGAATTTCAACCCCCATTATATTTCGAAAATACACACTAACAGAATCCTGAATTGGAACTGACATGGAAATCTCCTGGCAATTTCTCAATGAAACATTCGCTCTTTGCAACGCGGCATAAGCTTCGACATATTTTTGGTCTATCTTTTCTTTTATTTCATTTGCACGCCCAACCAACGCCATAAGTTCTTTTATAAGTATATTTTGTTTTTTATCAAGAAGAGAAAACCCAGTTTTTGAAAATTCAAGATGCTGCTTTGCAGCAATCAAGTTCCCTTTAGTCGGAGTAAATCGCGAATCCATATCATCACCTCAAAATCTCAAATTTGATTTTCATTTTCTAAGAAATTGCCAGGTTCAAAATTCAAGGATTCCTTATCTTTTATATAATACTTGTCTATCATTTCTGATTTAACTCTCGAAAGATCAGAAATGGGCAGAATAGATAATAATTTCCATCCTAAATCTAAAGTTTGCTCTATGCTTCGTGATTCATTTATTCCTTGATTTATAAAATATCTCTCGAAATAAGAGCCAAATTTAAGATACAATTTATCGTTCTCACTGAGGTCATCTTCTCCTATAACTGAAGCTAAAGATCTGATATCCTGAACTTTTGCATAAGATGCAAAAAGTTGGTCTGCAAGAACAGCATGATCTTCTCGAGTAAATTCCTCCCCTATTCCATCTTTCATCAATCTCGAAAGAGAAGGCAAAATATCAATGGCAGGATAAATATCCTCCTTTTCCAACTTTCTAGAAATAACTATTTGCCCTTCTGTAATATACCCTGTTAAGTCAGGAATGGGATGAGTTATATCGTCTCCTGGCATGGTGAGAATAGGAATCTGAGTTACTGAACCTTTTTTCCCTTTTATCATCCCTGCCCGTTCATAAATAGAAGAAAAATCTGAATATAAATACCCAGGATATCCTTTTCTTCCAGGAATTTCTCCTTTTGAAGAGCTAAATTCGCGCAAAGCTTCAGCATAAGATGTCATGTCAGTCATTATAACTAAAGCATGATATCCCAATTCAAAAGCAAGATATTCAGCAGCAGTTAATGCAACTCTTGGAGTAAGTATACGTTCGATAACAGGGTCATTGGACAAATTCAAGAACATAACTACTCTTTCAAGAACTCCTGAATTTCTGAATTCCTTTGTGAAATAAGAAGCAACGTCGTTTTTTACTCCCATGGCAGCAAAAATTATAGCAAAGTTGCTTTCTTCGTCTCCTGACAATTTAGATTGTTTAGCAATCTGAACAGCTAACTCACTATGTTTAAGACCTGAACCAGAAAAAATGGGCAACTTTTGGCCTCTAATTAACGTAATCAAAGCATCTATGGAAGATATCCCAGTGCATATATAATTCTGAGGATAAATCCTAGATACAGGGTTAATAGGTAGCCCGTTTACGTCCATATATTTATCAGATGCAATTTCTCCCAGTCCGTCTATAGGAACCCCTGCGCCACTGAAAACTCTCCCTAAAATTTCAGGAGAAAGAGCTATTTTCATTGGTTCACCTGTAAAACGAACCTGCGTATTCGAAAGAGATATAAAACGAGTTCCTTCAAAAACTTGGATGACAGCTTTGTCTCCTTCAATTTGAATAACACGTCCTCGTCTGACAGCTCCATTGTCCAGATAAATCTCAACAACTTCATCGTAAACAACATGCTGAACTCCTTGAACAGCTATCAATGAACCTTTAATTTCAGTTAATCCAGAATATCTTAAAATCATAAAAACCTTCTATGAAATCAATTTCTTAATTTGGTTATCAATTTTTGAAATATAATCATTAAATTTCTCAATATTATCATTTGGAATCTCATATTTCATCTTTGCTAAATCAGAAAAAAGACCCAATTCCATAACTTTTGCCATAGATACAGAAGCAGATATCAAATTCTTAACTTTTTCATGCAAGTAAATAATAACTCGCATCATCTCTTGCTGTTTAATCAATGGAACAAAAGTGTCCTCTCTATGAAATGCATTTTGCTGTAAAAATCCGAATCTCACCAGTTTAGCAATTTCAATAGAAAGCTTCTGGTCATCGGGAAGAACATCTTCTCCGACAAGTTTGACAATTTCCATAAGACGTTCTTCTTCTCGCAAAATTTTCACAATCTGCTTTCTAAGCTTAGTAAAATCAGGACCAACATTCTTAGCATACCAAGGATCCAAATCACTGAAATACTCACTGTAACTCATGTTCCAATTCACTGCGGGATAGTGCCTAGCATATGCCAAATTTTTATCTAATGCCCAAAAGCATCTAGTAAATCGTTTGGTGTTTTGAGTAACAGGTTCGGAAAAATCTGCCCCCTGAGGAGAAACAGCACCAATGATTGTAACAGATCCTGTAGAACCTGACAATGTGGAACATCTTCCTGCTCTTTCGTAAAATTCTGACAATCTAGAGACCAAATAGGAGGGGAATCCTTCTTCAGCCGGCATTTCTTCAAGTCTTCCTGAGATTTCTCTCAATGCTTCTGCCCAACGAGAGGTAGAATCTGCCATCATAGCAACATCATATCCCATATCCCGGTAATATTCAGCTAAAGTTATTCCTGTATATATTGAAGCCTCTCTTGCAGCAACAGGCATATTCGAGGTATTAGCTATAAAAATTGTCCGTTCAGACATTGGTTTTCCTGTTTTTGGGTCAATAAGATTCGAAAACTCCTCCAAAACTTGAGTCATTTCGTTCCCTCGTTCTCCACAACCAACATAAACTATGATGTCCGCATCACACCATTTTGCAAACTGATGTTGAGTCATAGTCTTTCCTGCCCCAAATCCTCCTGGCAGAACAGCTGCCCCTCCTTTTGCGATGGGAAAAATAGAATCTATAACCCTTTGACCAGTCACAAGAGGAATGTCTATCGGGAGTCTTTTGGCAACTTTTCTGGGAATTCGTATAGGCCACTTTTGGCACAATGAAAGATCAAATACTCCATTTTTGGTTTCCAGTTTAGCAATAACGTCGTTTATCTGGTATTTTCCACTTGGCTTAACTTCAATCACTTTTCCATTGACTCCAATGGGAACCATAAATCTATGTTCTATAGATTGAGTTTCCATGCAGACAGCATAAATCTGACCTTCAGATAAATTCTGACCCATTTTAACCGTTATATCCATATCCCATACTTTTGAATCATCTAGCGGACTAACGGAGCATCCTTTGGGAATAAACGAACCTGCAGATTTCTCTATGCTTTTAAGAGGCCTTTGAACTCCATCAAATATATTTCCTATTATACCGGGACCTAATAGCAAACTCATAGCTGTTCCTGAACCAACAATCTTATCCCCAGGAGACAACCCACTCGTTTCTTCATAAGATTGAATAGTTGTTATTTCAGAATCTATTTTAATAACTTCTCCAATGAGGCTATCGGGGCCTATATAAACCATCTCAGACATTGAAAAAGATTTAGAATCTTTAACAGTAACAACAGGACCGTTTATCCCATAAATAACTTCATCTTTCATTTAATACTCCACCATTATACTAACTTAGAAACACAATACTTAATGAACCATTTTCTTTGCTCTTGCATGCGTGTGTCAAAAGTATCATCAAGAACGACGTTATCTTTACAAAATATCAACCCACCGTACTTTATTTTTTGAGTTTCAAAAACTTTATTTTCACTATTAGATACGGAATTTAGATAATCTACATCTTCTTTTCTAGCGAAAATATCTAAAGAACCACCAAGAGACGCTGAAGCTCCAGCAATAGAGTCTTTAAGCTTTGACTTATATTCATCAGTTTCTACAAAATTTTCTATATCAGTTTTGCAAATATCAAAAATTTCTTCTTCTATTTCTTTTTTTCTCAGAAAAATCTTTTGCGTAAAATTCAGTCTAACATTGTAAATACTCATAGAAATTTTATTCTTGATACTTGCGAGTTCAGACATCATCAAGAAACGAGCATTCTCAATTATCTTCACTTCTTCTTTTTTCCAATTCTCTTCTTCAAGTTTTTCAAGCTCATCTGCCAACCTTATTTCTTCTCTCTTGGCACATTTATCAATGGAATGAAGAAATCTACTTATGGATTTTTTCGATTTTTCTGCCAAAAATAATCACTCCAGACATTATAAACTAACTCCGAGGGCACTTTTCAAATACTCCCCAATAATAACACTCGCAGATTTCTTACTACCATGTCTATCAGGAATTTGAACTATAGGCGTATGCGCCGAAGACTTTACTTCATAAATCCACTCTCTGCAAAGTTCAACAAGATTTTCTGCAATCATTATCAGAGCTACATTTTTATCACTCAAAAGATTGCTGATTGTCTCCACCACTTCTTCTTCCGAATGAACCACAACACCATCTACTCCAGCTAAACGAAACCCCATTGCAGTATCTACATTATCGCTAACAAGAAAAATCTTCATAATTTCCCAACTTACCCAATAAATGAATCAAGCTTGTTTAAAATGAATATTGCAATAAGGAATCCATATAAAACTATAGCTTCTCCAAAAATTGCAAAAACCATCGATTTACCAAAAGTCTTTTCATTTTCAGACATAGCAGCTATGGCAGCAGGAATTGCAGAAGATAAAGCCATACCAGCAGCTATACCTGCCAATCCGAGAGCCAACGAAGCAGCAATTAACCCTATTGCAAAACCAATTGACTTATCTCCTGAAATGGCACCACTTGCAGCAGACTCTTCAACAGCTCTAACATAGGACGAATTTGCACATTTAACGAAGCAACCAATAGTCAAACATGCAAAAGAAATAATTTGAGAGATAAAAACTCCCTTTTTGTTTGCTCCTTTTTTAACCAAATAAATAGCCAAAAGAGCAGATAAAATTAAAAAACCAACTGGAACAAAAACTAATTCTGACATTTCAATCCTCCTAAAAAATCAGGCCCACATTATAGTACTTAATTTCAAAAAATACAAGATCAAATTTTCTTTATTTTATTAATAATAGGCTTAAATTCGCGACCTCCTCCTTCGAAAAATCTTCCGAAAAGTTCACAAAATTG
Source organism: uncultured Clostridia bacterium (assembly GCA_946186155.1). Taxonomy (GTDB): domain Bacteria; phylum Bacillota; class Clostridia; order Oscillospirales; family Acutalibacteraceae; genus Improbicoccus. Next base: position 4,250 of record CAMHLN010000001.1, on the reverse strand, counting down.
CAATCTCATAACTTGCATTCCTACAAGCAATGCTTCGAAGCAAGTTACGAACAAATTGCCTAAGATCACAACGAGAAGATACATGCTTCCTGACATTTTTGCGAGATTAAAAACCACCATCATCATTCCGGCATGAACAAATATGAAAACTCCTATCCTTATAAATGAAATGGTGTTTGTAAAATATCCCAAAACTATCTCAAAAAGCTCAAAAACTTGAGAAAGAATGTATCCTCCCCATTTTATCTCTTTCCCGCTGGATTTTATAGCCTCCTTCAAAAATATAAGAATCAAAGAAACAGAAATAGATATAACTAACAAAAGTGGGCTAATAAAGACAGAATTGTACATTTTTTCCACGATTAAGCAAACAAAAGACGAATACAAGACTATTCCACATAATCCACTGTGAGAAAGAATAGCCTCTTTGATGTTTCTTTTTTTCACCAACGAATAGATATTTGCACACATAGCCATTATTAGACAGAAAATTCCTATCATTATGGATGAAACTATAATATTCATAGCTGAATTCATAACATCTATCGGCTTAATTCCTATGGAATTATAGAAAAAGTCTAGAGCGTGCTCGAATCCAAAGACTGAACCAAAAATCAAACCAAATATAGAAGATGAAATCCCGCAAGTAGTCATGATTTTGCCCAAACTTATTTTCTTAAATCTATTCAGCAGAAATCCAACTAAAGCTAGAAGCAATCCTTGACCAACATCAGCAAACATTACGCCAAATATTATAGTATACGTTACTGCCACAAACGAAGTTGGATCAACTTCTGAATACTTTGGTAATCCGTAAGTTGAAACAAAAAACTCAAATGGAGAAAAAATATTCTTGTTTTTCAATTTCGTAGGAGGAGAAAACTTCAGAATTTCGTCTCCTGACTCGATTGAATACTCAATTCTCGATATTTTATCCAATTTTTCAGATATTTCTCCAACTTTTGACTCAGGAATCCATCCTACAAGAATGAAATTATCATTGTAGACTTTCGCAAAACTTTTTATATATTCAAGCTTTTCATATTCTTTTAGACATGAATAAACTCTGGAACAATAATTTTTTTGATGAATCCAAAACTTTTCCAATCCATCTTGAATTTTCTGTATTTCCAACTCTATTTGATTGTTTCGAATTTTCAAATTTTCCATTTCCTGAGATGGAGTAAATTCTAGATCTGAAAAATCAAACTCCGTAAATTTAGTATCTTTGAGAATTTCATCAAATTTTTCCTTGAATTCATTAGAGATAAAGAAAAAGCAATAGCAGCTTGTGAGATCTTCAGAAAATATCTCAAAAGCAAATTTATCGTAATTCTCATCCATGGAATCTAATTTTTCGCAATCTAACTTTGAAATTTTCAGAAATTTAAAAGATACATAGTCTAAGTTTTTAAATCTGTTTATTTTGTATCTTAAATTTTTGAATTTCTCGAGATTCTCAATTTTAATTTTATTCTTCTGCATTTCATCTTTGAGAATCTTGATTTTTTCTAAATTTTTCTCGCATTTATCAGAAAATGAAGATACATATTTCAATATGTGTTTCTTACCCATTATTGGAGCACAGTCGGATAATTCAATTTTTTTGTTCATTTTCTGAGCAGCAGAAAGCAAACCATTTTGAATAGAAATTGAATCTTTGTCATTGACAAAAGGACTAAACTTCTCGGTCCCTTCAAAAAATCTATCTACATAATCAGGTTCAAAAGCAGATAACGAAACACATGCAGAAGCAACAGAATCTAGCTCATTTAAAAATCCTATAATACTAATAAGTCTCATATTAACAACAGACATATCACACACCCTATACTACAAGCATTTGTTCAATAATTTCCTTTGAAAGATTATACCTTACTCCCTCTATTACGTTCACAACATTAGATATTTCTATCTCTTTAAGAGAAACATACGAAAATCCAACTATCTCTGAAATATTTGAGTATCTTATATTTTTTTTACACCAATTAAATTTCATAATTTTTGAGAATCTCTCTAAATCTTTTATTGACTTAATCTCGCTATTTATAAAATCAAAGTTTGAAAATTTCGAATAAGATAACAAATCAAATTTGGTAAATTTATAATCTCCAAACTGGAACATTATATCAGAAATATATTCGTTTTCTGAATTGTAAAATTTTTTAGATCTTGCAGCTCGTATAACATTAGCAACATCTGCACAATCGTACAAAAATTTTTTTGTTTTTTCTCTAATTTTGGCATTAAACTTTGAAACAGATTCAAAAATTATCCCAAAAAGATAATTATAAAGTCCAGTTTCTATTTTGTTAATATCAAAAATCTTATTGTCCGATTCATTCGATTTCAAAATACTATAATAATCACTTTTGGCTAAAGATTTAAGCAAGTCTCCGTAAGTTTTAGCATTATTAAACTCTTTGAAGAGAATTTTTGACCCCGATTCTAAAAAACTAGAATACAAACACTCAAATTTTTTTAGATTTCCAGATTTCAAAAAAACAAGAAATTTTCCTATTTGTTGAATTTCAAATTTAGTCAAAATATATTTGAAAATTTTCTTGCTAAATGCAAGGTCATACTTTGCTAAAATCGATAAATCCTCAAAAAAGCACTGAATCAATGCAGATTCGAGGGGACCACGGTGAATTTCTTTGTCATTCAATCTCAACAAAGATTCAGAATAAATCGGTTTGTTCTTCAAATAGGAAGCCACATCTGATACTTTATTGCAAGATACAAGATTACTATAATCTTCTCGAGTTAATCTTTTAGCATACCGCGCTCTTATTTTGACCAAAATTGCATTCGATAAAGATTTAATCATCTTTTTTTCTCTACTACATTATTAAAAATTTGGGCACACCACTCTTGTTTATTCTTGAGGTAAATCTCATCAATTTTACGCAAAGTTTTTTCATACTCATCTTTGATTCTACTAATTTCTACTTCAGCTTTAGATTTCTCCAGCTTTTCGATAATCTTAATATTCATCCTAGCTTTATCTATATAATCGGATTTCTTTTCATCCAAACGAGCTTTCATTTTTCCAACAAATTTAAATCTTTTAATTTCTGCTTTCTTTTTGCTTTTTTTTGCTTTTTCGTTTGCAGTTAAAATTTCTTTAACCATATCTTTCATTCGTTACCTCAAAATTATTCAAAAAATGATTTAACAGCCTTGAACATCTCATATAAATCCAGTTTAGATATAACCTCAAAAGGAGAATGCATAGACAAAACAGGAATTCCCACATCAACAACATCGATGTTCAAATTTGCCACATATTTTGCAACAGTTCCACCGCCTCCTGTATCGACCTTGCCAAGTTGCCCAAACTGATAATTTACATTATTCTTATCAAAAATATTACGCAGATAACTTATAAATTCAGCAGAAGCATCTGAAGCTCCTGATTTTCCAGCACACCCAGTATACTTAGTTATTACAACTCCACGATTTAAAAATGAGCTATTCAAACTATCGAAGCTTGATACATAATTCGAATCAAAAGCGGCGTCTACATCTGCAGACAAACATTTTGATTTAGACAGAACATGTCTCGTTTTCAGCCCATCTTGCATTGCTATGTCAGCTAGAAAATACTTGAAAAACTGAGATTTCATTCCAGTGTTTCCTTCGCTTCCTATTTCCTCTTTATCTGCAAGCATCACAACAGAAGTTTGTTCTGGAATATCAGCACTCATTAAAGCTTCAAATGCAGGAAATGAACAACATCTATCATCATGTCCATATCCCCCAATCAATCCTCTGTCGAACCCAATGTCTCTTGATTTAAATGCAGGAACAAGCTCTAACTCTGAAAAAGATAAGTCAGACTCTATTATTCCATATTTTTCGTTCAAAATTTTTAAAACATTAAACTTAACAAGATCAGATTCTTTTTCAAACTTAAGAGGCAAACTTCCAACGATGATGTTTAAACTTTCTCCTGCAATTGCCTTAGACATTGGTTGAGACATCTGCTCTCTTGCCAAGTGGGGCAAAAGGTCAGAAATATAAAAACACGGGTCAGATTCGTTTTCTCCAATAGAAATAGTGAGATTTTTACCATCTTTTAGGATAATTTTTCCATGCAAAGCCAAAGGAATAGCTGTCCATTGATATTTTTTTATTCCACCATAATAGTGAGTTTTCATCCAAGCTACTTCATTATCTTCATAAAGAGGATTGGGTTTTAAATCTAATCTTGGAGAGTCAATGTGAGAAACTGCAATTTTGAATCC